>JBFFNX010000226.1:0-5237 GCA_041562995.1 Desulfurivibrionaceae bacterium
GCACCCCGAGCCAGCCCCTGGTGACCTTGCCGCTTTTCTGGAGCTGGGTCATGACATTTTTGGCCATATTGACCGGAATGGCAAAGCCAATGCCGATATTGCCGCCGGAACGGGAGTAGATAGCGGTATTGAGGCCCACCATCTCACCATCGAGATTAAACAGGGGGCCGCCGGAGTTGCCGGGATTGATGGAGGCGTCGGTCTGGATGAAGTTGTCGTAAGCACCACCGCCCAAGGTTCTGCCTTTGCCGCTGACAATGCCGGCGGTGACGGTCTGCTCAAAGCCAAAGGGGTTGCCGATGGCGACCACCCAGTCTCCCACCCGCAGGGCATCAGAATTGCCAAATTTAACAAAGGGCAGCTTGCCCTCCGGTTCGATCTTGATCAGGGCCAGGTCCGTCATCTTGTCGCGGCCGATGATTTTTGCCTCATACTCCTTGTGGTTGGCAAAGCGGATATGGATCTCATCGGCATCCTCAATCACATGGTTATTGGTGAGGATATAGCCGTCTGCCGAGGTGATAACGCCGGAGCCTAAGCTTGTCCGTTTTTCGGTGCGGGGTTTACCGTTACTATGAGGATTAGGTTGCCCGAAAAAACGTTCAAAGAGCTCGGGAAGCTGGTCTGGAGAGCCGTTAAAATTAAATTGGGGATGGCCGGCAGGGGTCTTGACCGTCTGGGTGGTGTAGATATTGACCACGGTGTCGCCATGGGTGGTGACCAGGTCAGCAAAGCTTGCCGGCCGGGCGGCCTGGGCCTGGTTGAACAGGCCGCTTACCAAAAGCGAGAAGGCGGCCAGGAACACGACCAGGTGAGATCGAGATGCTGGGAATGTGCTGCTCATGGAAGTATGCATAATGCTTATGCCTCTTTTGTTAAGGGGTTATGATGGATAACTGAACATTCTTGGTTGTCGAATTTAAGACATGGCAACAATCAAAAAGTTCTTAGTATTACGACTTTTAAAAGAGAGTTTCCGGCCAGCTCATCGCTACGGCTGACACCCTTTAATCTATAGGGAGGAGATGAGGAATGTCAACAAGGACACCAGGAAAAGAAGACGTGACGTATCGGCACGGCACGTTTAGGAAATCATCTGAAGGATCGGGTAGCTGGGATGGGGCTTATTTAATGAAAGGCCACGGCAACTGTAAGCAGGCTTGCAGAGGATGACTTGCTGAGGCGGGAGAGTTCAGTGGGGTTGATATGGGGATCGGCCGGTCCGAAGAGATGCTGAAGATTGACGAGTTGGGTGTAGGGCAGGGTAACGAGCAGGGTATTGCCGCTGATCTGGGTCTTCCAGTTACGATTGGCGGTCAGTTGACTGATCAGAGCGTGCTGATAGGCTGTGGAGCTTGCGTGGATAGTCACAACCATGTCGGGGGAAGTGGTTCCGAGACGTGATAGGGATGGGTGGGGGGTTGCTGAGTAGGTCAGGGTTGGCGAGCCCCGGGAATCTAATAAAGAATTATGGCGGGTCTTAGGGGCGCTCTGTTTAACCGGGGTAAACTGGACGCGGTTGCGAGGTATGGTGAGTTGACTGCTTTGGGTATTTTGGGCCAGGAAGGGGATGCCTGGATAGTAGTTGGTCTGATCCTTATCGAGGGTCAGGGCCAGTATGGTGCTATTGTCAGCGACATCTTTTCGAGCCAGGGTTTGTTCACTGTCCAGCGGCGAAAGTTGAAGAACTGCAGCACTGATGACACCCACCATCAAGGTGGCCAGAGCTGTGGTCGCGGTCAGTTTATGCTGGGTCATGAAGGCCAACCAGCCCTTGAGTTTGGCAAAGGGTTGCTGGCTAAGCTTTTCATTGAGACCGATGATGAAATCGGCAGGAACCCTTTGGCTGGGAAAGTTATGCAGGGTGGTTACGGTCTGTTGAAAGAGCAGCCATTCCGCAGAGCAGTCAGGACACTCAGCCAGATGGCTTTGAACGCTGTGGGCCAATTTAAGGGAAATTTCTGCATCAATAAAATCGGAGAATTGATTTTGACAGTCGGGGCAATTCATAAGAATTTTACAGGTTAAATTTCTCTTGTTCCCCTATCACGGCCATTTGTGCCGGTGATGACGGGAAGTTTTGGTTTTCTCTACATCTGAGAGTAGAAGCGTTTCAACTTATTTTTCAAACTTGTCCGGGCCCGGCTTAATTTCGACTTTACCGTACCCAGGGGGATATCTAAAATTTCGCTAATTTCATCATAGGGCATGCCCTGCAGGTCGCGAAGCATGATGATTTCTTTTTCAGAATCGTTCATGGTGGCGATGGTGTCGCGCACAAGCTTGATGGTGCGTTGTTGTTCAAGCTCCTTCTCAGGGGTTTCACCACCGGCAAGTTGCAGGCTCGATTCATCATCATCCAACGATTTATTGGTGAAATAGCCTCTTCTTTTCAGGCGCTTATAGCGGTTACGGCAATGGTTCAGTCCTATCTGGTAAAGCCAGGCGCCAAATTTGGTGTCATCACGTAATTTAGGCAGAGCCTTGTAGGCGGTAACAAAAACATCCTGAGCCAGGTCCTTGGCCTCTTCATCATTTTTCACATAATTAAAGGCCAGGTTGTATATCCTGCTTTGGTAGAGAATAACCAGGCGGTTAAAGGCCTGTTTGTCTCCCGCAAGCACCGCGCGAACAAGGATTGTGGTCTCATCCGGGCCTTCATCACCATCACCTTGCGTGTTCACACTGAAGGCGGTGATGAGTAGAAGAGGAGCTATGAGAAAAAAAAGTTCCATAAAATATGGGTGTGAAAAGAGTTTGTGAGGTGGATTTTTTGCGGGGATATTTTTGGTCTTTAAGCCATACGCTGACAACCCTTTGGCTGTGAGCTGTAAGTATAAAATTTAACCCACAAAATACAGGGTATTACAATAAAACCTAGAAAAATGATAGGGAAAGCAGCGATGGCTGGCCGTGGTTTCATATGGAGAACCTAAAAGCAGGGCGGAAAGGGGAAACAATTGGAATTTTCAGCGGATTTCTGGCAAGGTGCTTATGGATTTTCTGGAGCAGGTCGCGTGGCCGGGCGAGGAGATCTTTTTCAAGGGCCTTAACGTTTTGCGGAGAAAAATATGGAAGTCATGGAAGCGATTGTCAACGAGTTAAAGAAGGTAGTCAGCTTTAAGCCGACCACCGTTATCGGTGATGTGGTGCTGGTGGTAGCTGAAGAACCAAACTCCATGATTTACGCCCTGGTTACCGATTTTGAGCGGGATCAGGGCAAGCGTGACGAGTGGTGGCAGGTCTCGCTGCAGATTCTTAGTGTCCCACCACAAAAGGTGACGTGGACCTTGCGGACCCCTCAGTTTACCGGCCAGGAGATTTTTACCATGGGTGGCGAAAAACGTTTTGTGGCGGCCATTGATTTCGATGACGAGGCACTCGTGCCACCTCCGACAAAGGAAAAGGGGAGTAAGCCGTCATTGCGCCTCGTTAAATGATGGCTTGCGTCACGTCCATGCCGTCCACATATAGTTGCGAAGTTATTTTGACAAACGGCCATGGCCTCCATGCCAGACCAGCCACTCTTTTGGTAGAAAAGGCCCAGGGGTTTCAGTCAGAAATTTTCATCAGCGCCAACAACAGAAGGGCGGACTGCAAATCCATTCTCGATATTTTATGCTGTGGCTGCCCATCAGGTGCGACAATAACCTTGAACGCCACCGGGCCGGACAGTAAAGAGGCTGTAACCGCCCTTAGTAACCTTATTAAAGAGCTCTGAGATGTGAAGGTGGAGGTGGTTTTTGCCATTTTTCCGCCTTGTTTCAAGGCAGCTTATTGTTAGAATGATGAATAGATCCCAGGCCCATAATAAACCCTCCCAGAAGTTTCAGGGTGTTGCCGCGTCCCCTGGTATTGCCATTGGTCGGGCCCTTGTCCTTGCTCATCAGCAATGGGGGCGGCCCAGACGGCTGTCTGGCCGGCATGAGGTTGGCGGCGAAGAGGCTCGTTTGGCTGCGGCTGTTTCCCAGGCCCGACAGGGTCTCCTGACGCTGAAAAAAAGATGTGATGCAGATTTTTTGCAATTCAAACCCATTATTGACAGCCATCTTCTGATTCTCGAGGATCCGATGTTGGTTGAACGGGCCCGGCTTCTTATTGCCGAGAGAATGGTCTGTGCGGAGATGGCCCTCAAGCAGTCTTTGGCCGAATGTGAGGAGAAACTCTCCGGTTTGAGCGACCCGTATTTGCGGGAAAGGGCTGCTGATGCCCGTCATGTTGCCCATCTGATTGTCAAAGAGTTGTTGGGTACAGGTGGCGAGCTGGATCCGGACGAACCCATCATTTTGGTGGGTAATGACTTTTCTCCGGAAGATGTCCTGTCCATGGATAGCAAGCTGGTCTTGGGTTTTGTCAACGAACTGGGCGGTGTGACCGGTCATAGCGCCATTGTGGCACGAACCGTGGCCATCCCGGCGGTGGTGGGCTGTCCTGATATCTGCCAAGAGGTGATGAGCGGTGATCTCCTGGTGGTGGATGGCAACAGCGGCCGGGTGGTGGTCAATCCTGAGAGCAGGGAGCTTGCGGCCTATCAGGATCGCAAGAAACAGTTTGCCGAATATAGCCGGCAGATAAATTTTTTCGCCCACCTGCCGGCCGAGACAAAGGATGGCCGCCAGATTGCCATTGAGGCCAATCTGGAGATGCTTGATGAAATTGGCCAGGCCCTTGAATATGGCGCCGGTGGTATCGGTCTTTTCCGCAGCGAATTTTATTATCTCACCCCGGACGGCCCGCCTCCAGAAGAGCTTTTGGTCTCCATTTATGAACATCTCCTGACTAGCCTCAGCCCCTTCCCGGTAACTATCCGTACCCTTGACATCGGTGGCGATAAACAGGTGAAAGGCCACTCCTCTCGTCTAGAAAAAAATCCTGCCCTGGGCCTCAAGGCCATTCGTCTCTCTCTTCGCAAGCCAGAGCTTTTTAAGACCCAGCTGCGCGCCCTGTTCAGGGCAGCAGAGTATGGCAATTTGCGGATTATGTTCCCGATGATTACCTCCTATTGCGAGCTCTTGGAGGTCAAGGAGGTTGTTGCCCAGGTCCGCGCAGAGTTACGGAGCCAGGGCTTGCCCAGCGGTGATGATGTTGAGATCGGTATCATGGTGGAGGTGCCCAGTGCCGTTGCCGTTGCTGACATTCTGGCCAGAGAGGTCGATTTTTTCAGCATCGGTACCAATGATCTCATTCAGTATGCCATGGCGGTTGACCGGGTTAACGAGCAGGTGGCCCATATGTAC
>JBFFNX010000227.1:0-5201 GCA_041562995.1 Desulfurivibrionaceae bacterium
CCTATTGTCGGCAAATTTACGACGGGGAATAAGCCCCACCTTGCCGGCAAAGACCATGAAGATGGGGAGTTCAAAAATAAGGCCAAAGGCCATGACAAATATGGTGACAAAGGTCACAAAACGGCCCACAGAAATAACAGACTGGAGTTGTTCCGATTCAAAGCCGAGGAGAAAGGTGATGCCGAAGGGAAGGGTGACGAAATAACAAAAAAGGCTCCCGGCGTAGAAGAGCAGACAGGTGGTGATGATAAAGGCGACCTGGCTCCGGAGTGAAAGTTGAAAAGGGGTGGCCAGGGCCCGCCACAGGCAAAAAATAAAGGCCGGCATCAGGGTGATGATGGTGGCGACCAAGGCAAGCTTGACATGGGCCAGAAAGGGTTCCGTCACCGTGAAAAAGGCGAGCTGTTGGTGGAGGTGGGTCTGCAGAAAAGAGAAAATGTGGGGCGAGACGAGATAAAAGCCAGCGGTGCCGAGGATGAGGGCGCTGCCAAGAGCGAGCAGGGTTTTGCGCAGGGCAAAGAAGGTGGCAATAATTTTTTGGGCAGGTTCCCTGGTGTCGATGTTGATGTCACTGTTGGCCACGGTCATGTCCGGTAGCACCTTCGTCCTTTTGACAACACGCTAGAGATTTTTTCTGATGAAATCAACGGCGTTACGAAAAAGGCCGACACCCTGACCTTCGTCCGGTAGTTCCTCCCTGGTCCAGCGGGGATGATTAACCCGATGCAGAAAGGCCTCTGGATGGGGCATGAGACCAAATAATCTGCCGCTCGGGTCACAGATGCCGGCAATACCCTCAGGGGAGCCATTGGGATTAAGGGGATACTCCATGGTTGGCTCATGGGTTTGGGGGTCAGTATAGCGAAGGGCAACGAGCTTGTTGTCCACAATTTGTGTCATGGTTGCCTCGTCCTTGGTGACGAATTTCCCCTCTCCGTGCCGTATCGGATAGTAGAGATCGCTGAGGCCTTTTGTGAAGACACATGGGGAAGTGTTATCCACGGCAAGGTTTACCCAGCGATCTTCAAAACGGCCTGAATCATTATAGGTCAAGCTGACTTGGCGATTGGTGTAGCAGTGATCAAAACCGGGCAACATTCCCATCTTGACCATGAGCTGGAAACCATTGCAGACGCCGAGAACCAATTTGCCGTCATTGATAAAACGTAAGAGCTGGTCCTGAAGCTTTTCGTCTGTGCCGATGATGGAGGCATAGCGAAAGCGGTGGGCTCCCGCCTGACCGGCACCGAGATCATCACCATCAAGAAAGCCGCCGGGGAGATTAAGGAAATGATAGTCATCCAGGCGGTATTCGCCATGGAGAAGTTCACTAACGTGGACGATGTCAACCTGGTCGGCTCCGCCAAGGCGGCAGGCTTGGGCCATTTCATTCTCACAGTTGGTGCCATAGCCGGTAATGACGATAGCCTTAACCTTATTTACCATTCTATCTTCTCCATTTCCCTGACTGTCAGTTGCTGAAAGATCCAGGTTGCCACGTTATTATGTAATGTTCAGCCATTGAAGAATGGCCTCATTCCCTGATGTCATTGTGTACCATAGAAAGATAAAAAATTCATTTTCGATCTTTCTTCATTTCCCTTAACGACCAAAAATTTCTGTATCCAGTCTCTTAAAGAAGATCTCCATGAAATCATGGCGTTCTTCAGCAAGCTGCTTGCCGACAGGGGTGAGCATCCGCTCTTTAACCTTACACATCTTTACTTTGAATTCTCGGTAAGCCGTATCCTCGGTGCTGTACGATTTGGTGCCGCTGATGTCGCGGCTGCCGTTATGGAGCATGGCCCCTATCTGGCCGGCAAAGAGAAAGGCGCGGCCGATACCGATGGCGCCAATGGAATCGAGTTTGTCGGCGTCAAAGAGGATTTGGGCTTCGAGGCTGGTCGGGATGTTCCGGCCACGAAACCGGTGGCTGCCAATGGCGTGGCAGATCGATTTGTTGTCGGCGCCACAAATGCCTAGGTTTGCCAAGATTTCAAGGGCCATTTCAGAGCCCTTTTCGGCATGGCAGAGAGAGCCTTGGCTGGTCGTTTCAAAATGTCTGCCAATATCGTGGAGGATGGCGGCGGCCTGGAGGATATCCTGTCGAGCTCCCATCTTCACACCTATAAACAGAGCTGTTTTTTCGACACGCAGACAATGGTCTGGGCCATGGCAGCCTCCTTCCTCATCACAGAAATCTTTGGCAATACGGCGCAGTTTACTGGCAATCTCAGGGGCGAGTGGGGCGTGGGAAAGATAGATTCCCGGATCTGCAAGGGGCATGGCGGCCATTGTGACAGAATGATCTTTTAAAATTTGAAAAAACCGAAAAGCTGGATACGTAACCAGTTGATGGCGGCCAGAAGGAGATTCTCATCATCAAGCTGTTGACACTTCTCAACCTTACCGGTGGCCCGGAAAGAGTCGATGTCGTAGAGGGTGTTGATGAAGAGGTCCCGTTGTTCGGGGGTGGGGATAAAGCCCTTGGCAATCTCGGGGTTATGGAGGATGGCAATCATGGCATCGTTGAGCTGGTTGTACATCTGCAGGCCTTGACCTTCGGTCCAGCGGCCAATGGTCTGTTCATCCGCCTCCGAAAAACCGAGACAATGGTCTTCCCTGAGGACCACATGGAAAGAACCCTGGCTACCGTCTGGTTGCTGAAATGCGGCCCGCCCCAAGGGATAGGTGCGGCAGGCACCAGGCCTGCCTTCATAAACGGCGCAGCCCTTGTCGGAAACAAAGGGGCAGCTTGCATGGCCGTCATCAACCATGCCCAGATAGACACGGGGAAAGAGGTCGCCATCCTGCCACTCGATGAGGGCGTATTGGTCAAGAAGCTCCCTGCTGGTTATGCCAAGATGGCGTCGCAGCCTGATTAGATCATAGGGCGTCAGGGCCAGTTCCAGCTGTCGGCAACAATCCGTAAAGCACTGGACCTCTGGATGGCAGTTGAAGCGGAAGACCTCCTGGTCTTTAATCTCCTGGATGTTTTCTGGGAGCTGTGGTGCGGACATTAGCTTTTGCGCCAGAGGTAGAGGACTGGGCTTGCCACAAAAATTGAGGAGTAGGTGCCGACAAGAATACCGGCGAGCAGGGCAAAGGAGAAGTCATGAATGACCGTGCCGCCGAGAAAAAAGAGGGCGATCAGCACGACAGCGGTGGTTATCGATGTGACGAAGGTCCGGCTGAGCACTTCGTTGACAGAGAGGTTGATAACCTGGGCAAAGTCCATCTTGTTGTCCTTGCGCATATTTTCGCGGATTCGATCAAAAACAACCACGGAGTCGTTGAGAGAGTAGCCGGCTAAGGTCAGAAGGGCTGTGACAATAAGCAGGGTGAACTCAATATTAAACAGATAACAGATGCCAAGAACCACGATAACATCGTGGAAGGTCGCAATGGCAGCGGCTAAGCCAAAGCTGAGATCAAAGCGCAGGGCCAGATAAAAAATAACCCCTGCCAGGGAGATGAGGATGGCCTGGATCGCCTTGTTGCGTAACATTTTACTCACGGATGCGCCGATTTCTGTCTGGCTTTCCAGGGTGAAATTATTGTCAGTCATATTGTCGGCAAGAAGCTTACTCACCGTGACCGCGTCGGAACCCACCTCGTCTGAAGATTTTTTGATTTTTACAATAAGGCGGCTGCCGTCTTCTACAGGTTGCAGGTCGTAATCGGCAAGGACCTGGCGTACCTCGCCAAGGGTGAAGGGCTTGTCTGCCTTATATTGAAGCATGGCACCACCGGCAAAATCTACACCGAGATTACCCTTGCCGCGTAAGATTTGGGCCCCTGAAATAAGGCCGAGGATAACCAGAACACCCGAGGCAATGAAGGTGAATTTCCGTATGGACATATAGTCAATGCTCGGCTGTTTGAATATCTCAAAGAAGTTGAGGGGTTTAAGCAGGTTTTTTTCGTAGAGGAGATCGTAAATAAGCCTGGTGGCAAAGAGAGTGGTGAAAAGGTTGAAGGTTACGCCGAGGGAAAGTGTTACAGCAAAACCTTTGATTGGGCCGGTGCCAAAGAGGAAGAGGGCCATCGCGGTAATAAGAGTGGTGACCTGGGAGTCGACAATTGTCCATAAGGCCTTGTCGTAGCCTCCTTCGACGCCGGCTCTGGTCGATTTGCCGAGAGCAAACTCTTCGCGCATCCTCTCAAAGATAAGAACGTTCGAGTCAACGGCCATACCAATGGAAAGAATGATACCGGCGATACCGGGCAGGGTGAGAGTGGCCTGCAAGGCAGCGAGACCTGTGAAGACAAAGAGAACGTTAAGGAGCAGGGCAAAGGTGGCAATCACCCCGGAAAGACGATAGTAGAAAACCATAAAGAGGAGAACGAGACCCGTACCTAAAAGACCTGAGGCAACGCCCTTGTTGATGGAGTCATGGCCAAGGGAGGCGCCTACGGTTAACTCTTGGACGATCTTAACAGGTGCTGGTAAAGCCCCGACCCGCAGAACAATGGCCAGGTCGTTGGCATCTTCATAGGTGAAAGAGCCAGTGATCATGGCGCTGCCGCCTAAAATTTTCGATTGGATATTGGGGGCTGAGCGTACTACCCCATCAAGAACAATGGCTAGGCGTTCATTGATATGCTTACCTGTGACATCTCCAAAAACTTTCGCGCCCCGCCCGGTGAGATCAAGACTGACGTATGGTTCGTTGAAGTTACCGCCAATCCGGACCTGGGCATCCTTGACCATGTCGCCGGTCATCAGGACTTGGCTTTTTAAAAGGAGGGGGATGTCTCGTTCTATCTGGGTTTCGGGGTTGATATCTTTTTCAAAATAGATCTCGGTGTCGACTGGGAGCTGATGTTTGAGGGCGTTGTTAAGGATGGCACGATCCTGGCCTTTCTTCCATTTTCCAGAATTTACTGTCTGAGCGATGAGGGCCGGTAAAGTGACGGTGCCGGGTCCGTCAACCAGCTTGAATTGGAGTTGGGCTGTCTTGCCGATAAGTTCTTTGGCTCGAGCCGGATCCTTGATGCCTGGGAGCTGGACGATCACCTCGTCCTTGCCTTGGCGAAGGATTACGGGCTCTCTAACCCCAAATTCATCAATGCGGTTACGGATAATTTCCAGGGACTGGTTTACGGCATTGTCATTGATGAACTTGACCCTGTCGTCGGTAAGGGTAATGTAAATATGAGGGAAGTCACCGTCCTCTATAGTCTCTAAAGATAGGTCC
>JBFFNX010000228.1:0-5184 GCA_041562995.1 Desulfurivibrionaceae bacterium
GGCTTCCAAGATTTTCACCCCCATCGCCGATGCCGGCATCGTCGTTGACGTCATTATCCAGAACACCCAGAGTGATCACTTGACCGATATGACCTTTACCGTGCCCTTGACCGATTATGATCAGGCCATGGAGATCGTTGCCAAGGTTGCCAAGGAGATTAATGCCGAGAGCTATAACGGCGACCGGGATATCGCCAAGGTCTCCATTGTTGGGGTTGGCATGCGTAACCATGCCGGTATTGCCACCACCATGTTCAGGGTGCTGGCCGATGAGGGTATCAATATTCTGATGATCTCCACCTCGGAAATTAAGGTTTCCTGCGTCATTGAGGAAAAATACACCGAGCTTGCCGTGCGCAGCCTGCATGATGCCTTTGGACTCGACAAGGATAATAAGAAAAAAACTGTATGAGGGTAGTTGAAAAATGACCACGTTATCGATTTACGACACAACGCTACGTGATGGCACCCAGGCCGAGAACTTCAACCTGTCGGTTGAAGACAAGGTCAGAGTCACCATCAAGCTCGATGAACTTGGGATCGATTTTATAGAAGGGGGATGGCCAGGTGCGAATCCCGCCTCGTCCGAGTACTTCAAAGAGATCAGGAATTATGAGCTGCGCCACGCCAAGGTCACTGCCTTTGGCTCCACTCGTAATTTCAAAAACAGTGCGGAAACTGACGCCAATCTCCAGGCGCTTATCGAGGCTAAGACCTCTGCCATTACTATTTTCGGCAAGACCTGGGATATCCATGTCTTGGACGCCTTGCACATCGAGCTGAAAGATAATCTGCTTATCATTGAAGACTCCTTGCGTTATCTGCGTCCCCATGTGGAATATCTCTTCTATGATGCCGAACATTTTTTCGACGGTTTCAAGGCCGACAAGGAATACGCCCTGGCCACCATTGATCGGGCTGTTGCCGGTGGTGCCGATGCCTTAATCCTTTGTGACACCAATGGCGGCACCTTGCCCACCGAGATTCCTGATATCATGGCCCAGCTCAAAAAACATCTGGGCCAAAAGGGCAGTAAGGTGGAGCTCGGCATCCATTCCCATAACGATTCGGAAACGGCCGTGGCCAATTCCCTGATTGCCATCTCCTGTGGCGCCACCCAGGTGCAGGGCACTATTAACGGTTATGGCGAGCGCTGTGGTAACGCCAACCTCACCTCCATCATTCCGGCCCTGGCCCTGAAAATGAAGTATGATTTTGCCGTGGCCAAGAACCTGACTCAGCTCAGTGAGGCCTCGCGCTACATCAATGAGCTGGCCAACCTGGCTCCTAATCGCTATCAGCCCTATGTCGGCTCCTCCGCCTTTGCCCATAAGGGCGGCATTCATGTCAGTGCGGTCCAGAAAAACCCCCTGACCTATGAGCATATTGAGCCGGAAAAGGTGGGCAATGTCAGGCGCATCCTGATCTCTGAGCAATCAGGGCGCTCCAATGTCCTCCATAAGGCCAAGCAGTTTGGCATCGACCTGAAAAGTAAGGATCCAGTGGTCACCGCCATCCTTAAGGACCTCAAGGAACTTGAGAACCAGGGCTTTCAATTTGAGGGGGCCGAGGCCTCCTTTGAGCTCCTCATGCGCCGGGCCCTTGGGGCCAAGCGCCATTATTTCGACCTGAAAGGCTTTCGGGTCATCAATCAGAAGATCAGCCAGGATGAGGTGGTGAGTGCCGAGGCCACCATCCGTCTGGAGGTGGGGGGCGAGATGGTTCATACCGCCTCCCTGGGCGAAGGTCCAGTAAACGCCCTGGATAAGGCCCTGCGCAAGGCCTTGGTCCGCTTCTATCCAAACCTCAAGGATATGTGGCTCAATGACTATCGGGTTCGGGTTCTGGCCAGTGAACATGGGACTGGGGCCAGGGTTCGGGTGTTGATCGAATCCTCCGATAATGAGAGCCAGTGGGGAACCGTGGGTGTTTCCCATGATATTTTGGAGGCGAGTTGGCAGGCCTTGGTTGATAGTATCAACTATAAGCTGATGAAGGATGAGATGAAGAAGAATGACTGAGTGAGGCATTTTGTGAAAGGGCCGCTTTTCAAAAAGCGGCCCTTTTTTTGCACTATTCAACATTCTAACGCCCCCATGGAAAACAGGACGCAAAAGCCTTTTGCCCTTATCTTCTTACTGGGGCTGCTCATTCTTGCCCCCCATCTCTTCAGGCGGCAGGAGCCACCACCCTCACCATCTTATTACGATGAACAGCTGGTGCAGGTGGCCAAGCAGCGGCCCTATCTTCTCTTTCAGCAAATCCCTATCAATACAGCAGACGCAAAACAGTTCGGCGTCATTCCAGGCATAGGGCCGGAGTTATCCCAAAGGATTGTTGCCTATCGCACCGAGCACGGTCCTTTTCGCACCCTGGACGACCTGGGCCAGGTGAATGGTATCGGCCCCCGGAAGCTGGTGAGCCTAAAGGAGTATTGTCGACTTTAGGGGAGTGGTGGTGCTTAACGAGAATAGAGCTGTCGTTGCACGTTTTTGCGATATTAAAGAGGTGGCGAAGGGCAGGGCGGACGAAAAGCAACAAGGATCATGCAGGGAGAGGAGAGACGAAAAGAAGGGGAGGTGAATAAGTAGGTATGGTTGTGTCTTGGGAATTACGAGGGGTTGTCTTTAAATTTTTTTTCCATTTCTTCATTGATTTCTTCTATACTAAAAATTTTCCCAGGGTTTGATTCTTTACGCAACTGTACATGCGGCCAATCTTTGAAAGACCTCCATCTGCCTCCTGCATCTAGTCCCATCGAATTTGCTATGTGGGCAAAATTTACATATCCATTTATGCCATTAAGTTTTTTTCTGGCAGACCATTCGGCTTTACCATCTATGAGCCAAAAACAGTCAACGGCTTCTCCCCATTGGTGCCATGAAAACCCCGGGATTGCGTTAGTTACCTGCCTGCCATTTTGAGGCCCAACACTTTCAATACAATGTGCTAAGAATTCAGCGCCTTTACTCTTAAGTTCTGCTAACTTTAGGTGGATTTGCTGAGTTGACCTTGATTGCCTCCATAGCTTTCCTTGCTCGAAAGGGCTCCGTAATGTGAAAAATTGACGCATTGGGTAGCCTGAATCATCGCATGCGCGTAGTAACTCTTCAACTCGCATTTTGAATTCAGGTGTAAGGCTGTTAAGATCTCGTGACATTTTTCACCTCTAATCTTCCTGGAACCCTTACATTTTGGGTAACTTGCGCGCCCGTGTTATCGTTGGATTACCACAGCCTCTTCGCGTCAAGTTGACCCAGTTTATGAGCTGTCCTTAAAGTGGTTGGAGCACCACAAAAATCATACACCCACATCAAGGTTGTCCCATCCAAATTGTTCGACCAGTTTTTTTAGTTGTGGTGGACGATATTTACTGTCAGCCATATAGCGGGATTTGACACTTGGATGAATTTTCGTGGGCTTGTTCTCAATAGTCAGTGGTCGATGCAGGGGAGATTTTAATCGGTACACATGATTGCGGGATTTATGTAGTTTCACTTTTGTGCCATCTGTCAGTGAGTCTTTTATGTGGGACTCTGTTTCCAAACCCGCATTTGTCGCTTCATCTAGCATCCACGCAAGTGGAGTATCTGATGTTCTTATTCCTGTCTTTTTGTCAGGTGGGTATGAACCTCCAATATCAGAATGTACTCCAGCAAACCATATTTGTTTCAGATCAACGCCAGGTTTTGGATCCCAGATAGTTGGTTCAAAATCTTCTCGTTGCTCATCGATTGCTAATGCGTGTCTAGCGATGGACACATTTGAACCCATTTTGGTGTCATAAAATTCATCGTGCTTCTCAAATAGACCCATTAAACTAAAGGGTATTCCCAGGGCACCAACCGTGTCCCAAACACCGACGAAATGAACTTTTCTGGAAATATGACAGTGGCTGTTACGAAAAATATTGGATGCTTCGCCGTTGGGGTGATTTTTGGGGAGAGGATTTTTGTAGATCCTCCAGGCTTCAGAAATAAGTCTGGCATCAGGTCTTTTTAAGATTCCACAGTTATTAATTAGCCCACATAAGGCCCTTATAGTATATGCCCCGCGGCTAAAACCAAAAAGGAAAATTTTGTCATCCGTATTATAGTTCTGAACGATATAACGATACCCGTCCAAGATGTTTTTATGGATACCGCGGCCAGTAGCACCGGCACTTAAGCTATTATGATATGAACCTAATCCCCAGTCATAAAAAACATGCTGTTTAACTCCGTTAGCAGATGGATTTATGGCTCGTGAAAGTTTTAATACATTGGTAGGAAAATCCTTTTCAATATCTTCTTCCGGGCGATTCCAAGTCCCGTCTGCGCAGATAACTATATTTGCCATTGATTTACCCCCCCCCTATTAAATTGAATTATTGATTTTTTTGCATTGTTTTTGGTCGCCCCAATAAACATCTGACGGTAAAGTTAAGACGCGCGTCTGGCTTAGGCCGCTTAAGTTCGAGTTGTGATTAAGATGGCGGAAGCCGATAAAGCTGGCGTGCTCTCGCGTCGTGCTTGATTATATATTGTTAGGCTAAATTTCTTTATTTTTTGGCCATGGAATACCAATAGGATGCAAAAGCTCCATAAATAAAATTTAAAGCAATTACCACTAATGGCATAAGAGTGCCGAACCCTAAACCATACATGCCTTTTCCCATTGATGGTAATACCATAAAGAGCATCATTGCAGAGGGGATAAGGCTGACTAGCATGCCTCTTAAAATGATTTTACTTCTGAGGAATGGGATTAAAAGTAGAAGCATCCAAATTCCGCCCCAGATCATACGCTTATATGCCCAAGGAGCTGTAAACTCTGGTTTCATGGTAATTCCTATGAAATCAGAGATACCTGCTTTGCCCATTGCCCAAATGTTAAAACTGTCTAGTAGGGCACCCAAAACGCCTCCTGTAAAAGCTCCACTTATATTGCGTATTAATTTCATATGAGGTCCTTTTTTTGTAGCCTAACGCTAAGCTCAGCGGTGGCGCTAATGAATTTTCCGCGTCAACGCCGCCAATGTTACCGCCTTCCGCTGTAGTGTTTTGTTATGCATGGTTCAACTTAATTGGACAGACTTGCCTTAAACAAAAAGAAGCCGGGCATTAGCTTTTCAACCTGAATTTTACTAAAACCAGCTTCTCTACATTGATCGATAATTTGCTCTAGATTTGGCAATGGGCCACA
>JBFFNX010000229.1:0-5178 GCA_041562995.1 Desulfurivibrionaceae bacterium
ACTATACCCTTTCAACTTCAATGCCTGATGGGCCATAAGACCATACTCCTGGGCCTTTTTGGTGGTCTCTTCATCAAGCTCAGCCGGACACACCTCCTTGCTGGCGCCGGGCTGATACTTGGCCTGGTAATCAAAGAAGGGATACTCCTCACCCGGGATGATCTCCACCAAGGGCAGGGCTTTGAGCTCCTTATTACCGATCACGCCGCAGGTGATTTCCCGGCCCTTAATAAACTCCTCGACCATGACCTCGTTATCGTATGTAAAGGCCAGGTCCAGGCCGCTGGCCAGCTCCTGCTCATTGTGAGCAATGGACATCCCCAGACTTGATCCCTGGCGCACCGGCTTAATTACCACCGGCAAATTCAACTTTGCCGCCAGAGGCCCGGGATGGTCAATATCCTCAGGGCACGCCATCTGCCAATTGGCAACCTTGAGTCCAGCGGCGCGATACATCTTCTTGGCCAGATTCTTATCCATGGCCAGGGCGCTGCCCAGGATGCCGGCACCTTGGTAGGGAATGCCGAGAAGATCAAGGGTGCCCTGCATGGAGCCATCTTCACCCAAGGGGCCATGGAGAAGGATGAAGGCAACATCCAGCTTGTCGGCGTCCGTGACCAGGCGGGCCAGATCCGTTGCCGGATCATACTGACTCACTATATATTTATTGGTATCCAGGGCGGCAAGAACACCGCGGGCCCCGGCCAGAGAAACCTCTCTTTCCCCTGATTTACCGCCGGCAATCAGGGCCAGGCGTATTTTTTCTGCCATAATGATCTCCTTTGTAACTGGATGATGTACACTCTCTGCCAAACACACGGCTTCCCGGAGGAGGGCGACACAACAAAAACTTCGTACTTTATCTTCTTCATGGTAAACCAGCAGACAAGACTTCCCCACAACTATCAAAAATGGACCCCCATTGTCAATGGATAGCCATATAATTCAAGCCCTTAAAGATATTGTCGGCGCCGAGCGGCTGGAGACTGCCGCCGAAGAGCGGCAATGCTACTCCTACGATGGCACCGGTCAGGAATTTGTTCCCGAGGCCGTGGCCTTTCCCGACACCACCGACCAGGTCAGCAAAATCATGGCCCTGGCCAGCGCCACCGGCTTTGCCGTGGTGCCGCGCGGGGCCGGCAGCGGCATGACCGGCGGCTCTCTGCCGGTGGCCGGCGGTCTGGTCTTGGCCATGGGCCGCATGAACCGGATCCTGGAGATTGATGAAGAAAACCAACTGGCCATTGTCGAACCGGGGGTGATCACCGGCAACCTACGTGAGACCTTGGCCCCCCTTGGCCTTTTCTACCCGCCCGATCCGGCCAGCCTCAAATTCTGCACCCTGGGCGGCAATGTCGCTGAATGTGCCGGCGGCCCCAGCGCCGTCAAATACGGAGTGACCCGTGACTATGTCCTCGGCCTGGAGGTGGTGCTGGCCGACGGCCGCATCCTCGAAACCGGGGTCCGCACCCGCAAAGGCGTGGTTGGTTACGATCTCACCCGCCTCTTTACCGGTTCCGAAGGCACCCTGGGCATTATCACCAAGATCATCCTCCGTCTGATTTCTCGGCCCACAGCCAGCAAGACCTTACTCCTTCTCTTTGCCGACATGGCTCAGGCCGCTGCCCTGGTGGCCGACATGCTCAAGGAACACACGCCCTCCACCCTGGAATACCTGGACAACACCGCCCTATCCCTGGTGGCCGACAAACTGCCCTTTCCCCTGCCCACCGGGACCAAAGCCATGCTCCTTGTTGAACTGGACGGCGACGGCCAATCCGTGGAGTTACAAAGCACCAGGTTGAACGATTTTTTAAAGTGCCGCACCGAGATCCTTCTCTGCCAGCAGGCCAAAAGCCCGGCAGAGGTCGACGCCCTATGGATGGCGCGGCGCTCGGTGTCGCCGGCCGCCTTTAATTTGAAACCGCATAAAATCAGTGAGGATGTGGTGGTGCCCCGCAGCAGGATTCCGGCCCTTGTGGCCTGCGCCGAGGAGCTTGGCAGACGCTTCAAGCTACCCATCTTCACCTTCGGCCATGCCGGCGACGGCAATATCCATATCAATATCATGCTGGACAGCACAAACGAGGACGAGGTCAGTCGAGGCCAGCAGGCCAAAGAGGCCCTTTTCCGAGAAGTTCTCAGCATGCAAGGATCCCTGTCCGGCGAACATGGCATCGGTCTCACCAAGGCGCCCTTCCTGGGCCTGGAACTCTCGGAGACCAGCCTGGATATCCAGCAGCAGCTCAAAAAGCTCTTTGACCCCCTTAATATCCTTAATCCGGGCAAGATTTTTTAGACCCTTTTTTTATGCAAAACCGCAAAGGTTTTGCTTTATTTTCGATGTCTGCATAGGCTTAGGGAAGAAGGGTCATAGATCCTTATTCTTGTCTGTTACCAAGGAGCGAAAACCCTTTGGAGTCAAAACGCTTTACCATTGCCATTCTCTTCTGCCTGGGCATTATTACCTTTGGCATTTCCGGCTATATGATCCTGGAGAACTATAGCGTTCTCGATGCCCTCTATATGACAATTATCACCATCACCACCGTTGGTTTTGGTGAGATTGCCCCCCTTTCGGGCCCGGGCCGCCTCTTCACCGTTTTTCTTATTATTTTCGGTTTTGTCGGCCTGGCCTATGCTGGTCATAGTATTGTGGAATCCCTTTTAGAACAGGTGTGGAGCAAAAACGCGGAGACAAAAAAAATGCAGACACGAATCGACAAACTCCAGAAGCATTTTATCATCTGCGGTTATGGCAGGGTGGGTCAGGCTGCAGCCCAATATTTTTCCAAACTCGGCATCCCCATCGTTATCATCGAGTTTTCGGAGGAAACCTGTGAGGACATTAAGAAGGATGGCCTCAGCTATATTCAGGGCGATGCCACGGTGGACGAAACTCTGTTAAACGCCGGAATTAAAAGGGCCAGCGGTCTCTTGGCCCTGCTTGACACCGATCCCCTCAACCTTTTCACAACCCTGACGGCCCGAGAGTTAAACCCGACCCTGCGCATCATTTCCCGCTCGGCAGAGTCTTCCGCCGAACAAAAAATCCTCAAGGCCGGGGCCGACAGCGTGGTCTGCCCCCATGCCACCGCCGGAAAGCATATCGCCGAAAACATCCTGAGCGCCACCGGCCACATGCCTGCCATAATCACCCAGCCCGTCACCATTCATCCGCAATGGATAGAGATCAAGGAAGGCTCGAGCATGGTGGCCAAATCCATCGCCGACCTTAACGCCAAAATGGGCAGGGAGATCATCGGCCTGCGGCGCCAGGGCGCTGATTTCATCCATCCTGATCCGGCCACCATCCTGCAGGTGGAAGACAAAATATTTATCCTTGAAGAGGGGATGCCGGAAGATGAACAAATTGAGGCCACACCCCAAAAGATAGTTATTATCGATGACAACCCGGTGATTGTACATCTCTATGCCCGCCTCTTTCAGAAAGCCGGCTTTATCCCGCTCACCGCCTCTGACGGCCAGCAAGGTCTGGCACTCATCCTGAGGGAGAAGCCTGATGCGGCAATTATCGACTTCATGCTGCCAGAAATCTCCGGTATCGAGGTGGTGGCAAAGGTCCGTAAAACCCTGCCCTATCCAATCAAGCTCATCGTTTTCACTGCCGACGAACAGGCCCAAACCAAGAAGGATGCCCTTGCCGCCGGTGCCGACCAGGTGGTTGTCAAAAGCCCGGAGGCTGCCGAGGTTGTCGATACGGTGGTGCAACTTATCAGACCCCAGGGCTAACCGCCATTTCCCCTAGACAAGCCGAAAGTTCGCCAAAGGCCCCGAAAACTTTCTGGGCAGTGACCAGGAAATGCATTGACAACACCACGGCTCATCTTTTATAAGGTCTGTTTGTTTTGTACATATACCTCATTAACTTAACTGACTAAGTCAGATATATACTTATACCGTGTCGTTTAGCGGTGCAAACGTCTCTATACGGAGTTATCATGATTGAAGTTGAAGTACGTGGCGACATCGAATACGCCATTCGCCAACTGAAGAAAAAGTTACAGCTTGACGGCATGAAAAAAGAACTCAAACGCCGCGAGTGTTATGAAAAGCCAAGCGTAAAGCGGCGCCGCAAGCAGGCTGAGGCCAAACGCAAGCTTCGCAAGACTGTGTATCGCTCCTTCCGTGACTAGGTTTTAGTCCCCGATTTCCTAAGGACAGACCAGGAAAAGAGCGGCCACTTGAACCGCTCTTTTCCGTGTCCTTGATGACCACTGACAAACCTCAGAAACCACCGCTTTCTTCGCGCTCACGTCCGCAAAAGTGCTCTGCACAGCTGCCTCCCGAGCTGTCCGGCAGCCGGGATCTCTTTCTCCATTATCTGGCCGCTGAACGTCGCCTCGCCCAGAACACCCTGACGGCATACCATACCGATCTTCAAGATCTTTTTATTTTTCTCCATAGTAAAAAACTTCGTCTTGAAACTGTCACCCCCCATCATCTGCGCGCCTATTTCGCTAAGCTCCATGCTGAGCTGATAAGCAGCCGCTCCCTAAGTCGTAAACTTTCAAGCTTCCGCGCCTTTTTTCGTTTTCTGATCGCCGAAAACATCATTACCTCCGACCCGACCAGCCATCTTGATTCGCCTAAACTAGGGCGGTCCCTGCCCTATGTTCTCTCTGTTGTGGAAGTTGACCAGCTCTTAAAAGGCCGGGCCGCGACCACCCTGGCCCAGCGGGACCACGCCATGCTGCATCTGCTTTATGCCACCGGACTCCGGGTTTCCGAACTTGTCGATCTGCCCCTTGCTGCCATCCATATGCAGGCCGGTTATATTCGGGTGATCGGCAAGGGGGACAAGGAACGTCTTATTCCCTTTGGCAAAGAGGCCAGGGAAATACTCACCTCCTATCTCAAAAAGAGCAGACCTCTTCTTCTCAAAAAGCGAACGAGCCCCCTGGTCTTTGTCACCACCCGGGGCACAGGCATGACCAGGGCCCGTTTCTGGCAAATTGTGAAAGAATGGGCCAGGGCAGCCGGCATCACCAAAAAAATATCTCCCCATGTCCTGCGCCACTCCTTTGCCAGCCATCTTGATTCGCCTAAACTAGGGCGGTCCCTGCCCCATGTTCTCTCTGTTGTGGAAGTTGACCATCTCTTAAAAGGCCGGGCCGCGACCACCCTGGCCCAGCGGGACCACGCCATGCTGCATCT
>JBFFNX010000230.1:0-5133 GCA_041562995.1 Desulfurivibrionaceae bacterium
ATGGTCAGGGGAGCCAGGTCAATGAGCTCCACGCCAATATCGCTGCCGGCTTCCTCTGCCGTGCGTTTAACTTCTGCTAGACATTGCTCCAGTAAAAACCAGGTCGATTTCTTTTCCCGCGCACATGCCGACACACCAATAATTTTCATCTTCATCCAATCCTTTGTTGTTTTAGCCGTTCTTTGTTCTTGGCCCAATTACTCGGCCCCTCAAGACATCCCTACGGGTGCGGCAACACGCCGCCATACTGCTCTGCCAGATATGTGGCGATCATGATACCCTCATCGATAAACCATCTGCCGGTACTCATGGACTGCCTTGCCCCGGCCGGTGGTTGGGCCCCTTCGGCAAGGACCAGGACCGGGCTGTTTTGATTTTCCTGGCCGAGCAGTGCAACAATCTGATGGCGAGGGCGCGGGAAGTCGACATGGACAATCTCAATTTCCTGCCGCATTTTTGGCGAGTAATGCAAAAAGCCTTCAACAACCCCGCAGTCCGGGCAGTAAAACGGGCCTGCCCCTTCTTCCAGCCATGGAATGAGCATAAAAAGAGTATGTTTTGCCATTTTTCTTTCCTCAATACTAGTACTAGAAAGGCAACCGGGGCCATACCACGGTTGTCTTAAATCCAATCGTGCTTTTCTTCCCTATAAAAATTCCCCATTCAGCCCTGAACGAGCAGGGAGCTGGGCAAGGGATAAAGAATTGTGGCATGTCCGAGCATCTATCCCCGCAGGGGTGCGAGTTTCCACAATTCCCCTTGCCCTGCGGAAGGAGAGTGGTGCCGAAGGCCAGGTCTGTCCGGGGTGTCCTTTTTCGGTTCCTTTTTAGACAAGTAAAAAGGAACAAAACCTATTCAAAACCCCAAAACAAGGAATCAAGTCTGCCCGTGGCTTTTGTTCTGTTTCCAGAAAGGTCTTTATCGCCGAGCAGCCTGTTCTAAAGACCGAACACAGAGCATTATTCCTGCGCCAATATCTTGTGCTCTTTGACCAGTGCATGAAACTTTTTGCCCCGCTACTTCAACTTCAATTTTAGGTGCTTTCCCTGTTAGTAATTGTGTTGCAAATTTTCGCATCCTGGCTAATTCTTCCAACTCTGCAACTTTCATGATTCTATTTTCTCCGTAATGTTTTTCTAAAAAAAGAAGGCAAGTCTGCTCTCGGCTTTTGCTCGTTCGCCCCTTCAGCTCCAGGGAACAATATTCGCCGTTTGCGACCTCAGGTCAAAAACGACCTTGGCCTGGTGGTTGCGCAGTTGCCGCATGACCTGACCGACCTTATTCTCCAGGGCCCCGTCGACATTGCCCCAATCGTTGCCATCCCTGGTGACAAACTCCTGGATCAGGTTCTCCAAGGTCTCCGCTTCGAGCTGCTCGTAGGGGACTTCGACTCCTTCTTCGTGCAAACCGATTGGTTTATTCTCTGACATGACTCTCCTCAACTCACATGAAAGGGGCTGAAGTCCGCGTTTGGCTCTTGTTGCTGTTTTCAGCAGAAACCGGGACAGATCTCTTTGAGGTGCGGGCATTACCACACAGCGGATGACCGCTCAAACCCTAACCAAATCAAGACCCGGTCACTTGACCACATTCCCAATAGAAATCAAATAGGTATGTTCCCTGACCGCATAAAAGGGGGCGGCCTGTTGGCTGGCGCAACGCTCCTAATCGTCACCCACCTTGGGTAGCCTCTTTCTTGAGAGCACCGGAGTTTTCTATATCCTCGCCCTAACAGGTTATGTATTATACGGTTCAGGTTTTTTGTGATTTCTGGAGCGTGCCACTTAAAAGGGGGAGAAAGTATGAGCCAACCATTTCTGTACAAAGCTGAAGAGCTTTTTGACTGGCTATTGAATAAACCGGACTTTGTTTTACTGGATGTGCGCAATGAAAAAGATTTCAGGAATTTTTATGTGGAGGCGCCAAGCATCTTTCCCTACATCAATATTCCCTATTATGAGTTTATTGAAGATGTAAGCGGCAGCGTTGCTAAAATCCCGGCTGGTCATAAGGTCAGGATAGTGTGCGCCAAAGAAGGCTCTGCCAAATATGTTGCCGAACAGGTATGCGCCAAAGGCTTCACCGATGTGGGCTATCTCCAGGGGGGTATCGTGTCGTGGGGTAATGCCCTGCGTCCCATGCTCATCTCCGGCAAAGATGCTGGATACGAACTGTATCAATGCATTCGTCCAGGCAAAGGCTCCTGCAGCTATATGGCAATTTCCGGCAAGGAGGCCATGGTTTTTGATCCTTCCCGCAATGTTGAATTTTATCAGGATTTTGCAAAGACGAAAGACTGTAAGATCACCAAGATCTTTGAGACCCACCGGCAAGCGGATTACATCTCAGGGGGTATCACACTCGCTGCCGAGACGGGTGCTACTATATATGTCAATAAGGTTGATTTTGACGGGGCCCATTTTGACTATGTGGCTGTTGAGGATATGGCGTCCTATGGTTTCGCCAGCGGCATCGCCGTCCAGGCAGTACACACCCCGGGACATACCATGGGCAGCACGTCCTATCTAATTGATAACAAATACCTGCTCACCGGTGACACTATTTTCATCAGCACGGCAGGACGCCCCGATCTTGGCGGCAAAAGTGAGAAATGGTCCAGGTTCCTTTATCTGACCCTGACCTTGAAATTGCGTGATTTCAGTGATGACATGCTGGTCTGCCCAGGACATTTCTCCAATTGGCAAGAGGCCACGGCAGATCACCTTTTCATCGATACCCTTGGCAATTTACGGAAAAACAACGTGGCCTTTAGATCGCCAACCGAGCTTCATTTTGGCGAGTTTATCCAGGAGAACCTGCGACCACAGCCTGGAACGTACGCTAAAATCCGGCGGATAAACGGGGGCTGGCGAACGATAAAAGACGAGGATGCCGACATCATGGACCTTGGCAAACATGAATGTGGTGCCAGTAATTATGGTAAAAAAGGTGTCAGTGCGGAGGTCTTGCGCAGCCTAGAAGATTAGCCAGCCGCATCGTTTTCACGAGCTGAATTGCCATCAGCAAAGGCCTTGGCCTTTGCTGATGGCAATTCCCCCGATATATTTTCTCCCCTGAACCAATAAAAGGTCTCTACTGGAAAGGCCCCACGAAATTCCGGGGACACCTTGCTTAAGCGATTATCATCGCCACACTTTCCTCTTTGCCTGTGGGCACCGATATAAAATCGGCTCCGGCGCGATACAGCGGCAGCTCACACTATTCGCCGTTTGCGACTGCAGGTCAACAAGGACCATGGCCTAGCGGTTGCGCAGTTGCGGCATGACCTTCCTGATCAGGAATGGCCCCTTTTACTGGTCAACATCACATCTTTCCCGATTATGTTGGCAACCCCTTCCCGCAAGGTTACAATGCCCAGTGCAACATGCTAAAGATTCGGTATTTAAAAAGATGGGGCCACAATGTTGAATAAAGTCATGACTCAAACAGCAATTCTCAGATTATTGCTAACAGCCGTCATCAGCCTAGGACTGACAACTTCGACACCCTACGCTGCACAGAATACCCCCGCCACTATTCGCACATTAAAATCCGCCAGCGAATTAAACTATCCCCCCTTTGCAATAGTCCGTCCTGATGGCAGTGCCGATGGTTTTTCCGTGGAATTGCTAAGAGAAACTGCACAAATAATGGGTTTGGATGTCGAAATTCCTGTTGGTCCCTGGCACGAGATAAAACAGCAGTTGGTTGAGGGTGAGCTTGATGTCCTGCCACTGGTTTCCTATTCACCGGCACGGGACGAGGTCTATGATTTCACAGTCCCCTACCTGCGAATGCATGGGTCGATATTTGTTCGGAAAGGAGAGAATTCAATCCACAGCACATCGGACCTGAAAGGTAAGGAAGTCCTGGTGATGCGTGGCGATACGGCCCATGAATATGCTGTAAAAGAAAATCTGACGGACAAACTGATCTTGGTTGACTCCTTTGAGGAAGCGATGACTTTGCTTGCACAGGGCAAGCATGATGCTGTTATTGCCCAGCATTTAATGGGTCTACAGCTTCTCAAGAAGCTTGGCCTTAAAAACATTGTCACCATATCCAAATCGTATCCGGAGGGGAGTTTAAAACCGGCCGCCAGGCCTCTTGCCGGTTTTGAGCAGAAGTTTTGTTTCGCTGTGCCTAATGGCGAGGCCGAACTGCTGGCCACCTTGAACGAAGGTTTGTCTTTACTCTTTGCAAATGGAACCTATGACCGGCTGTACGACAAGTGGTTCGGCCCGATCCTTCCCCAACCGACTGTTTCTCCAGCACAGATCATTAAATATTTGCTCCTCATTCTGGTGCCGATACTGTTTTTGGGGGCATTTGTCGGGGTTTGGTATCTCAGGCGTGAAGTTGCCTTGAAAACTCAAAGCTTGAGCGTGGAAATACAAGAGCGCAAGAAGGCGGAGCAAGAAAAAGCAGAGTTGATTGTCGTGCTTCAAAGGGCTGTTTCAGAAATAAAGACATTAAAAGGAATAATTCCAATCTGCTCATACTGTAAGCAGATCCGTGATGATGAAGGAACGTGGAGTCAGGTCGAGGCCTTTATGGACAAACACACCGACGCAAAATTTAGCCATGGCATTTGTCCGGCCTGTTATGAACAGGAAATGAAAAAACATGAAATGTTGACTGATTAAAAGGCGACGTTTTTCAATCCCTGGTTTCAGTGGGTTGCCGGCTGTTATGGCGAAAATTTCTGACAAATTTATGCGGCAGAGATGGTGAGGTATGCTATTGTTAGATTCGTGTCAATATTGATGGCGGAGAGGGTTTAGCAATAGGGAATTGAGTGGCAGAATGGCAACGGTTGGCCGCATAACCGTCTGTTTTTCCATGCTCAAGGCCCTTGTTGGCCACCCTTGCCAAGCGATTGCTTATCATTTCATTGACCGCTGCTGATAAGCAGTGTGCCCCAAACCAAGGGAACCGCAAGGAGAGCTCATGTGCAGCTGCGACATTTTCTTCAGCCTCGCTGATGCCGTGTACCGTTGGGGCAGGTTGTCGGGCCCCATCTATCCCGCGGCGCTGACAGCCACCCATCTGAACTTCGCGTTAAAAATGCTTCGAGAAAACCACTCAACCCGTCTAGCCCCTTAAAAATTTATGATTAATTTCCTGAGAAAC
>JBFFNX010000231.1:0-5091 GCA_041562995.1 Desulfurivibrionaceae bacterium
CAATGAAAAGGTGGATCAGTTAGAAGAGGCGGAAAATTTGCAGGCCTTTATTACCCTCCTTCCTGTTGATAGCAATAACTAGGAAAGAGAGGTAAGGTCAGTTTTTTATTTCTTTTGGGCATTTTTTAGAAGGGGTAAGTGACGTGATGATTCGTAAGGCAACCATGGCAGATGTGAAGGCAATTTATACGTTGCTTCACCATTTTGCTGATAAAGGTTTATTGTTGGGGCGTTCCTATAGCTCGCTCTACGATCAGCTCCGAGATTTTCAGGTTGCCTTGGCCGATGACGGCCACACTCTGATTGGTGCTGGTGCCCTTCATATCAGTTGGGAGAATCTGGCTGAGATCAGGTCATTGGCCGTTCTTGAAGATGAGCAGGGCCAAGGGGTGGGACGTCGCCTGGTGGAAATTTGTCTGGCTGAGGCCCAGTCTTTTGGGATTAACAAGGTTTTTACCCTCACCTATCAACCCCGATTTTTCAGTCATCTCGGCTTTCAGCCCATTGACAAGGGGGAGTTGCCCCATAAGGTTTGGAGCGACTGCGTTAATTGTCCCAAATTCCCGGATTGCAATGAAGAGGCCATGGTCTGGCAGGGGTAAGGCCACAATTTGTGAGTCAGTGGTCAACCGGAAGAATGAGTGGTATATTCATGTTGTTTATGCTCTAAATCAATGAAATTAAAAAGAAGTTACGTGGTCAGCGTAGCCAAGAGCGGCACGCATATTCTGAGAACCGACCACTGGCTTCATCTTTCTGTTCAAATGAAGGACCAGGAGTACATATGTTAGGCAAGGCATTAACCAAGGTTTTTGGCAGTAAGAATGAAAGGGTGCTCAAGGCTCTCCAGCCCCTGGTTGATAAAATTAATTCCCTTGAGCCTGCCATGCAGGCCCTTTCTGATGACGAGCTCATCGCCAAGACCACCGAGTTTCGTAACCGATTGACAGGCGGCGAGTCCCTTGATGACCTCCTTCCCGAGGCCTTTGCCGTGGTGCGCGAGGCCTCAGTAAGGGTCACTGGTATGCGTCATTTCGATGTCCAGCTCATGGGTGGCATTGTATTGTATCAGGGTAAGATTGCCGAGATGAAGACCGGTGAGGGCAAGACCCTGGCCGCCACCCTGCCTGTCTATCTTAATGCCTTGGCTGGCAAGGGCGCCCATGTCGTCACGGTTAATGATTATCTTGCCAAACGTGACGCCTCGGACATGAGCAAAATTTACTCATTCTTAGGGTTCACCACCGGCTGCATTCTCCATGACCTTGACGACCAGGAAAGGAAGGCGGCCTACGCCTGTGATATCACCTACGGGACCAACAACGAGTTTGGCTTTGATTATCTGCGCGATAATATGCGGTTCAGCCCGGAGGAATTCTGTCAGCGCGACTTCTTTTTCGCCATTGTTGATGAGGTGGACTCTATCCTCATCGATGAGGCCCGGACGCCGCTCATCATTTCCGGACCAGCCGAGATGACGGTTGAGCTCTATGACACAGTCAACCGCCTCATGCCGCAGTTTAAAGCGGATGTCCATTATACGGTGGATGAAAAGGCCCGCACCCTGGCCCTTACCGAGGAGGGGGTGGCCTTGGGCGAGAAGTTGCTCGAGGTGGATAACCTCTATGATCCCCAGAGTATTGAGGCCCTCCATCATCTTAATCAGGCCCTGAAGGCCCACGCCCTTTTTACCCGTGATATTGATTACCTGGTTCGGGACGGCCAGGTCATGATCGTCGACGAGTTTACCGGTCGGGCCATGCCAGGCCGGCGCTATAGTGAAGGCCTGCACCAGGCCCTGGAGGCCAAGGAAGGGGTTAAGGTCGAGCAGGAAAATCAGACCCTGGCCTCAGTCACCTTTCAGAATTTTTTCCGGATGTACGACAAGCTGGCCGGTATGACCGGTACGGCTGACACTGAGGCCGCGGAATTTAAAAAGATTTACAATCTTGACGTGGTCATCGTCCCCACCCATCGGGACATGATCCGTGATGATTTTGCCGATGTCATCTATAAGAATGCCCAGGCCAAGTATCGGGCCATCGTCCGCGAGATCAAGGATCTCCACGAAAAGGGCCAGCCGGTACTGGTGGGTACCGTCAATATTGAGATCTCGGAACTCATCTCCAGGATGCTCGACAAGGAAAAGATCCCCCACTCAGTGCTGAATGCCAAACAACACGAAATGGAGGCCCAGATTATCGCCGAGGCCGGCCATCTTGGTAAGGTGACCATTGCCACCAATATGGCGGGCCGTGGTACCGACATCAAGCTCGGCGAGGGCGTCGTCGAGGTGGGCGGTCTCCATATCCTGGGTACGGGTCGCCATGAGTCGCGGCGTATCGACAACCAGCTCCGGGGCCGTTCCGGTCGCCAGGGCGATCCCGGTTCCTCCCGCTTTTACCTCTCCCTTGAAGATGATCTGCTGCGGATCTTTGGTTCCGATCGTATTGCCGGGATTATGGACAGGCTGGGCATGGAGGAAGATGAGCCCATTGAGCATTCCATGATTTCCAAGGCCATTGAGAATGCCCAGCGCAAGGTCGAGGGTCATAACTTTGATATGCGTAAACACCTCCTTGAGTATGACGATGTCATGAACAAGCAGAGGAAGGTGATTTACAAGCAGCGCCGGCAGGTGCTTGCCAGTGACGATGTCCATGATATCATCATGGATATGGTCCATGACTTGGTGGACGATGTCACCCTGAATTGTTGCCAGGAAAAGCTGGCCTCCGAGGATTGGGATTGGGACCATATCGGCGAGCAGGTCATGGTTACCTTCGGCCTCCATCTTGACTGGGATCAGCATGAGAAGACAGGGCTTTCTCCAGACGCCTTTGAAGGCAAACTCCTCGTCATGGTCAAGGCGGCCTTTGAGGCCAAGGAAAAGGAGATGGGCGCCGATCATATGCGCTATCTGGAGCGCATTGTTCTTTTGCAGATGGTGGATAATCTCTGGAAGGACCATCTCTTGGCTATGGATCATTTGCGCCAGGGCATTGGTCTGCGCGGCTATGGCCAAAAGAATCCCCTTGATGAGTATAAGCGGGAAGGTTTTGACATGTTCACCGACATGATAGAAAGGGTGAAGCTGCAGACCGTATCTACCCTGCTGCGCATCCAGGTGGCTTCGCCGTCTGACGTGGAGGAGATGGAGGCCCGCCAGCGCGCCAAGCAGGAGGAACAGTTGGCCTTAAGTCGCCGAACCGAAGACCAAAATGAAAAGCAGCAGCCCAACCAGCGCCAGGGCGACAAGGTGGGCCGCAACGACCTCTGCCCCTGTGGCAGCGGTAAAAAGTACAAGCGCTGCTGCGGCAAGCAAAAATGATAAAGAGGGGAGGGCGCACTTGAAGATTGTGTGCGTTTCTTGGATCCCTTTTCTTCGCCATAGAGATGCTGATTTTCAAGATCCTAAAAAGGGTGTAAAGTTTTTCTTTGCACCCTTTTTAGTTTTATTACCCTTATCCTTTTCCCCTAAAAAGACATGAGCAAAGAAATCAAAAAAATGTCAGCTCCTCTTCTGGATCCTGGCGAACTGGTTGTCCCCGGCTTTAGGGCCGCGGCGGTCAAGGCTGGTGTCCGTGGTAAGGATCGCCTTGATATGGCCCTGATCTTTTCGGAAAAACCAGCTGCTGTGGCCGGGGTTTTTACCACCTCCCAGGTGAAGGCCGCGCCGGTGCTCCTGGATATGGAGCATCTGCAGAGTGGCTCTGGTCGGGCCATTCTTGTCAACTCTGGGGTGGCCAATGCCTGTTCCGGGGCCTTGGGTATGGAGTTTGCCAGGAAGACGGCGGCCATGGTCAGCAAGGCCTTGGAGCTGAAGCTGACGGATGTTCAGGTCTGCTCCACCGGGGTGATCGGCGAACAGCTCGATCTCGCTTGGTTTGAAAAAGGAATACCCGCCCTGGTAAAGGAACTGCGCGTCGATGGCTTTGCCGATGTGGCCCAGGCCATGATGACCACTGACACCGTGCCCAAGGTTGAAAAGGTCAGCTTTGAGATTGGCGGCCAGGAGGTCTCTCTGCTGGGTCTTGCCAAAGGTGCCGGCATGATCATGCCCAATATGGCCACCATGCTCAGCTTTGTGATGACCGATGCCGCCATTGCCCCTGATGTTCTTCAGGTCATGCTTGTTAAGGCCGCCCACCAGTCCTTTAATGTGATCACCGTGGATGGCGATACCTCCACCAACGACACCGTGCTGCTGCTGGCCAACGGGGTGGCCGGTCATCAGCCTATTACATCTGTAGAGAGTCAGGATGCCCAGACCTTCCAGGAGGCCCTGGACCGTCTCACTAAGAACCTGGCCTTGAAAATCATTGCCGATGGCGAAGGCGCCACCAAGCTTATTACCGTACGGGTCCAGGGTGCGGCGAGCAGGGCTGATGCCGACAAGATCGGCCGGACCATTGCCAACTCGCCGCTCTTTAAGACCGCCTGTTTTGGTGAAGATGCCAATTGGGGTCGCATCTTTGCCGCTGCTGGCCGGGCCGGGGTGGTCTTTGATCAGAACCTGGTAGATATCTTCTTTGATGAGGTACAGATGGTGGCCAAGGGCCTGGGTCTCTTTGCCAATGAGGCGGCCGCCACGCAAGTTCTCAAGCAGGAGGATTTTGTGGTGACAGTGGATCTCCACGCCGGCAATGACAGCTGTGAGATCTACACCTGTGATTTGAGCCACGACTATGTCACCATTAACGGTGATTATCGCAGCTAGTGTTTGTCGAGAAATGGTTATTTGTGTTTAGTCCCCTCTCCCCTTGAAGGGGAGAAGGGCTAGGATGAGGGGTGGTAGATTACAACGTGCAGTTCCACAATTTTAACCCCTCACCTTTGGAAGTTGCCTCAGCGGTTAAACTTCTCCTCGCAGGACAGGCGTAACTCTTTTTCGGCATCGTCGAGGACCTGGCGGGCCTGTTCCACATCCTTCTTGATCTGGGCCACTAGCTCGTCCGGGCCATCGAATTTCTTTTCATCCCGTAAAAAGCGAAGAAGATTGACCTTGATGGGCTTGCCGTAGATATCTTCGTTAAAGTCAAAGATAAAGGTCTCGACAGTGATGCAGGGGCTGCCTTCGGCATCAGCGGC
>JBFFNX010000232.1:0-5081 GCA_041562995.1 Desulfurivibrionaceae bacterium
ACCGATATGACCGATCCCGACTGGGAACCGATCATGAAGATTGCCGGCGCCATCGTCACCAATCGTGGTGGTCGTACCTGTCATGCCGCTATCATCTCCCGCGAGCTCGGTATTCCCTGCGTCATTGGTACGGTCAACGGCTCCAAACTTATCAAGAATGGTCAGGAGGTCACGGTTTCTTCCGCTGAGGGTGAGACCGGCAACGTGTATGAAGGTCTGCTCAAGTTTGAGATCGACAGAGTTGACCTTGGTGATATGCCTGCAACCAAGACCAAGATCATGATGAATGTCGGTATTCCTGAAAAGGCCTTCACCGAATGTCAGATCCCCAATGATGGTGTTGGTCTTGCCCGTGAGGAGTTTATTATCAACTCCCATATCGGTATCCATCCCCTTGCGCTTATGAATTATGAGGAGTTGAAAAACTCCGATGATCCTGAGAAGAGGGCCGTGGCCATGCAAATCGACGAGCGCACTGGACCCTATCCTGACAAAAAGCAATTTTTCATCGATAAGGTTGCTGAGGGTGTTGGCCGTATTGCTGCCGGCTTCTATCCCAAGGATGTTATCGTCCGGCTCTCTGACTTCAAGAGTAACGAATATGCCAATCTTATCGGTGGCCAGTTCTATGAGCCCCAGGAAGAAAACCCAATGATCGGCTGGCGTGGAGCTTCCCGCTATTACGATCCTAAATATCGTCCAGCCTTTGAGCTTGAGTGTGAGGGTCTGAAAAAGGCCCGTAACGACATGGGTCTCAATAACATCAAGCTCATGGTTCCCTTCTGTCGTACGCCTCAAGAGGGTAAGAAGGTGATCGAGGTCATGAAGGACTGTGGCCTTGTCCAGGGCGAAAATGGTCTGGAGGTTTACGTTATGTGCGAGATCCCCAGTAACGTTATCTCCGCCGATGCCTTTGCCGATGTCTTTGATGGTTTTTCCATCGGTTCCAACGACCTGACCCAGCTCACCTATGGTCTTGATCGTGACTCCGGTATCATTGCCCATATTGCTGATGAGCGTCATGATGCTGTCAAAGATATGATTAGGATGGTTATTGCCACTGCCAAGCGGCGTGGTAAGAAGATCGGAATCTGTGGCCAGGGCCCCTCTGACTTCCCTGATTTTGCCACCTTCCTGGTCGAGCTCGGTATTGACTCCATGAGTCTGATTCCTGATACCGCCATCAAAACCAGACTGGCAGTTCATGAGAAAGAAAAAGAGATGGGCATTGCTCCCTGATCTGATTTCAACTCATAGTTAAATAAAAAAAGGCTTATTCCGTTCAAGGAATAAGCCTTTTTTTATTTATGTTTCATCACGAAGGCATCGAGTTAACCGACCCTTGTGTCTTTCTTCGTGGGCTACTCAATCACTACTGGAGCTTGTCCAAGAGCTTCTTGGCCTTGGCAGCCTGCTCTGAGTCGGGATAATAGGTCAGGACATCCTTGTAGAGTTTCTTCTGGACCATTTTGTCGCCGAAATGCTCAAAGGCCTTGGCCTGCTGAAGTAAGGCCTCGGGTGCTTTAGGGTGGCCCGGATAGTCGGCAACAATATTCTGAAACTCAAGAACGGCGCCACTGTAGTCACCACTGTTGAGGAGGCTCGAGCCCAGCCAGAAGCGGGCATTGGGCAAAAGCTTGTCATCCTTGTGGCGGTCTAGAAAGGTGGTAAAGGTTGTAATGGCACCCTTGTAGTCTGCGCTTCTGTACTGGCCAAGCCCCATGTCATAGAGTTTTTCAGCAGAGCTCTTGTCGGTGCTTGGAGCAGAATCCTCTTTCTCCACAACTGTTGGGGTAATAACAGCTGCCACCGGAGAATCGTCCTTTTTCTTTTTATGAATGCGTGGGCTGATTTCCTTGGTTTGGTTAGTCGCTGCATCGGCTGTAGCCGTCACGGCCTGGGCCTTCGCCGCTGCGGCCGCCCTTTTTTGTGCCTCTTGAGCAGCGCGTAAGGCCTCATGGGCACGCTGCTCAGCTTCTTCAGCAATTTTCATCTTTACTTCAGTGATATTCCCACCGAGCTCACCAATCTTGGCGGCGTTGTTCTGGCTGATTGCCTCAAGATTAAGGAGCCTGTTGTCCAGTTCTTCCTGGAGGCGTCGATTTTCCTCCTGTAATGTCCTGCTATGATGTTTTGACTCATCGAGCTGGCCCTTAAGTTGGAGAATTTCCATGGAGAGACGCTCAATCTCATCAGAGATAGAGGCCTGCTGTTTCTGTACGGTCTGGGTGGCGCTGGTGCCACCGCTGGAAATTTGCTCTAACTGGTTTTCCAGGGCAACAAGGCGGTTATCCTGATTGCGGACGTTAAACTGGACATTCCTGAACTTCTGGTCGGTGACACAGCCCGGAAGAAGAGGAAGCAAGAACAGAACAAGGGCGCTACGCTGCAGAAGTTTTTTTGTCATGATGTTCAACGTATGATCGGAAGAGGGTTACGGGAATATATAGATTCGTACCTGACAATTAGTAAAATTTCAACCTTTTGGACCATTGGGGGCTCGATTGATTACCGGCCAGGGTGAAAAGCTCCTGCAACCACTGGCCCTCACTGGTTATGGTACAAAGTTTACTCATGTTGTTTCTGGTTCTGGTAAAGGCGATTTGCCGGGAATCTGGTGACCAGGTGGGCGATTCGTGGCTTCCCCAGGAGGCCGTGAGCTGGATGGGTTGGCCTCCGCTGGTCTTGATCTTATATATTTGATAGCCGTCATCACCATTGCCAGTATAGGCAATCCATTCGCCATCGGGCGACCAACTGGGCGTCGTGTTTTCCTGGCCTTGATAGGTAAGGCGTGCCATCCGGCCACTGCTGAGCTCCATGGTGTAAATCTGTGGCTCTCCGGAGCGATCAGAGACAAAGGCTATTTGGCTGCCATCCGGAGAAAAAGAGGGGGAGACATTGATGCCGGCATTAGTTGTTAAACGCTTGAGGATAGTGCCGTCAAGGTCGATCTTGTAAAGATCCGGATTGCCGTCTTTACTCAAGGTGACGATAAGAAATGAGCCGTCAGGTGACCATGCCGGCGCATAGTTCATCCCTACCCGTCGCGATATGGCCTTGGTCAACTGGCTGGATTTGGAAAAATCGATGAGATAGAGATTGGGGTTGCCGTTATGGTAGGAGGTGTATGCCACCTTATTGCTATCTGGAGAAAGTCTGGGGGTAATGGCGAGATGCTGATGCCGGGTAATCTGGCGAATGTCATCTCCCAGAGCATCGGCGAGATAAATCTCCTTGTGACCGGAACTATCTGAAACAAAAGCAATTTTGCTGGAGCTGACCCCTTGTTTGCCGGTGATCTTATATATGACCTCATCGCAGAATTTAAGGATCATCTGGCGCTTTTTTTCTAACTTATCGCGAAAACGTTTACCCATGAGCATCTTGCCGGTGGAGGCATCGAGAAGGCGGAGTTCCAAAACAAGGCGGGGACCTTCGGTAATATACTTGCCGATGACCACGTAATTGGCCCCCAGCATTCGCCAGTTTTGCTCTTGGCCTCCGCCGTAACTTTCCGGGCCGATGATATTGATAAAGCCATGGAAGTCGAGGCCCTTGGCCAGCAGATCGGCCATGGCTTTGCCAGACTCATGATTCTGCTCCGGACTATTTTTGTCAGTAAAATAGGGGACGGCAAAGTTGACCTTTTTAATTGCCGCATCGGTGATATCGATATCAATGACCTGCTGGGCTTTTAAAGGCAGAGGTGCAAGAAAGATAAGCGCGGCAGCGAGCAAAAAAAACAATGAACAGGGACGTTTCTTTGGGGTCATAATAATAAATGGCAAAACTGATAGGTGACAAAAAATCACATCATACCCTCAGGGCGAAAATGAAGGCGTAAAGGCAAGTGTGGTATCTCTTCGGGAAAGGGTGGCAGGGGCGAGGCCTGTTCGATGGTGTGGGTGACGAATTTGTCAAACTGGCCACTTTCCGAGTGTTTTTCAAAGCTGGTTGAGGTGACGATGCCGTCAAGTCGTACCTTGACATCAACAATGGCCAGCAGATTCTTCGGCCAAACCTGTCCTTCCGGCAGGCTCCAGTATTTGCCAATATGTTGGGCCACAATGGCCTTGTATTTTTTTAGGGCCGTGTTGGCTGCTTGGCCGCTTCCTGGCGGACCGGCATATCCTGGGCTCGTCTGGTGGCCAAGGCCTGTTGAACTTTGCTGCTGTTCGCCTTTGCCAACATCGTCAGGGGCTCGGGTCACGGCGGTTTGTCTGGTCAAGATCGATTTACGGATGGCCTCAACAGCCTTTTCTTTTTCCTCGATGGCCTTTTCTTGTTGTTGGATACGGTTTAAGGCAGCCAGCACCATGCTTGGGTCCATGGGGGGCAGGCGGACATCTTTTTTAAGGGCCCGCGGTCTGATCAGTTTGATCTCGGTGGGGGCCTTGGGGATGGTCCTGGTTGAGAGCAAGGGTTGGAGGCTTCGGGTCTGTTCCGCTGGTATTGTTGTCGCCTGCTGTGGCGCCTCCTGGAAATCATCCGGGGCCGGGGTTGGCAGCTCGTTAAGATCAAAGAGGTCCACCGTGTAGATTTCAGGGGTCGTGCGACTAAAATGAAATAAGGAACTGGGCACGAGGGCGATAAGAAGAATGGCCAGATGGATCGCAACAGAAAAGAGAAAGGGATGACGCCATTTCTCATCATCCCATCTTGATATGAGATATTCCTGCGGTGAAAATTTCAGTTGGCCAACCATACTTATCTAAAAAAATCCCTGAGTGCCGATGCTCGGTGAGAAAAATGTTGTTGCTGCAGCCTTGTGATGGCGTTGTGACTGCTTAGCGTTGCTTTTCCACTGGAATGGTTACCATGCCAAGGTGGTCAAATCCTGCCTTTTTGATATCCGCCATCACCTGGATCACCAAGCCATATTCGACCTTGGTGTCCGCCTTTATCAGAATCGTCTTACCCTTATCCTGGCTGGCAAGTTTGCTCAGTTCCTGGCGTAAAAGTTTGCGGTCACCTTTAATCTTATCAATGCCGATGTCGCCATTTCTCTTAATGGTAATGACAATGGGCTTATCATCCTGACGCAGGGCCTTGGCAGTTGTTTCAGGAAGATTCACCTC
>JBFFNX010000233.1:0-5052 GCA_041562995.1 Desulfurivibrionaceae bacterium
CGTATGGGAATAGGCTAAGGGCAATCATTAATCCCTTAAAGGGCACGGTTATTACTATAAAGAATATAAACAAAATAAATATGTCGTATTTTCTTTTGTCTTTTTTCCATATGATTGATTTTAATTTATTTCCTGTATCTTCATTATGGTAAATGTTGTTGGAAGTGAGTATGAATCCGGCAAAAACTTCGAAGCCAATTGCAAATAGAATTAAGTTAATAAAACCATTTCCTTTTGCAAAAATATTGGATGTAGCACTTAGCAAAATGATAATAAATGAATAAAAAGCGATCATTGCCCATTCTTTTTTGAGGAATGATAAGTATTTTGCAGGTGCCATTTTTGCTCCTTTTTTTATGGGGCCCAACATGGTGCTATACAGCACGGGCTAATCGGTTATAGACTGCGTGCAGCATATCCCAATCGGGCCCATACTGCGTAATAGTATTTATGCTGCTAATTATACGATAATATTCGAATATCTATTATTACCTTTTGTAAGTCAATGAAAAAGGATGTCAGGCTACGGGTCAGAAAAGGGTGGATCTTGCTTCATTGTTCACCTCCATTACCGTTTCATTTTTCGCTATTCAAGCCCTACGGTGTTCGTCAGGTCGCCCCCCCCTCATGACAAGCATAAAATATGCGCGTTTCTGTAATACCGCCTTTGCCGGCGCAAGGCCGCGAGTGGCGCTGAAGGGCGTGCTGTCAGAGCCCGACCCTATAGGCTCGGTTCCTTTTTGTGACACTCAGCCAGGAAACTCGGCGAAAAGGCACAATATCCAGGTTACAACCAGCTTTGGTCCCTTACCGCCCTTCCTCCTTCGGGGCAGGGACTCGCTTGTTGCTGAAAATTGGTGATAATCAGATAAAAAAAAGCCCCGATCCATAAAAGGACCGAGGCTTTTCATCTTCCAATGACCATGAAGAAAGAAGGCTTACTCTTCCCCGCCTTCCTCTACTACATCAACAACTTCCCCTTCCATTCCTTCATCATCATCATCACTGCCACTATCCGGCGGTACCTTATCCATGGCCACCACCTTCTCATTATCACCAAGCTTGAACATCCGCACACCCTTGGTATTCCTACCAATAACGCGCATCTGAGCCATATTCATCCTGATAATCTTACCGCCATCGGTGATGAGCATGATCTCATCCTCATCGGTGATCTGACAGGCCTTGACCACCAATCCGTTACGCTCACTTGGCTTAATGGCCCGGACACCCTTACCACCGCGTTTGGTGATACGATACTGGTCAACCGGGGTTCTCTTACCGTAGCCGTTTTCGGTAACCACCAGGATCGATTCCTCGCGGTTAAGGACCTCGGCCGCGACAACCTCGTCATCCTCAGCCAGGCGGATACCGCGCACGCCGCTTGCCGTCCGGCCCATGGCCCGGACATCATCCTCGTTAAAGCGTACAGACATACCGTTTCTGGTCAACAGGAACACTTCGTTTTCGCCGTTGGTGACTGCGGCGGTGATAATCTCGTCATCCTCGCGAATCTTCAGGGCGATCTTACCCTTGCGCATGGGGCGGGCAAACTCGGAGAGAATGGTCTTTTTGACCACACCCTTCTTGGTCACCATGAGGACATACTCCTCACCCTCTTCCATGGCAAAGGACTTGATGGGCAGGATGGCTGCCAGCTTCTCGCCCTCGGCAAGCTCAAGGAAATTGACGATGGCCTTGCCGCGCCCGATCCGACTGGCCTGGGGAATCTCGTAGACCTTGCGCCAGAACACCTTGCCGTAATTGGTGAAAAAGAGGAAGGCGTCATGGGTGGAGGCCAGATAGAGATTGTTGACAAAATCATCCTCCACCGCGTTGATCCCCTTGACACCCTTGCCGCCCCGGCGCTGGGAGCGGTAGAGATCAATGGGGTTACGCTTAATATAGCCGGCATGGGTAACCGTGACCACCATGTCCTGCTGCTGGATAAGATCCTCGGGGAGGATCTCATCCGGGGCGTCAATGATCTCGGTACGGCGCTCATCACCATATTGTTCGATGATATCCTTGAACTCGCCACGGATAATATCCATAACCAGTCCTTCGTCGGCCAAGACCTTTTCAAACCAGGCAATTTTCTCAAGTAACTCGGCGAGTTCGGTGAGAATCTTATCCCGCTCGAGGCCGGTCAGTTTCTGAAGGCGCATATCGAGAATGGACTGGGCCTGGATCTCAGATAGCGCAAAGCGTTCCATAAGACCGATACGGGCCTCAGCCGGATTTGCCGAGGCCTTAATCAGATTGACCACCTCGTCCAAATTATCCAGGGCAATCTTCTGCCCCTCAAGGATATGGGCCTTGGCCGCTGCTTTTTTGAGCTCAAAGGCGGTACGGCGATAGACCACGGTCTTGCGATGGAGAAGAAAATGCTCCAGAATCTGCTTGAGGTTGAGAACCTCCGGTTTCTGGTTGACAATGGAGAGCAGAATGATACCAAAGCTCCTCTGCAGCGGTGTCATCTTATAGAGCTGGTTGATAACCACCTCGGCAATCTCATCCTTTTTGAGATCGATAACGATGCGCATACCATGGCGATCAGACTCATCGCGGAGGGCGGCGATCGACTCAATCCGCTTGTCCTTAACGAGCTCGGCGATCTTCTCAACGAGTTTCGCCTTATTCTGCATATAGGGAATCTCGGTGATGATCACCGACTCCCTGTTGGCCTTCTTGCTCTTTTCAATATGGGTCTTGGCCCGCATGAGCACGGAGCCGCGTCCTGTTTCATAGGCCTCGCGGATACCGGCCCGGCCGCAGATAAAGCCACCGGTGGGGAAATCAGGGCCAGTGACATGCTCCATGAGCTGATTGACCGTGATATTGGGGTTGTCAATCATGGCCATCAGGCCGTTTACCACCTCGGTGATATTATGGGGGGGGATATTGGTGGCCATACCAACGGCAATACCAGAGGAACCGTTGATCAGCAGATTGGGAATCTTGCTGGGCATAACGGACGGTTCGACCATGGAGTTGTCATAGGTGGGGACAAAATCAACGGTGTCCTTGTCCAGGTCGGCGATGATCTCCTGATCAAGCTTGGTCATCCTCGCTTCGGTATAACGCATGGCAGCGGCGGAATCACCATCCACCGAACCGAAGTTACCCTGGCCGTCAACCAGCTGGTAGCGCATGGAAAAATCCTGGGCCATGCGGACAATGGTGTCGTAGGCGGCCGTATCACCATGGGGGTGGTACTTACCAATGATATCACCGACAATACGGGCTGATTTCAGGTAGGGCCGGTTATGGTAATTACTGAGCTCCCGCATGGCAAAGAGGGCCCGGCGATGCACTGGTTTAAGACCGTCCCGGACATCGGGCAGGGCGCGGCCAATGATGACACTCATGGCATAGTCAAGATAGGATTTCTTGAGTTCTTGCTCGATACTAATGGTGGGTTGGGATGTTTGCTCTTCGGTTGTCATATTTATCTTTTCTAGAATTTAGCGGATACCTTTAAAAAACCTTTTTTCGGCAGCCTATGTGAGTAAAGAAACAAAAAACATTCTTTATCTTCTCTACATTCTTAATTCTCAAATTCGTATTTCTGCCCTTTAGATATCGATCTCGCTCACTTCCAGGGCATGGTTGTAAATGAAATCACGGCGGGGCTCGACCTTGTCACCCATCAGACAGGTGAAGATATCGTCGGCAGCCTCGGCATCCTTGATCGTTACCTGCAGGAGAATACGGTGTTGGGGATCCATGGTGGTATCCCACAGCTGTTCCGGATTCATCTCACCAAGACCCTTGTAGCGCTGGAGATGGGAGCCGCGGAAGCCCTCGGCCCTGATTAAGACGAGCAATTCATCCCAGTCTGGAGCCTGGATTTCCCGTTCCCCCGCCTTGATAACAAAGGTTTCCTTGAGGTACTTCTTGACCTCTGGATAGAGTCGCATGGCGGCCCGGTACTCATTGATCAGCGGTATCTGCGGGCCCACGGTGAAAAAGATATGGGCCTTGTCTTTCATGGCGGCATCAAACTCATAACAGCTCGGCTTCCAGCGGCAGGGACGAATATTACCCACTGAAATGTTCATAGCCTTCATCTTGGCATGCAGGGCTTCAACAAAGGCCTCTTCGGCAAACTGGTCGGCGGTGGTGATCTCCTCGTCGAGAAACAGGGCGACCATCTCATCCCAGATATTGAGACGCTGCAGGTAGTCGAGCAACTTGCGGTAGAGGGAGAGATTTTTGAGCATGGCGACCAGATCATCATTGCTGACAACCTCTTTTTGGGTCTGCATTTCAACGCTGAAATTATCACTCGCCTCTTTAAAGAGATACTCGTTTAACTCTGGGTCATCGGCAAAATATGTTTCCTTTTTACCGCGACCCAGGCGATACAGGGGCGGCTGAGCAATATAGATAAAGCCATTTTCCACCAAGAGAGGCATCTGCCGATAGAAAAAGGTAAGGAGAAGGGTGCGGATATGGGCGCCGTCAACATCCGCATCGGTCATGATAATGACCTTGTGGTAGCGCAGCTTTTCCACATCAAAATCATCCTTGCCGATGCCGGTACCCAGGGCGGAGATGATCTGCTTAATCTCTTCCGAGGAGAGGATCTTGTCAAACCGGGCCTTTTCAACATTTAAAATCTTGCCGCGCAACGGCAGGATGGCCTGATTGGCCCGATCCCGGCCCTGCTTGGCAGAACCACCGGCGGAATCACCCTCCACCAGAAATATCTCGCGCTCTTCCGGAATTTTTGACTGGCATTCGGCCAGCTTGCCGGCCATGAGTAGATCAAGACTTGAGCCCTTCTTCCGGGTCAGATCACGGGCCTTGCGCGCCGCATCACGGGCCCGCATGGCATCCACTGTTTTTGTGAGGATCTTCCTGGCTTCCTGGGGGTTTTGCTCCAGAAATATGGAAAGCTTTTCATTGCAGATTGATTCAACAATGGACTTGACCTCGCCATTACCGAGTTTGGTCTTGGTCTGGCCTTCAAACTGCGGATTAGGCACACGGACGGAGACCACGCAGGTAATACCCTCGCGCACGTCGTCACCGCTCATCTTGGCC
>JBFFNX010000234.1:0-5049 GCA_041562995.1 Desulfurivibrionaceae bacterium
GTGGCGATGGCTGCAGGCCGTGGAAAAGACAAAAAAAAAGGCGGCCTGATCTCTTTGCAGCCATGGAATTTTCCCGCAAGGAGCTTAAGCTCCTTGCAAAACACGGCATCGTATAAGAAGGCCGTGCGTGGCAAGAGTGGGACCCCTATGCTGGATATAGCCCTTATTCATTATCCGGTATACAACAAGAATCATGAGATTATTGGTTCGGCGGTCACCAATCTTGATCTCCATGATCTGGCCAGGGCAGGGCGTACCTACGGGGTGGGCACGGTGTATATCGTCACCCCTTTTGCCGACCAGCAGGAGCTGGTCAGAGAAATAGTCGGTCATTGGCAGGACGGTTACGGTGCCCAGTATAATAAGGACCGCAAAGAGGCCTTGACCGTGATTGAGATCTGCACGGATCTCGATGAGGTTTTTGAGCGGGTGACGAAAGCCAGGCAGGGCAGGCCAACCATTTTGGCCACCTGTGCATCCTGCCAGGATAACACCGTGCGTTTCCAGGACGTCAGGGCGGCAGTTGAGAAAAAGGAAAATTTTCTCCTGCTCTTTGGCACGGCCTGGGGCCTCACCGAAGAAGTTTTTACACTGGTGGACGGCACCTTGCCACCCATCATCGGAGGCGGCGACTATAACCATCTTTCGGTACGGTCTGCGGTTGCTATTATGTTGGATAGAATTCTCGGAACGCGAGATTAATAAGATAAATACCCGGTTTGACAATCGGATAAAACACCTGGGTGCCTTGAGAAAACGATTTTCAAAGGCAGCCCACAACAAAGAGAGTGATTACAATGAGCATCATCATCGACCAGATTGAAAAAGAGAATATGAAGTTTGATCTTCCCGACTTCCGTTCCGGTGATACCGTCAAGGTTCACATCCGTATTATTGAGGGCGCCAAGGAGAGGATTCAGATCTTCGAGGGTGTGGTAATCGGCCGTAAAAATGGCGGTATGGGTGCCAACTTCACCGTTCGTAAGATCTCCCATGGCGTTGGGGTGGAGAAGGTTTTTGCCCTCCATAATCCTCGCCTTGAGAAAATTGAGGTGGTGACCCGCGGACGTGTTCGTCGTTCCAAGCTTTACTATCTGCGCGACCTGCGTGGCAAGGCGGCTCGTATCCGCGAGCGCGGCATAAAATAATGCCTGGGAAAGGCTTCCTTTCCTCCAGGAATCAAGACGCTGTCTTGGGTTCTTAAGGCAAAATGGTAAATCCGGCTGCGGCTGGATGAGGTTCCTCCCCCTGCAAAGGGTGCTGTGGCCTTATATGTTCGAAGGCGCAAATTCGGCTGGGTGTAACCCTCTGTATTTGCGCCTTTTTTTATGTATAGTGTCGTGGGCGTGGGGGCTGTTATGGATACTTTTTTCTTTGAACGCCGCCTTCATCAGGAGGGCCTGATGCCTGTTGCCGGTGTAGATGAGGCTGGCCGTGGTCCTCTGGCTGGTCCGGTGGTTGCTGCCGCCGTTATTCTGCCCGCTGGCCTCGACTATAGCCCTTTTCAGGACTCGAAGAAATTAACGGCCAAGGCCAGGGACAGGGTGTTTTCTCTTCTTGAGGAGCTCCACGTTCCCATGGCTGTCGGGATCTGCTCGGCCCAGGAGATTGATGAAATAAACATTCTGCAGGCCTCGCTGCTGGCCATGAAGAGGGCGGTGGAAAAGCTCGCTGAGATGCCCGCTTTTCTGCTGGTTGACGGTAAATTTACCGTCAAGATGGATTTGCCCCAGGAGGCCCTGGTCAAGGGAGAGAGCAAGAGTGCCTCCATTGCCGCTGCCTCAGTGGTTGCCAAGGTTACCAGGGACCGGTTGATGTGTGCTTATGACGACCAATTCCCTCTCTATAATTTCCGTCAGCATAAAGGCTATCCGACCAAGGCCCATAAGGCCCTTATTAGCCAGCACGGCCCCTGTTCCATCCATCGGCTCACCTTCAAAGGTGTTCAGGAGCATGTCTGATGTCTCTGCAGGGCAAGGCGCTCGGTAAAGAGGGGGAGAGGCTGGCCGCCCTTTTTCTCAAAAAGCAAGGGCTGGTTATTGTGGAGCATAATTTCCGGACCAGGAGCGGCGAGATTGATCTCATCGCCAGGGATAAAAAAGACCTGGTCTTTGTCGAGGTCAAGACACGTTCCGGCACCGATTTTGGTTCTGCCCTGGAGGCTGTCGGCCCCCGTAAATGTCGGCAGATTGTTCGGGTGGCCCAGGAATACCTCCTTCAGAATGATGGTTTTGACCAGCCAGCTCGCTTTGATGTGATTGGTATTCTCATTGGTGACAGTGTCCGCATTGACCATATAAAAAACGCCTTTGAGGCCAGCTGACAGACGATGAGCATCTCCCCCGCAGACATAAAACCCCTGGTTATCACCATGGGTTGCCCGGTGGGGGTCGGCCCGGAACTGATCCTCAAACTCTTTGCTGCCGGGCAGCAGAATGCCGTGGTGGTTGGCGATGGAGCAGCGCTGAGATGGTGCGCCGAAGAGACAGGTCTGCCAGCACCGCTTTCACCGTGGCAGCCTGGTGATGCCCTACAGTCCGGCACCATTCCACTCTATACCCCTAAGGATGCCGCACTTGCCAGAGACGACCTGCGCTGGGGGGCGCCAAGCAAGAAGACGGGCCGGGCCATGGGGCGTTATATTGAAGAGGCAGTTGCCCTCATCCTCAGCGGCACTGCCAGTGCCCTGGTGACCTGTCCCGTCACCAAGACCGCCCTTAATGAGGGGGGCTATCCTTTCCCCGGTCATACTGAGATGCTGGCCAAGCTCTGTCAGGCTGAGCGATTTGCCATGATGATGGCCGGTACCTCCCTGCGCGTTACCCTGGTCACCATCCATACCTCCTTAGCCTCGGTGCCGGTCTTGGTGACCAAGGCCGCGGTGTCCGAGATGATTGACATCACCTGGCAGGCGCTTTACTGTGATTTTGGTATTGTCAGCCCCCGTGTGGCTGTGGCCGGGCTTAATCCCCATGCCGGTGAGGAGGGCATGTTCGGTACCGAGGAGCAGGAGATCATCTCACCCGCTATTGAGGCGGCCCGGGCAGAGGGCAAGGACGTCCATGGTCCTTTTCCGCCGGACACGGTCTTTCATAAGGCGAGTCAGGGTCATTTTGATGCCGTGGTCTGCATGTATCATGATCAGGGTCTCATCCCCTTTAAGCTCCTGCATTTTAGTGACGGCGTTAACGTTACCCTGGGCCTCCCCATTGTTCGCACCTCGGTGGATCATGGCACGGCCTATGATATTGCCGGTAAGGGCCAGGCCAACCCTGCCAGTCTCCAGGCCGCCTGTGTCCTGGCGCGGCAGATCCATGGAAATCGAACCAAGAAGGACGCGCTGTGACAGAATATTTAGGGATCGGTCTGTGCGGCAGCCACCGTACCGGCAAAACCACCACGGCCAAGAAGCTTGCCATTGATAATGGCATGCCCTTTGTGGAGACCACCACCAGCGCGGTCTTTGCCAAGCATGATCTGAAGCCCTCTTCCCCTATGGAATTTTCCACCCGCCTCTGGATTCAAGACAAGGTCCTTGCCGCAGCTGAGGATATCTGGTCCCAGCATCGCCATTTTATCACCGACAGAACGCCGCTGGATATGCTGGCTTATACCATGGGCGATATCCAGGGTCGTACCCATGTTGAGTTTGCCAGCTTGGAACAGTATGTTCAGCGCTGCTTTGCGGCCACCAATCGCTATTTTGGCCGCCTCTGTGTGGTGCAACCCGGTATTCCCCTCATAGCCGCCCCCGGTAAGGCGGCTTTGAACGAGGCCTATATCGAACATCTCAATACCCTTGTCCTAGGGCTCTGCCTTGATGAGCGCCAGCAGGTGCCGTTTGCGGTGATGCCCAGAAACTGCATTGCCATTACGGAACGGTGTCTTTTTATCCAAGAGAAGTGCTTTACCCCTCTCTAGATTCACGATAGAATGGTACTCCTTGTATGAAATTGGATCTAAATTGAGTGTGGGTTGTCGAATCTTGAAGAACCTTATGAACTACAAAAATATATTTTCCATTCCTGCTGTCCTGATTTTGGTGGTCTTGCTGCTGTCCGGTTGTGCCGGGCGCCATGCCCCCACCCCTGCGGAGATAGCTGCCGCCGAACCGGATGATCCTGCCTGCGCCTATTTCTATTTTTCCTGGGGGCGTTTTGCCGAGATGGCAGGCCGCTTTGAGGAGGCTCAAGACGCCTATGTCAAGGCCCTGGTCTGTGACCAGCATTCCACCTATCTTCATCAACGTCTTGCCTATCTGCTCATTGCCATGGACAAGAAGGAGCAGGCCAGCATCGAGCTCGACAAGATTCTGGAGAACTCCCCTGGCGATAATAGCGCCCGTCTTGAACTTGCCGGAATTTTTGAGAATCTTGGCAAAACGGACAAGGCTATCAAGATCCTCAAAAAAAATATCAGCGACGATCCCCTGGATAATCATAGCCGTCTGACCCTGGGCTATCTCTACTTCCGCCATGACCGCCTGGAGGAGGCCCGGGCCACCCTGGAAAAACATGTTGCCCAGGAGCCTGAGTCCTACTCAGGTTCGGTGATGCTTGCCAGGCTGTATAGGGCCATGGGCGAGATTGAGCTGGCCCGGGCCATGTATGACAAGGTTCTTGAGCTGAACTGGTCTTTTCTCCAGGCCCTTGATGCTGCTGAATTCTATGAGCAGATCAGGGAATATGACACGGCAATTGAGTTGTATAAACAATTGCTTGAGGAAGAACCTGACAACGAGACCTGCCGCCGCAAGCTGGCAGGTCTTTACATGGTTCTTGGCAAGCCTGAACAGGCAGTGGTGGAACTTGAAACCCTGAAAAAAAGCAGCCAGGAGCCGGAGAAGGTTGATCTTGCCATTGGCCGGCTCCTTCTTGAGCAGAAGAAATATAAAGAGGCCATTCACCATTTCGGTCGTATGCTTGTTGCCTATCCCGAGATGGATATTGTCAGGCCGCTGATGGCCCTGGCCTATTATGAGGCGGGGGACGGGGCAGGGGCCAAGAAGGTTCTTGCCCAGGTGCCGGTGGAATCCAAGGAGTATGAGGA
>JBFFNX010000235.1:0-4941 GCA_041562995.1 Desulfurivibrionaceae bacterium
CCCGTGCTACCGTGGTTCAGTGGCTAAAAACATAAGGGGCTGTTTCAGGTCGAGGCTTTCAGCAGACGCCGGACCAGGAATCTCTCTGCCAGCAAAATGATGATGGCGGTGAAGATCAGGGTGAAAAGCATGGGGCTGAAATTATTACCAAAGGAGGCAAGGAGGAGATAGGAGCGGGGAGAGACCTGGTGCCCCTCCACCTCGTAGGTGTAGATGGATGTGCGCTGACCGCTTGCTTCGCCGATGGAAACCTCAATTTGCTGACGCCGCTCCGAAAGGGCAACCACCTTAAAATTCACCCGATCGGCATGGATCAGGCGCCCCTCCCCAGGTACTCGATACAAATACCAGCCACGTTCTTCAGCGTCTGCCTGGCCGGCATAATCCTCCCTGGCAAGGCTGCGCAGCACAAGGGTCTCGTTGCCCTCCTCCGCACGATCCACCACCAGGACCGGGAAATAATCGGGCCCATCTCCGGCGCCATACTCCCTGCTATCCTGGATGGAGGCCGGACTGGCCATGAAGACGTGGAGCCCGACATATATCCCCACAAAAACCAAAAAATAGAAGAGCACAAAATTCATGCGGACAAACACCTTCCAGCTTGAAGCCATGGATTTTTCCTCTGTCTATGGGTTATACTCTCTACTGAAAGAAAACAGCCCCATGCAAAAAACTTTACATCGCCACCTGCAACCAGGCATAACATAGCTGCAGGCGCCTCCAAAAAAAACCGAGACGCCCATATTGTACCCGCCAGAAATAAACACACAACCTTCTCCATGAAAAAGAACCCCACATGAACAGCTCTTTAGACCTCTGGAAACTCCTGGCCGGCCTGGCCATTTTTCTCTACGGCATGTTCCTGATGGAGGATTCCATCAAGGCCATGTCCGGCAAGGCCTTCCGGAAGATGATCAGGCAATACACCAACGGCCGCCTGCGCGCCGTGGCCAGCGGCGCCCTGGTCACCGCCATTCTGCAGAGCAGTTCAGCGGTTTCCCTCATGGTCCTGGCCTTTGTCGGGGCCGGGGTAATGACCATGGAAAACGGTATCGGGGTGATGATGGGTTCCAACATCGGCACCACCTTTACCGCCTGGATCGTTGCCGTCTTCGGCTTCAAACTCAAGATTGAAGGCTTTGCCATGCCGATGATTGCCATGGGCGGCATGATCCTCATCGTCTTTGGCCCCTTATCCCGGTTCTTTCAAGCCAGCCGCCTGCTCCTGGGTTTTGGCTTCCTGTTCCTCGGCCTGGACTTCATGAAGACCAGCGTTGAAAGCTATGCCCAACACCTTGACCTCCAGCACATCGCCGCCTACGGCCTCTGGCTCTATGCCCTGTTCGGCATAGTGATCACCGCCCTCATGCAGTCAAGCTCGGCCAGCATCGCCATTGTGCTCACCGCCTTAAACAGCAGCCTGATCACCTTTCCCATGGCCGTGGCCATGGTGATCGGCGCTAATGTCGGCACCACCGTCACCGTTTTGCTCGGCTCCGTCGGCGGCATCCAGTCGAAAAAAAGGGTGAGCGTCAGCCACCTTGTCTTTAATCTGGGAACCGGCATCATCGCCTTTCTTGCCCTGCAGCCCCTGGTCTGGCTGGTCAGCCGTTTTATTGACACCACCAGCAACAGCGTCATGGCCCTGGCCCTTTTCCACACCCTCTTTAATATCCTTGGCGTCCTGCTCTTCTTCCCCTTTATCGGCATGCTCGCCCGTTATCTGATCAAAGCCTTCCCCGACCACAAGGAGATCCTCACCGTCTATCTGGGCAACACCCCCACCGAGGTGCCGGATGCCGCCACCGCCTCGTTGCGTAAGGAGATCATTCATCTCTTTGAGGAATGTCAGCTCTACAACCTGCGCTCCTTCAGGATTGACGAAAAACTGGTTTTTGACCATGCCCTGCCCTTTGAATCAAATGCCAGCAAACGCTTTCGCCTTGAAGATCAGTACGACAACGTCAAGCTCCTCCACGGCGAAATTTTTGAATTCTACGCCCAGCTTCTCAATGAAAAGCAGGAAGAAACAGAGGCCAAGGAGTTGGAGCGCATTATTTATGCCTCCCGCAACATCATGAATTCCATCAAAAACATCAAGGGCGTGCGGCATAATCTTGAGGAGTTTGATGCGGCGGACAACGATTTTCTCAACAGCCAGTACAAGGCATTCAGGCGCCGACTCATGGAGCTGTATCATGACATCAACCGCTTCATGGAGCTGAGCAACCAACAGGAACAATACCGTGAGCTGTTGCGTTCCATTGTCCACCTGGAACAGGCTGACAAACGTTTTATCAAGGAGACCTTGCAGAGAACGACCTCCGGAGCCATCACGGAGATCGACATTGCCTCCCTGCTCATGGTCAACCGCCTCTTTAACCAGGCCTGCCGGCTGCAGATCTTTGCCCTCAAGGATCTGCTCCTCAGCCAGGAGCAGATCCACGATTTTGACCATGCCCTGGAAATGAAGAGCTTTCTTGACGAGGAAAAGGCGAAGGAAGGGGAAGACAATGGCTGACAAAACCATAATGTCCAGCGCAGCACTTGACTGACTCCCGGGGCGACTGCCTCAAAAGGCCTTAAGGACGTCAGGGTGCGTCTGCGCCAGCCCCCTGACGGGGAAACGTTCAGCTTCCTCTGGGGCCAGGATATTGCCGACAAGCTGGAAAGGGTCATCGCCCTTAACAAGGGCCGAACCAGCCCAAGAAACGCAAGGGCGACGACACCCTCGTGGTGGTGGAAAAGACCTGAGAAGGTCTTTGTCAGACCGATTCTTCTGTTACCTCTGCTCCTTCTTCATCTTCCAGACTGAAAAAGCGCCGAACATCCTCGAAGATGAGATACAGCGACGGCACGATAACCAGGGCAATCACCGTCCCAAACAAAATACCAAAGGCCAGACTGATGGCCATGGGGATCAAAAACTGGGCCTGGGTACTGGTTTCCAAAATGATGGGGCCCAGACCGAAAAAGGTGGTGAGCGAGGTAAGGAGGATGGGCCGGAAACGACGCTGTCCTGCGGTCAAAACGGCATCGCGCAGCCCAATGCCGCGCCCCAGTAACTGATTGATATAATCAATGAGCAGCAGGGAATCGTTGACCACCACCCCGGCCAGGGCGACAATGCCGAACATCGACATAATGGCGATATCATAGCCCAGGATGAAATGGCCCCAGACCGCACCCACGACGCCAAAGGGAATGGCGACCATGATCAGCAGCGGCTGCACGTAACTGCGCAGCGGGATGGCAAGCAGGGCATAAATCACCATGAGTGAAATGGCAAAGCCCCGTTTCATACTGGTCAGGGACTCATTGCGTTCCTTGCTCTCCCCCTCCAGATCAATGGTCAGGCCCGGATAATCCTGCTGGACATCTTTTAAGATTCCCTGCTCCAGTTCGGCGATGATCTCTTCGGCGTTGGCCACCTTGCTATCCACCGAGCCGGTGAGGTTGGTCACCCTCTTGCGGTCACTGCGGTTAATCTGACTAAAGCCCTTTGAATCGACAACGTCGGCCGCCTGATAGAGGGGGATCTCGCGGCCCTCGGGGGTGCGGATCCGCAGATTCTCCAGGTTCCAGAGATGCTGGCGTTCCTCCTCCGGATAGCGGACCATGACCTTGACCTCATCACGGCCCCGTTGCAGGCGCAGGGCTTCGGCACCATAAAAGGCAGCGCGCAGCTGCCGGCCCAAATCTTCTTCGGTAACCCCCAGGGTCCGGGCTGCCGGTTTGAGTTTGATTTTCATCTCCCTTTTGCCGCGGCTCAGACTGTTGGTGATGTCCCCCACCCCCGGATACTCCACCAGCCCGGCCCGCACCCGTTCGGCGGCCTCGTCAAGGACCTGAAAATCATCATGGCCCAGGCGAATATCGATATTGGCCCCCATATGGACCAGGTTGTTTTCAAAGGTCAGGGCCTCGACCCCGGCAATCTCACCCACCTGCTCGCGCCAATAATCAGCAACGTCACTGGAGCCCACCGACCGGAACTCACTGGGGGTCAGATTGAGAGAAAGACGGGCCAGATGTGAGCCGCCGCTACCCACCGTGGAGTAGAGATGGCGGAGGATGGTTTCCTCGCCGGCCGGCAGGTTGGCATCAAAATGACTGATGCTCTTTTCCCCCTGCTGCTCTATAAACTGCTGGATCTCCCTGGTCCTGCCGACCGGGGTTCCGGGGGGCATCTCCAGGACGACCTTGATGGTATCACTCTCCACCTTGGGCATGAAACGGAACTTGACAATACCGCCGCCCACCATGCCCGTCGTAATGATCAGGGTGGCAAGGGCCACACTCATGGTCAGATAGCGATGATTGAGGCACCAGGCCAAAAAACGCTGATAGGGGCCGGCGATAAAACCATTAAGCCAACGGCCGAATTTCTGGCGCAGCCGGTCTGGCTGGCGGAGAATAAACCAGACCTCGCCGTTATTTTTCTGGGGCCGTGACAGATGGGCCGGCAGGACAAAGAGACACTCCACCAGGGAGACAAGGAGGATGAGAATAACCACCTTGGGGATGGTATTAATGAACTTGCCCATGGTACCGCTGACATAAAAGAGCGGCATGAAGGCGGCAACCGAGGTGAGAATGGCAAAGACCACCGGCGTGGCCACCTGGGTGGCGCCCCGCACCGCAGCCTCGCCAAAGGGCAGGCCTTTGGCCCGATGGGTATAGGTATTCTCGCCAACGACAATGGCGTCATCCACCACGATCCCCAAGGCCATGATAAAGGCGAAGAGGGAAATCATATTGATGGAGGCGTCCATGGTGGGCATAAAGAGAAAGGCGCCGAAAAAGGAGATGGGGATGCCCAGCATGACCCAGAGGGCAAGCTTGACCTCCAGAAAAAGACCCAAAATAAGGAGGACCAGGACCAGCCCCATGAAACCGTTATCAAGCAGGAGATCAATCCTGCTGACCAGGGCCTCG
>JBFFNX010000236.1:0-4852 GCA_041562995.1 Desulfurivibrionaceae bacterium
AATAGAGCTCGCAGACCAAGCCACCGATAAAGGCGCCGATGAGCATGCCCCCTGCTAAGGGCAGGAAAAAACCGATGAGCAGGCCGATGGTCGCCCCCCAAATGCCCTTTTTCGAACCGCCGAAATGGTGGGCGCCCAGGGCGGTGAGGAGATACTGACTGCCCCAGGTCACCAGGGCAAAACAGCTGAGTGCCAGGATGTGGAGCATGGTAAGGGGTTGAAAGCCGGTGAGCAGGCCATGGGTAAAGGCACCGGCGACAATGATCGACGGTCCGGGCAGGACCGGGACAAAGGTGCCGAAAATGCCCATGACCAGGAAGATGACCAGAAGAAGATCGGCAAGGGAAGGGGGCCAGGCCATGGCAGGAAACTCCTGTGGTTGGTTTGCGCTTAAAATTTTTGCCTCTTAGAGTCGACAACCGTAAACCTGAAGGGTGTAGGCGTAAACAATATTCATCGTAGCTGATGTTGATTTGTTGTTGTGACACGGCTCGCTTACTATCAGACCGCAAAATAATTTTATGGAAATTTTTTACGCGATATTTCTCGGTTTCCTGCAGGGAGCCACAGAGTTCTTGCCGGTCTCAAGTTCCGGGCACCTGCTTCTTGCCGAGCATTTTTTCGGGGTAGAGGAGGCCGGTCTCACCTTTGATGTGGTTCTCCATCTGGCTACCTTGAGTGCCATTCTGGCCTATTTTCGCCGTGATCTGGCTAATCTTCTGCTGGCCTTTTTTGGGAGCTATGGCCCGGAGCGCGGACCGCAAGAGCGAAGGCTCGCCTGGTATATCTGTTATGCCACAGTGCCGGCCGTTGCTGCGGGCCTGTTGTTGGGGCATATTATTGAAACCACCCTGCGCTCGCCGCTTTTGGTCGCCTTTACCCTGAGTGGGGCGGGCTTACTTCTTTGGTGGGCGGAGAAAAGAGGTTTGCGGCAGCGCAGTTTTTCCTCCTTGGGTTTTTGGGATGCCATGCTCATCGGCTGCGCCCAAGCCTTGGCGTTGGTGCCAGGGGTTTCGCGGAGCGGAGCCACGATCACCGCCGCGCTCTTTTTGGGCTTGAACCGTGTTGCAGCGGCCCGATTCTCCTTCCTGCTCTCTGCCCCGGTCATTTTCGGGGCGGCGAGTTATAAGCTGATAAAACTTTTTTCCGGCCCTGGCCTGGAGAGCGGTCAATACCTTTTTTATGCAGCAGGCTTTCTGGCGTCCGCCATTTCCGGCTACGCCTTTATCGCTCTGCTCATGCGTTTTGTTCAAACCCACTCCCTGGCGGTTTTTGCCTATTATCGATTTTTTCTAACGGCTCTGGTATTATCAGCCTTGGCCCTCGGTTATTAAAATGAAGGATGAGTATCCCTGTTGTTTGTCAGCAGGATTCCCTTGTAAACAACGCTTGCCCGTCAGCAAGAGTGATATTTGAGGTGTATTGTGGAAAGTAAAAAGTTGCCAGAAAAGACGCAGAAGGTGCTTAAGCGTATTCGTAAACAATTTAAGGTGGGCTTTAAGCCCCTGAAGATTCAGGACCTGGAGCTTGATATTCTGCAGGTCACCGATCTTGAACATCTGCTGGCCGGTAAGGACCCCTTTGAAAATGTTTCGGAATTTCCGTTTTGGATCAAGCTCTGGGAGGCCTCCATGGTTCTTGCCCATGTCATGGCCTCCATGCCTGCCCAGGGCAACCAGAAGCTCCTGGAGCTGGGCGCCGGCATGGCGGCCCCTGGCCTGGTGGCGGCGGCCCGGGGCTATGAGGTGACGTTAAGTGATTACGAGCCCCACATCCTTGATTTTCAGAGGGTGAGTGCGGCGGCCAACGGCTTAGATGATGTTGCCTTTCGGATGATTGACTGGCTCAAGCCGCCGGAGATGCCCAAGTTTGATCGGATTATCGGCGCTGAAATCCTTTTCCGCGATGATTTTTTTGTCCCCCTGCTTGCTATATTCAATGATTATTTGCAGGATGATGGTGAGATCTATCTGGCCCACGACATGCGCCGCAAATCTGTCCCCAAATTCCTTGATCTGGCCCAGAAAGAGTTCAAAATTGCCGTCACCAAAACCACCATGCAGAATGAAGAGGGTGAAAAAATAACCATCCTGGTCAATCGTCTCACCAAAAAATAGCATATGCCTGTTTACGATTACGAACATCTTGGCGGAGGTTGTGATGCCGGCCGTTGTTTTGAGTGGGTGCAGTCCATGGCCAGTGCCAAATTGAGCCATTGCCCGGTGTGCGGTGGCGAGGTGCGGCGCATGGTGTCGCGGGTCAATATCTCAACCCCCAAGACCAATGCCGACCTGAAGAACATGGGGTTTACCAAGCTCGTTCGCCGCGATAATGGGGTTTATGAGAATGTCACCGCCACCGGCAAGGAAAGCAAGATCTGGGATAGCAGGAAGCCGGAAACCATGCCTGACCTCAAATCAAAGATAGGGGATTGAGCCTGTTGACATGGCGCAATCTAGGGCATGGAAATGACATACGCGGATATTGATTGGAACCTCCTCTGGCAGCAGGAACGCCGCACCAAGAGCTGGAAGCGCAAGAAAAAAAAGGATTGGGACAACAGAGCGGCCTCTTTTGCCAAACGTAATCTGGGTTCTGATTTCAGTGAGCTCTGTCTGCGGATGATCAAGCCGGAACCAAGCTGGTCTGTCCTTGATGTCGGCTGTGGGCCGGGCACCCTGGCCATCCCCCTGGCCCGCCAGGTAAAGCGGGTCACGGCCATGGATTTCTCTGAGCAGATGCTGGCCGAGCTCAAGCTGCGGGCAGAGAGTGCCGGTCTTCGTAACATCCGGCCTGTGCATGCCTCGTGGAGCGATGACTGGCAGGAGCAAGGGGTGGAGCGCCATGATGTTGTCGTTGCTGCCAGATCTTTGGCCGTGGATGACCTGCGCGGCGCCTTGGAAAAGATGATCCACTGGGCCCGCAAAGAGGTGATCGTTGTGGATAGGGTGGGGCCTGGTCCCTTTGATCCCGATCTTTTTGCTGCCCTTGGTAGGCCCTTTGATGCCGGCCCTGATTTTATTTTTACGGTCAATATCCTCTTGCAGATGGGGATCACCCCGACCCTTGATTACCTTGAATTTGATCTGCAGCGGCAGTATGCTGATCGGGCTGAGGCCATAGAGGGTTGTAGCTGGATGGTGGATGATCTGAACGAGGCTGAAAGGCCTCAACTTGAGATGTATGTGGACGAACGCCTGGCTGACAATAAGGATGGCAGCGTGACCTTAACGAGAAAAAAACCTGTGAAGTGGGCTTTCATCAGATGGAGCGTAAACGGCTAAGCACATGAGAATAATGATTGTTGGAGCTGGCGAGGTTGGTCGTCATCTCTGTGAAAAATTATCCGTCGAGGGCCAGGAGGTTGTCCTGGTTGATGAGGATGAGGCAAAACTGCGCCGGCTTGAGCGGGATTTAAATATCCTGTCCGTCCATGGCAGTGGTGCCTCCATGCGTGTCCTTGAGGAGGCTGGTATCGCTCGAACTGACCTTTTTATTGCGGTCACCGATTCCGATGAGGTCAACCTCATCGCCTGCATTCTCTCCAAGCAGTATGATGTTCAGAGCCGGATCGCCCGGGTCAGAAATGACGATTTTTACACCCAGTCGGGACCGGGCCCTGAAGAGGCCCTGGATATTGATCTTCTTATCAGCCCGGATCTGGCCATGGCCGAGGAGATTATTCGACTCTCCGCCCTCTCTGATGCCTTTGATGTTGCCGAATTTGCCGATGGCCAGGTGGAGCTTCTTGGCTATGAGGTCTATAAGGGCAATCCCACGGTGGGCAAGAGCCTCCAGCAGATCCAGGCCATGCAGTCCCAGAATCATTTTGTCATTGCCGCCATCATTCGTGGCCAGCATACTATTATTCCCCGCGGTAACGACGTTATCGAAGCGGGGGACAAGGTCTATCTGGTGGCCCGGAAAAAAGATATCATGGATGTGGAGGCGGTCTTTCAGTTTACCAGCCATATGCCCAAGGATGTTTTTATTATCGGCGGCGGTATTATCGGCTACACGGTGGCTAAGGCCCTTGAAAAGAAAAAGATAAACGTCCGTCTCATTGAGCAGGATCCCGTGGTCTGTGAGCGCCTTACAGCCCAGCTGGACAGGACTGTGGTCCTGAATTTCGATGGCCTTGAGGCCCATGATCTGCTGGAAGAGGGTATTGATCAGGCCGGTCTGGTCATTGCGGTAACCAACAGTGATACCACCAATATTTTGGCAAGCCTGCTGGCCAAACACCATGGCGCCCAGAAATGTATCACCAAGATCACCAAGCCTGATTTTATTCCCATGCTCGGTAAACTGGGCATTGACGTCGGTCTGTCGCCCCGTCTGGTTGCCGCCGACATGATCCTGAGCTATGTGCGGGGCGGTGGCAAGATCCTTTCGGTGGCAACCCTTCTTGGCGCCGATGCCGAGGTGATGGAGATCCTGCTCACCGAGGACCGGGAGGATGTGACAGGGATTCCCCTCATGGAGCTCTCTTTTCCGCGCGAGGCGGTGCTCGGCGCCATCGTCCGCAAGAAAAAGGTGATTATTCCCTCGGGCCAAACCAAATTGAAGTTAGGGGATACCCTGGTCATTTTCTTTGCCAAAAATGCCATGACCCAGGTTGAGGCCTTTTTTTCCTGATGGCTGGCCTATGCTCTCCTGTTTTTCAATCGCTAACAGCTTACAGATAACGTTCCTATGCGTACCGGCGGTGTTCTTAATATAATCGGCAAATTACTCTTGCTGCTTTCCCTCTTTCTGCTGACCCCCATCCCCTTCAGCCTCTATTTTCAGGATGGCATGGTGAAGATGTTCCTGTTCTGCTCCGTGCTGGGGGCCATGATGGGTGGCACTC
>JBFFNX010000237.1:0-4843 GCA_041562995.1 Desulfurivibrionaceae bacterium
CGGCGTGACCAGGGCCATGGTTTATGACGCCGCCAATGATGTTTTCAAGATTGGTCTGCCCGGCGTCGCCTATTTTCCTGAAGTCACTGTCATCTCAGAACTGGGCAGGGCGATCACCGTACCGGTTACCATCAGATAAATTCTTCCCCGCTTTAAAATAAGCGATGTCCCGGTTTCCCTCCAGGGAGACCGGGACACTTTATTCAAACAACGAGGTCATCGATGACGACGAACGCTTTAAAAACCAAGGAGCCAGGAAAAGAACGGCTATTTTCTGGTGGCCTGGCCTGGTTATTGCCGGCCCTTTTCCTGGCCGCCACCCCCGATCTGATTCATGCCGCCAATATGAGTTTTGTGGCCACGATGAAAACCACCATTGCCCAACATCGCACGTCCATGGCGGAAATGGTCGCCAGCGGCCCCCAGCTCCGCCTTAAGGTCATGGGCGGCCGCACCTTTTCCACCATGATTGCCAACTATAACACCAAAATTCTCTGGCTCATGGCGCCCAGTGCCAAGCAGTACAAGCAAATGTCTGTTGCCGACATGGGCCGCACCATTCCCCAATTTTTCAGGCCCGGCGTCACCATCACCAAAAAAAGGGTGGCCGAGGAGGTGGTGGCCGATCGGAAGGCCGTCAAATATGAGGCCAAGGTCCAGGTACCGGGGATCGAGCGGCCCTATGACGGAGAGCTCTGGGAGGCCGTTGATCTGCCGGGTTACCCCTTGAAATGGGTGGATCCTGAATACCAGATCACGGTGGTATGGCTCAACGCCAGGCTCAGCCCCCGCCAGGATGACCAGTTTAGCCTGCCTGCCGATTACACCCTGATTGCAGAGGCGCCAAGGCCCGCCAACAAAGAAGCGCTGCAACCCTAGTCTTCCACCTGCTGGAGCATCTCATCAATGACCGTAAGCCCCCCCTGCCAGAAGGCAGGATCGCTGAGATCAATGGCAAAGGGCTTAAGCAAATCGTAAGGCGACTGGCTGCCGCCCTGACTGAGAAGCTCCAGGTATCTGGGGACAAAGGCCTCGCCCTCCTCCTGATAGAGCTTGTAGAGGGCCAGGACCAGCAACTCGCCAAAGGCATAGGCGTAAACATAGCCCGGGGTGCGCAGGAAATGGGGGATGTACGCCCACCAGATGCCATAATCATCACTTAAATGCACCGAATCACCGAACATGGCGCCCTGGCTCTGGAGCCACAATTCGGAAAACTTTTCCGCTGAGAGTTCACCCTCATTGCGGCGGATGTTGTGGATCAGGTCCTCAAAACGGTTCATGGAGATCTGCCTGAACACGGTGGCGAAGATCGACTCCAGCTTCTGACAGATAAAGGCACGGCGCTGGGCCGGATCGGTCAACAGGTCGAGCTGCTTATGGAAGATGAGAAGCTCGGCAAAGACCGAGGCGGTCTCGGCCAGCACCAGGGGGGTGTTGGCGTTGAAATAGCCCTTGTCGCGGGCCAGGTATTGGTGGACGCCATGACCAAGCTCATGGGCCACGGTGGAGACGTCGCGCAGATTGCCGGTGTAGTTGACCAGCACATACGGGTGGGCATCCGGCACACAGGGATGGGCAAAGGCGCCGCCCTGCTTGCCATCAATAACCGGGGCATGGATCCAGTTCTGCTCAAAAAAGAGCTCGGCGATCTCGGCCATCTTCGGCGAAAATTCACCAAAACCACCAAGCACCATCTGCCGGCATTGCTGCCAGGTTAACTTCTTATCCGGCAGGCTGGGCAGGGGGGCGTAGCGATCGTAATCATGGAGCTCTTCCAAGCCGAGCAGCCTCTTTTTTAGACCATAATAGCGTTGAACAATATCATAACGGCCAGTGGTGGCGGTCACCAGGGCTGCCACGGTCTCCTCCTCCAGCTCATTGGAGAGGTTGCGTGAACTGACCCAGGTGGGATAGCTGCGCAGCCTATCATCAATCATCTTGTCGGCCAGCAGGGTGTTGAAGATATGGGTGAAGACGTGGAGCTGGCTCTGCAGCCCTGCTGTCATATCCTGGGCCGCCTGGCGCCGTACCTCGCGCTCGGGGCTGTAGAGATCGGCCAGCACCTCTTCCTGGCCCCGCTGCTTGTCACCAAATTTGAGATGACCCATGATCTTGCTGAAAAGATTGGTCCAGCTTGAGGCAGCCACGGGGCTGAACTCGATGAGCAGGGTCTCCTCCAGCTGGGAGAGGAGATGGTCGGCGTAACGCCTGATACTGGCCAGATAATGATGATAGGGGGAGGTGTCGTCAGCCGTAAGATAGCGCTGGGCCGCCTCCGCCTCCATCTTGGACCACTCCAGATCAAAAAAGACAATGTCGCGACTGATGCGGCTCGCCGCCTCCTTCACCTCCTGCAAAAAGGCGCTGGCCTTGGCATTGGTAACCTGGGTGGCAAAGTTGAGATAGGCGTAGGTTGCCACTCTGCCGAGATTAACAGCAATGCGTTCCAGGCGGCGAACCACCCGGGCAAATTTGGCCGGATCCAGCTCCGCAAGCTTACCGCTAAACTCCTTGAGCAGGGCCGCCTCCTGCACGCAGAGGTCAAGATCATCCTTAACCAGCTCATCATCCAGACCATCGTAAAGATCGCCCAGGTTCCAAAGCACCTCAGTGGTGCCCAGCTCTCTATTTAACTCCTCAGACATCGGCAATTCCTCTTCGCTGGCACATAAAATTTTTTGATTACCATCGTCGTTTCAGCCATCCATAGCAACCATTCGGTAACATGTTGAAATCTAAACAACTTTTTTTGGTTTACAGCCATTGCCGCCAAGGCGGGAATCTGGTGAATTGCGCTCGACTTCCTGGATCGAAGTCTGCGCTTATCTCCCGCCTTGGCAGCAATGACTTGTGAAAATGACTGAGACTTAGCGTAATCAGACAAAAATTTGGCTTCTCAAGCACAAATGCTCTAATCTGGAGACAAGCAGCCCGTCGATGCTGGCCAGGTCCCGTAACAAGCTCTAGTATTTTTCCAGGTAATTCTCAAGATCTCTTAGCTTACCCTTGTTTTTTAAATCATCTCGGGTATTTTAAACAGTAATAATTACTAAAAAGATTTATCCCATATACACCTTCAATCTCAAGAGGAGAACAGCATGCCTTCAACCACCGACAATCTCAAGGACGCCTTTGCCGGCGAGAGTCAGGCCAACCAGAAATACCGGGCCTTTGCCAAGAAAGCCGAAAAGGAGGGCTTTGCCAATATCGCCAAGCTCTTCCGCACCACGGCCGAGGCTGAGCGCATCCATGCCGAAGGCCACCTCAAGGCCCTGGACATGGTGGGTTCCACCGCCGACAATCTCCAGGCCGCCATTGCCGGCGAGACCCATGAGTTTAGTGACATGTATCCGCCCATGGTCACCCAGGCAGAAGAAGAAGGCCATAAGGCCAAGGTGATGTTCAAATTCGCCACCAAGGCCGAGGCCGTCCATGCCAAACTGTACAGCATGGCCATGGAGGCGGTCAAAAAAGGTGTCGACCTTGATACCACCGAGTTCTACCTCTGCCCGGTCTGCGGCCATATCGAGCTGGGCGCCCCGCCGGAACGCTGCCCCATCTGCGGCGCCAAGGCCCATATCTTTGAGCTGATCAACTAAGACGAGTTCGCTCGCAAGTTAAAAAGGGTGGCCGAGATACATTCTCCGCCACCCTTTTGTGTTTCTCTGCAGCCAGCTCTCCCAAGTGGCAATATCCTCTATTACCCAGGCGACTCACCTTTTTGCTGTTCGCCTGTCATTCCCCTGACGTTGCCTCCCACCCGCACATCTGGCCACCACTGCCATCATTTATCTGCTCCAGGAGCCGCTCTGAATTGACAAAACGGCCGCCGGTTACTAAATTCCCCTGTGCTGTTTCAGGCAGTGAGGTGTATATTTGCACAACAGGAGTTGTGGTGAGCACACCACGTTCCATGGTCTTGATCCTGGCCGGCCAGGCCTTTGCATGTAACGCACATTATGGAGTTATTCTAATGACTAAAACTTTAGTTTCTTTGGTCGTTTTCTCGTTATTTTTTCTTTCTACCACCGCTGCCTTTGCGGCGATTGACGAGATCGAGCGCACGCTTCGCACCGGCTTGGGGGTCATCGACCGCGTAATTTGTGTGGATGGCCTTAAGCTCTTTCAGACAACAAGCATTGGCGGCGGAGCGACCACTGTGCCAACTATTTCCTCCATCCAGCTCTATGAGACAAAAAACGGTAAGGTGATTCCGGCGACCTGTGATGGAAAATCAAAATAACCCTTTATCTTGCATCACTGCCAAGCCGCGCTCTTCCTGGTCTGACAGACAAAGCGTACCCAGTCGGCCCGACGTCGCCCATATTTTTCCGTCCCTTTTTCCGGCCGAAGGCCAGGGCTGTTAGGGCCGCCCTTTTCGGCCACTCCATAGCCGATAGCCAACCACCACAATCACCCCGGCAACATTGGGCAGCCAAACCACGGCTGAGTTCCAGGCAATACCATCATAAAAATAATCGCTGAGCGGATAGAAGAACTTGGTGGGGAAATAATGCCTGGTGTGAAAGGGGATATCGAGCATGATATGAAAAGGCCAGGCCAGCATGGCAAAGGCCAGGACTCTGTTCTTCCACAACACCAACAAACAGACGAGCAGCGCAATAAGCAGGCTGTGGCTCAGGTCATAGAGCAGAAAACACCAAGCCGGGATGATATCAAGGGGCGGCTTGCCAGCAACATAATTACCATTCACCAGACGGATGATGGCAAAGGCCCCGAAACTGACCATGTCCGGCATGGCACCAAAAACCATGGCCAACCACGGCCGCTGCCGGCCAAAAAGACCGTACCCCCACAGGGTATGACTAAAAACATCCAC
>JBFFNX010000238.1:0-4818 GCA_041562995.1 Desulfurivibrionaceae bacterium
AAATTAGTTTGGACGGAAAAAATATAGAATAATATCGGAATAATAGCATGACTGCCACCTGCGACCAATGATATTCAGGACGCGGAGGGCATTATGAGGTCTGAGGTTGTTTTTCTCACTTATGTACCCTCGCGACACAGGATCCGGTGGAAGGCTAATGGATTTTCTGGGAATCTTCCTCGGTGAAGAGGTGTTTGGTTTCCTGTTTTTCCTCTTTTTCCTGGAGTTTCGCCAGGGCATCTTCAGGGGAGATATTTAAGGCCTGGGCAAGGGCCTGGACATCATAGAGAGGTTTGCCCTCCGGGCTGTATCCTGTTGGCTTTAATTCCGGAAAATGTTCGCTGGTGGCCACAAAGGAGGCTTTGCTTAAAATTTCCTGAACATGAGGGGGGCCATAAAGCAAGAGCCACTCCACCGCCTCAGACCATGTTTCACTATCCACGGTCTTATTGGCGAGCACAGCCATGGCCATTTCCACATCCCATTGTTTTTTGAAATCGGTCATATTATTTTTCTGAACTCCTGATCTTTAGCCTTCCCCCGGGGGAGAAGAAAGGGCTGATCCATGTCCTGTCTTATTAATGATTTGTTAATAATTGTGCTGTAATGTAAACGTTAGGCGTATTGTGCGTCCAGACGTGTTCCCCTCACTATAAACTGTTTTTTCTCTCGAAGCACGCTTCCTGGCTTACCGTGTAAAGCATCATAAAAAAAAATGGTGTCAGGGCGCGGTGGAGTCATGCCGGTATGGAAGGTGAAAAAGGGGGGCATCCCAGATCAATAAAAGGGTTTAAGGATTTAAAAAATGCATGAAAAATCTCTGGATGGGTGAAAAGTTTACGGGTGGTTCGGGGGGCGTCCTCGGCCTGTTCGCCTTTTTGCCTATGTCCAGCCGGCACTCTATGAAAAAGTATAGTTTTTTTATAAAGCCATTTTTTTACGGATGATTATATCTGGAGTAGACAGCTGTAACTTCCCTATATATATCCTCTTACGTGAAGGGGTTGAGAAATTTAATTGAGTCGGTGCTGTGTCCCATCCATCTAAAACGCCAGACCCTGCGGTCTTGACAGTCTCAAATGAGTGTTTCCTTGCCCAGGCGAGTGCCGAAGCGGTGAGTGCCATCATCAAGGAACTCACCATCGACAATCCAAAGTATGTGGATGCCGTCAAGTATGGGCGGTGGGTGGGCAAAAGGCTCAAGCCCAAACTCACCTTTTACTCGAAGCGCAAGAAAGGTCTTTCCTTTCCACGGGGTTTCGCCAATGAGGCGATCCGTCTGGTTCGCCAGTGCGACGGAGTCGATCCAGAGATTATTGACAAGCGGCGCAGTTGCCCTGAGGTGGATTTTGAATTTTCAGCCAGCCTGCGCCCCTATCAGCAGGAGGCGGTGGCTGCGGTGGCAGGGCGCCAGTTCGGGGTCTTGGAGTCGGGCACAGGTTCCGGCAAGACCGTTATGGCCCTTGCTATTATTGCCCAGCGGCGCCAGCCCACCCTGATCATTGTCCATAATAAGGAACTCCTCTACCAGTGGCAGGAGCGGATAAAGCAGTTTCTTGGCCTTGAGCCCGGTCTTATCGGCGATGGTCATTTTGAAATTGCCCCCCTGTCGGTGGCCATTGTCAATACGGCCCGCAACAAACTGGCCGAGCTAGCCGGTCATTTCGGCCAGATCTGCGTGGATGAGTGCCACCGGGTACCGGCTTCTCTGTTCACCGATGTGGTCACCGCCTTTGACTGCCTGTACATGCTGGGCCTATCAGCCACGGCTTTCCGTCGTGACGGCATGTCCCGGCTGATTAATATCTACCTGGGCGACTTGGTACACCGGGTGGACAAGGAAGAGCTTGCCGCCGCAGGCGCAGTGCTTCGGCCCAAGCTCATCCAGAAAAACACCTCCTTTACCTTTCGTTATCGCGACAATTACCAGGCCCTGATGAAGGCCCTCACCACTGATGAACATCGCAACCAGCAGATTGTTGCCGATGTCGTGGCCCAGAGCCGTAAAAACGAGGGGGGGATTCTCGTGGTCAGTGACCGGGTGGCTCATTGTGAGTTGCTTGCCGAGATGCTGGCTGAGCGCGGCGTTCATAGCAAGGTTCTCACCGGCCGCACCCCTTCCGAGGTGCGCAGTGCCACTGTGGAGGAGGTGCATAATGGCGAGCTGCAGATTCTCATCTCGACATTGCAGCTCATCGGCGAGGGATTTGACTGCCCCGGACTTGCCACCCTCTTTCTCACCACCCCCATTAAATTCACCGGCAGATTGCTGCAGGTGGTGGGTCGCATCCTGCGACCGGCCCCTGATAAAAAGGCTGTTGTCTTTGACTATGTGGATGAAGATGTCGGGGTCCTCTCCCGTTCAGCAGAAAGCCGACGGGAGATTCTGGGGAAAAAGCCAGGCTCTCTGCCGGGATTTCCTACTGCTGGATGAGATGCACGTCCCGCTGGGGGTAGGGGATGACGATATCTTCTTTGTCAAAGGTCAGTTTGACCCGCTCAAGCATATCGAAATAGACGCCCCAGTAATCCTCGGTCTTCACCCAGATCCTGACCAGAATATTGACGGAGCTGTCGGCGTGGGCGGCGACATAGATCTCTGAGCCTGGGTCTTTAAGGGCCCGGGCATCGGCGCTAATGAGCTGTCTTAAAACCTCCTTGGCCTTGAGGAGATCATCTTCGTAGCTGATGCCAAAGGTCAAATCCACCCGTCTTGTCTTTTCAATACAGATATTTTTGATGCAGCCATTGGAGAGCAGGGCGTTGGGAATGATAATCCTCTGGTTGTCCGGGGTGTTGATGGTCGTGGTGAACATCTGGATCTCTTTGACCTTGCCGATGTAACCCTGGGCCTCGATAACGTCGCCAATGGCAAAAGGCTTAAAAAAGAGGATGACCATGCTGCCGGCAAAATTAGACAGGCTGCCCTGGAGGGCCAGGCCCACGGCCAGACCGGCAGCACCAAGTACGGCGATAAACGAGGTGGTGGCAATACCAACCATTGAGGCCACACTGACCAGGAGCAGGATTTTCAGCGTAATGCTGCAAATGCTGAGGGTGAACTTCTGGAGGGTCAAGTCAACTTTTTGACGATCCATCGCCTTGTCAAGGAGGTTGACGACCATCTTGATCAGCTTCAAGCCGATAACCAGAGTGAGCAGGGCAAGGAGCAGCTTGGGGCCATAGGCCATGAGAAGGGCAATGGCCTGGTCTGTGTATTTGTCAAAATTGTTCATGGCAATACCTCATGGCGTTGGATTTTCTGAAACGCGGTAATTGCTTCTCGGCACGTAAACGGCTTATTTTGTAAGTTCTTCGGCCTTGTCAGCGGCCTTTTGTAGGGCCCGGTCAATTTTTTTACCCGCCTTTTCGGCAGGACCCTGTTCTTCACCGCAGCCCAATAAAACAAGGGGCAGGCCGATGATAACAAGCAGGGAAAGCATCTTGAGGCGCGCTGTCATGGCCTGGCCTCGCTGGAGGTGACAAGGTGGACATCGCGTTGGGGAAAGGGGATGCTTATCTGGTTATCCTGAAAGGCCTGATGGATGGCGGCATTAATGGCATAACAGGTCTGGAAATATTCTTTGGTGGGCACCCAGCAGCGGTAGGCAATAGTAATGGCGGAGTCGGCAAACTCCTCAATGCCGACCAAGGGGGCCGGCTCCTGGCAGACCTGGGGGGTGGCTGCCAGGATTCTGGTAATTTCGGCAATGGCCCGGCTCGGATCATCACTGTATGAGATACCCACCGAGGCCTCGATGATCTTGTTGGCAAAGGAGTTCTTGAGGATCTCGCCAACAATATGCTTATTAGGGATGATGATCGTTTCACCATCCTCGGTGCTGAGGAGAGTGGCCGCCAGCCTGATTTCCTCCACCACGCCGCTGACACCATTGATGGTGATGGTGTTGCCCACCACAAAGGGCCGGGAAAGAATAATGGACAGCCCCGCCCCATAGTTGGATAATGGTCCCTGGATGGCAAAGCTGGCGCCAAAGGCCAGGGCACTGACCGCAGCGATGAGCGGGGCGATGGAAATGCCGAATTTGCCGATGGTGATGATGACCACAAAGGTCAGCACCACGATTTTGCTGACATTGCCCAGAAACTTGGCCAGGGTGGTGTCCAGACCATGTTGTTCGCAGAGTCTGGTTATAAAGCCGGAGACCCAGCCCGCCACCTTCATGCCGACCAGCAGGATGATAATGGCGCCGATGATCTGGAAGCTGTAGGTTACCAGAAATTCAATGACAACCTGGTACAGGCTTTGGAGGGTGGAAAGTTCTGCAGTCATGAGTTTTTTTAGCATTATTTGCTTGGCATGGGCAAGGATCTTGTCAGGTTAGTGAACGAAAAATAAGCTGAGCCTTGGTCAGTGTGGCGTTTTGAGATGAATTGGGGCCCCAACAAAAGAGGAAGAGCAATGGTGAAACTACAGCTGAAGACTTTACTCACCGGCCGCAGTCGAACGGAGAAGGTTTTGTTCTGGTCGGCCATTGCCCTGGTGCTCTATACCCTGTTCGGTTTTTTTGCTCTCCCCGCCCTGGTCAAGTATGCCCTGGTCAAGAAGATACCCCAGGCCATGAACCGGCAGCTGGCTATCGACAAGATCAGCATAAACCCCTATAGCCTGACTGTCCGCATTCAGGGTTTTGATCTGCGGAAAAAAGAGGGGGAAGGGCCCTTTGTTGCCTTTGATGACCTTGTTGTCAACCTGCAGGCCGCTTCCCTTTTTAAGAGGGCCATTATTGTCAAGAGTTTTGCCCTTACCCATCCCCGGATAGAGGTCAGTCGGCACACCGATAATATCTATAGCTT
>JBFFNX010000239.1:0-4813 GCA_041562995.1 Desulfurivibrionaceae bacterium
CACTGCCCTCACCGAGCTGAAAAGTAGGGGCGAAATAGTCGAATCTATTCTGAAATCGGTCGGTATTAAAACATCAATTAAGGAAAGCGTAAAGAATAGTGGTGGTCCTTTCACCCCCCTTACCGAGGATTCTTATGAGGATCTTATCTTTAAATTGGACCATTCCCTGGATATTATTAAATCAGTGCCCCTTGGCCCACCAGTTCTCGGAGCCGTCACCTCGCTTTATGGGAGACGAGTAGACCCCATTAACGACGAGGTCGCCTTTCATAGTGGTATTGATATCAGTAAACAATCCGGCACCGAGATTACCACTACCGCGGACGGCAAGATTTTTGACAAGGGGTTTGAGGAAAGTCTCGGCAATTTCTTGGTCATCGATCACGGCAAAGGTTTCAGAACCCGTTATTTCCATATGAAGAAAAGCCTCGTCGACAAGGGTTCCCTGGTGAAACGAGGACAGGTTATTGGATTGGTTGGAAACACAGGACGTAGTACCGGCTCTCATCTCCATTACGAAATTCTCTATAATCAAAAAAGTCTAAATCCCCTTAAGTTTGTCAGGGTTGCCCGCAATATGTGATTTGTTGGACAGTAATTTTCTGTGATCAATATAGGGTTTCTTAGGTCCCCATCTGATCGAACGACCATCTCAAGGAGTTTTCATGAGTTTTTTTAAAAAAACGGCTGACAACCCAGGCCTGGAATCGGCCAACGGCAACGTTGCCATAAGTAGTATTATCGGCACGGGAATGACTTTCACCGGGGATGTCAGTTTCACCGGCAAGCTCCGTCTGGATGGGAGCGTTGTGGGCAATGTCAAAGGCGAACATCTTATCTTGGGTGACACCGGCAATATCACGGGTGATGTTGTCATCGAGACCTTTACCTGTCGAGGTAAGGTGCGGGGAAATATCAAAGCCCGTGATCTTAATGTCGTCAAAGGGTGCAGGATTGACGGGAATGTAGAGGCTGTCAATATGCTTGTGGAAGGAGGCGCCTCTCTTAACGGTGAGGTCAAGGTCGAGACCAATGACCTGCGTCTTGTTAAGAGCAAGCCCTCGCCAGAGGTGAAAGAAGAAGCCATTGGCCAATCAGCTCCCTAGGGCCTGGCCACCTCCCTTGCCAGTATGGCTGGGGATTTTCACCAATAAAAAAACGCATCAAGCTTTTGCTTGATGCGTTTTTTTATTGGTATGACGAGACAGTAGAAAAGAATTTAGCTGTTTGCCTTCTCAAATCTCTTCATAAAAGCAACAAGATCAACAACGCCCTGTTTCGGGAAGGCATTGTAGATTGAGGCCCGGCAGCCACCGATGGAGCGATGGCCCTTGAGGCCGTCCAAGCCCTCTTTGCCGGCTTGGGCGATAAACTCAGCTTCCAATTCAGGGGTGGGGAGATTGAAGGTGACATTCATCAGAGATCTTGATTCCAGCTGGGCATGGCCCCGGTAAAAATCTGTGCAATCTATCATGTCATACAACAGGGCTGCCTTCTCCTTGTTTTTCTTCTCCATGGCCTCAACACCGCCATTGGCCTTGAGCCATTTGCACACCAGGCCGACCACGTAGATGGCAAAGCAGGGTGGGGTGTTAAACATAGAATCCTTGTCAGCGTGGGTCTTGTAACGAAGCATGGTGGGGATGTTGGCCGGGGCCCGATCCAGAAGATCATCCCGGATGATAACGACGGTGACCCCGGCCGGACCCATATTTTTCTGGGCCCCGGCAAAGATCAGGCCAAAGGGCGTGATATCAAATTTGCGGCTTAAGATGTCAGAGGACATGTCGCAAACAAGCATCTTCTCGCTTTTGGGAAATTCAGCGAACTGGGTGCCGTAGATGGTGTTGTTGGAGACAAAATAGAGATACTCGGCGGCAGGGTCAACGCTATAGGCACCGTTTTTGGGCACATGATTAAAGGTGCTTTCTTCGCTTGAATAGCCAACATGGGACTCGGCAATGATATTGGCCTCTTTGATGGCTTTTTTGGCCCAGGTACCGGTGTTGAGATAGGTTGCCTTCTGGCCAGGCTGCAAAAGATTCATAGGAACCATGGCAAACTGGGTGGAGGCGCCGCCCTGGAGAAAGAGGACCTTGTAATTGTCTGGAATGGCCATGAGCTCGCGGAGCAGGCTTTCCGCTTCGGCTGCCACAGCCATGAATTCCTTTGAGCGATGGGAGAGCTCAATGAGGCCAATGCCCTTATCGTTAAAATTAACGATATCCTTGGCGGCTTGAGTCAGCACCTCTTGAGGAAGAGTGGCTGGTCCGGGGCTGAAATTATAAATACGGTCTGGCATGGAGTTCCTCTGGCAAGGCTGAAGTTGTTAAGTGTTTTGGCTGGATTAATGAACAATGTATGTACATAAAACAAGCTGTATCCCTTCCGAAAATAGGCTTTCGCAACAGATAGATTCAAAAAGAGGCAAATATAGTGTAAATATGGAGAGCTGTCACCCAAATTGTACGGAGCGAGTTCCCCTCATTAATCAGCCCAGACTCTTCTTGTTTTTTATTCATGACTTCACCACCTTTCCCATTAAATAAGCAGAAAATCATTGTCTTGGCCGGCCCCACCGGAGTTGGCAAGACTGAGCTTTCTCTGGCTATTGCCGAGAGGTTCAAGGCCGAAATTATCTCCATGGACTCCATGCAGATTTATCGGCACATGGATATTGGCACTGCTAAACCAACCCTGGCCGAACGCTCCCGTATTCGCCATCATCTTGTCGACTATGTCGAACCAGATGAGATCTACCATGTCAGTCGCTTTGTCAGCGATGCCCGGCAAGCTATTGCTGATATCTCTAGCAGGGGACATCTTCCCATGCTGGTGGGGGGGACGGGACTTTACATGCGTGGCCTGCTTGAGGGGGTATTTGAGCTGCCCGACATTCCTGACAAAGTGAGAGCCCAGGTTCGCCATGACCTGCAGGAGCAGGGTAATGCCAAGATGTATCAAGAGCTCATGGCTTGTGACCCCGAGACCGCCGCCAGGATCCACCAAAACGACAGCCAGCGCCTGGCAAGGGGGCTTGAGATTTTCAGGGCCACCGCTATTCCCTGGACGGAGCATCTTAGCCGGCAACAGCAGAATGCCGCTGAGTTTGAGGTGCTAAAAATCGGACTCCGCAGGAACCGCGACGAGCTCTATCAGCGGATCAATGCCAGGGTTGGTATGATGATCGACCAGGGCCTCCTGGCCGAGGTGGAAAATCTCCTATCCATGGGCTTCGGCCCGGAACTGGGGCCAATGCAATCCATTGGCTACCGGCACATGGTCCAGTTTATTCAGGGTGAATGGTCATGGCAGGAAGCTCTAACATTCCTGGCACGGGACACGAGGCATTACGCCAAGAGGCAATTTACCTGGTTTGGCCGCGATGAGGCCTTTCACTGGTTTCATCCCGCTGATCAACTCGACATAGAGCAACTCCTCAACAGGAAGGCATTTTGAGAAAAACAACGACCTGGGAACGGCCACGCAAAATAAAGGTGTATAATGCTGCCCGGGCGCAAGGATTAACCCATGTTCAAGCAGATATTCTCTGCCGCAGGAACATAGGCGAAACGGTGCCCCTTGCCCCTTTTTATGACCCGAAGCTTAAGGCAATTCCAGCCCCCCGTTTGCTCAAAAACTGCGATGCGGCTGTTGCCAGAATTGTCACTGCCATCAAAAAAGGCGAGAATATAGGGCTGGTGACGGATTACGACGTTGATGGCCTCACATCCAACGCAGTTAGCCAAAAGGCCTTCAGTGACTGTTTCCATGTTGATAACGCCCTGATCCACAGCTTTGTCGGCAACAGGTTGCAGGATGGTTACGGTATAACTGATCAGCTCTGCACCCGTATCGTCGCCAGCAAGCCTTCTGTCAGCCTTCTTATCACTGCTGACTGCGGAGTCTCGGACGAAAAAAGACTGTTGCTTCTTAAGGAGGCCGGGGTGGATGTGATTGTTACCGATCATCATCTTGTACCTGGGGATGACTTCCCCCAGTCAGCATTCACTCTGGTCAACCCACAGCAGCCGGACTGCCCATACCCAGACAAGGCCATATCAGGCTGTATGGTCTGCTGGCTTGTCTTAAGCGCCGTCCGTACCCAACTGCTTGCCGATGGCGTCATCCCCCCTGATACACCAACACTCATCTCCCTCCTTGACTATGTGGCACTGTCCACCATAGCTGACAGTGTTTCCCTTCTCAGCCCAACCAACAGGGCGGTGGTCCGATACGGACTTCACGAAATCAATAGGGGTGTCAGGCATTGTTGGCAGGTCATGGAGTTTGGTACTAGACCTATAGCCAGGCTAACCGAAGAGGACTTGGCCTTCCAGGTGAGTCCGCGCATTAACGGTGCCGGCAGAATGGCAGATCCTCAGCTGGCCTTAAACTTCTTGATGGCTCCAGATAAAAATACGGCAAAACAACACTTTGAAGAGCTTACCGAAACAAATACATTAAGAAAAAAACACGAAACAGAGGCCATGGAGCTTGCCCATGGGTTAACTGCGAAGGCAGACACAAGTAGAGGGATTGTGGTGTACCATCCTGATTTTCACCCAGGCATCCTAGGGATTCTCGCCTCAAGACTGGCTGAAGGTTATGGCGTTCCCGCTGTTGTGTTTAGCAACACTCCGGCGGCAGGCATCCTGGCCGGATCATGTCGAACAAACGGCACAGTTCACATTCGGGACATGCTTGCCAAGGCGGCTGGGCTGGAGAGAGCTGCCGGCCAAGAAAACATCATCTCGTTCGGCGGCCACAAAGGCGCCGCAGGCATTAAGATCCACCAGCAAGGCCTGGAGGC
>JBFFNX010000240.1:0-4807 GCA_041562995.1 Desulfurivibrionaceae bacterium
AAGTTCATCGCTAACGCGGCGGATGAACCCACCTATCGGCTGCATTTTTCGGCCGATGTGCCCCTGGCCATTAAAGCTCTGCTCTATACACCCAAGGAGAATTTTGAAAAACTCGGTTTCGGCCGGATGGACCCCGGAGTCAGTCTCTACTGCCAGAAGGTGCTGATCGAGCAGCACAGCAAAAACATTCTCCCTGACTGGTTGCGTTTCCTGAAAGGAGTGGTCGACAGCGAGGATCTGCCCCTGAATATCTCCCGGCAGGCCCTGCAGGACAATGCTCTGGTGCTGAAGATCAACAAGGTCCTCACCACCCGCTACCTCAAGTATCTGGAGGCCGAGGCCAAAAACGATCCGGACCGGTATCTGGAATTCTGGCAGACCTTCGGGATCTTTCTGAAAGAGGGGCTGGTCAACGATTATTCCCATCGGGAAGCCTTGGGCCGGCTCCTGCGCTTTGAGTCGTCGTCGGCCGAGCCGGGCAAGATGGTTTCGCTGGCCGACTACGTCGAGCGGATCAACGAGGGGCAGGAGGATATCTACTATATCAGCGGTTCCAGCCGGGATGCTATCGAGGCCGGACCCTATGTCGAGGCCTTCAAGAAAAGAAACCTGGAAGTAATTTACACCCTGGAGCCCATCGATGATTTCGCCCTGAGCCATCTCGGTGAATTTGCCGGCAAGAAGCTGGTTTCAGCCGATCGGGCCGATTTGGAGTTGCCCGAGGTGAGCGGCGAAGACGAGGCCAAAACAGATGATGAGCAGAAGGAGGTACTGTCAGGTGACCGCCTGACCGGCTTGACCGCATGGATGCAGGAAGTCCTTGGCGACAGGATCAAGGCCGTCCACGTTTCCAAACGACTGGAAGGCAGTCCGGCCATTATCGTCAACGCCGGCGGGTTCATGACCAGCAGCATGGAACGGGTCATGCAGGCTTCCAGGCAGGATAGCGGTTTTGCTGAATTCGCCGGCAAAAATCTGGAGATCAACCCCCGTCATGAGCTGATTGTCAGTCTCGACAAACTGCGGGAGGAAGATCCGGAGTTCGCCGGCAGCGTCGTCGAGCAGATCCACGATAACGCCATGATCCAGGCGGGACTGACCGTGGAGCCGCAATCGATGGTCGAGCGCAGTTATCGGATTCTGGCTCGGGTGGTGCAGAAAAAGTCGATCTGATCTGGTGGGAGGGGCCCCGCTGGATAAAAGGCTCCCTCATGCTTCAGGCCTGCTTAGATCATTCGCCGGAACCCCCGAGTTGTTGCGGTTTAAGTCCGGGTACTTAAAAAAAGTGATCTTGGCTCACTTTCGAAGGTAAAGACCAGCGATGCTTCAAATTTCCATCATTATCCCGGGTCGGTCGCATTGGGGAAAGACCGCCTGGTGTCATGGTCGTTCCATATAGATAGTGAGAAAAGCATGGAGTTGGGGAACTCAATCTAAAGGCGTTCTATGAAGAAACGAAACCGGAAGAGCTCTCTCGATTTGTCCGGGGAAATTGGTAAAGCCATAAAGTTGCATCAAAATGGTGATTTCCAGCAGGCCAAGGGTTTATACAAGAAGATTATCCGGCACTCTCCAAGACACCCTGAAGCACTTCATATGCTAGGGGTTCTTTATTCCCAACAAGGAAAACCTGATATCGCGATCGATTTGATGCGTAAATCGATTAAGGCCGCCCCAGGCCGACCCGACTACCTGTTTAACCTGGCCCGGGCCTATTCTGAACGGGAGAATCTTGATCATGCCGTGGCCATCTATCATGAGTACCTCCGCCTGGTTCCCGGTGATCCCGAAGCATCTTATCTGCTGGGGCGGGTCTTGCAAGATAAAAAGGATTTGGCTCAAGCGATCATTTATTACCAGCAGGCCCTTGAGCGATCCCCTGAACGGGTTGATTATCTTAACAGCCTGGGACTGGCGTATCACGACCATGCTGATTATGAGCAGGCTGTAATATATTATGAACAGGCGCTGAAACATAACTCCGATGACTTTGTCGTCCTCACTAATCTGGGCGATACATTCAGGAAATTAAAAAAATTTGATAAAGCTAATTCCTGCTTTCGGCGGGCCTTGGCGGTCAGACCCGATTACACCAAGGCCTTTGAAAATCTGAATTTAGCTCTCAGGGAAAACGGCAAGTGTGAAGAGGCAGCTGAGAATTGGTTTAAGATGGGGGTTCTCTATAATCAGTCAGGGCGCTCTGAAGAAGCTGTAGCCAGTTATGCGAAGGCTCTGGCCATAAGGCCTGAATTGGCCGGGGCACAGAATAACCTGGGGGTTGTTCTTTATAAATTAGGGCGGATGGAAGAAGCTGCAAGCAGTTTTGAGAAGGCTCTGGCCATTAAACCCGAATTAGCTGAGGCACACCACAATCTGGGTCTTATCCGCAAGGCGCAGGGAATGGTTCCAGAGGCGGTTGCCTGTTTTAAAGCAGCATTATCGTACAAACCGGATTACCCGAGCCCCGCAACTCATCTGGCAATAATTGCCTGGGTTAATGGCGAGTTGCCGGCCTGCCGAAATTACTTAGAGCAGATCTCCACTACCGCCGAAAAATTAAGGGGGGCAGAGCTGAAATTTGTAACTGCTTATCGTAACTTCTTGGATAGACTCCTTAAATACAGGGAATCAAATGCCACTCGATATATGAAAGATGAAAATCTTCCCATCATCTATGTTGTCGGTGACAGCCACTGTCTTTCTGTTGCAAATACAACGGTGAATTTCAAAAGTATTGACTATCTTGCTGAAGCAAAGATAGTAATTGGCTGCAAGGCATGGCATCTGGGAAATAACGATAACAACAGATTTAAATATGACCTTGAAAAATCAATTGAGTCAATACCCAGTGGAGCAAAAGCGATACTGATGTTTGGTGAAATTGACTGCCGGCCTGAAGAAGGAATAATAAAACATTATAAGAAAAGTAATGTGAACCTGGCTGAGTCAATTATTACCTTGGTGGAAAACTATTTCAATTACATTTTAAGGGTGGTGAAGGCTAGAGGTATTGTACCGATAATCTGTAATGTCCCGGTACAATTTTTGGGGTCTGATGTAGTCTCGGTGCCTGACAAGAATCTGTTGGAAAAAGTTCTGGAAATATTTAACCGGGCTCTGGCGGATAATGCTGCCAGAAAACAAATTACGCTCCTGGATGTTTATTCCTTTTCAAAAACACATGGGGGAGAAACTGCTAGCGGCTGCCATATTGACAACCATCATTTGAAGCCGTCAGTGGTCGGGGATTTGATTAAGGCGCTATGATTTTTCTCGGGATAATTATTGTAAACCCCGATAGTCGAAGACACCTTGTGTCACATTGCGAACCAACGCCATGATCCAGGTCGGTTTGACCGCGGAACCTTGGGGGATACTCGAACGCAGTTATCGGATTCTGGCGAAGGTGGTGCGGAAATAGTAGGTTGTCCAAGCTGAGAAAGGGCGTGTGTGTCTAACTAGCAAAGAGTAGTTCGCCGAACGGATTTGTTGCGGTTGGAATTTTAGGATTGCTTGATAAGTTGCCCCTTAAAATCAAAGGGTTATTTGGCCTCTTTCTATAGCCCCTTTGCCTTTATAAAGTGCTTCCACATCCCCCACATAGCCGCTTCGAAATTCCTGGCAAATCGCTGGGCATCAAATAGAGGTGATGCCAACACACGCTGACGTAATCCTGAACGAAGCTGCGCCAGTTTCTCCAAGTCGGCCGTATGGGCTACGGCTTTAGAAACATAGTCATCTTCATCAACGGCAATCCAGTCAGCCATGCCGATGTTATTGGCAATGCTCTCACCAACGTGGGAGATAAAACGATCTCCTCTAAGGGTTATAAAAGGGACACCCATCCACAACCCTTCGACACTAGTGGTTGTGCCGTTGTAAGGGAAAGGGTCTAAGGCAATATCCACCCGATTGTAAGCTGCAAAGTGAGCCTCTTCCAGGAGGAAACCTTCAAATATCAACCGCTCTGGCACAATGCCGAAGGCGGTGAAGCGCTGCCTGGTGGTTTCGCGGAACGCTGGATTTGAAAAGTTCTTATGTTTCAGAAATAAACGCGATCCAGGAACTGCATGTAATACTTTGGACCATAAAGCGACCACCGAATCGTTCATCTTTGTTGGGTTATTAAAGCATCCGAAGGTAACACCACCTTTCTTTAGCACAGGCAAAGGCTCAACTGAGACTAGTATTTGAGGCGGTGAATAACAGATATAACTTTCTGGAAGGCGCCAGATCTTTTCCGTAAAGTTTATTTCCTCGTCCGTGGGAATTACATACGGGTCACCAAGGAGATAATCCATCTCCTCGACACCGCTAGATGCGGAATAACCCAACCAAGTGGCTTGTACCGGAGCAGGCTTCCATGCAAAAACGGGCAAGCGGTTGTAAAGGGTGTGGCCGGAAAGATCAAGCAGAACATGCACCCCGTCGTTGTGAATTAAGCGGGCGGCGGCTTCATCGCTCTTGTCAGACAGGGGCTTCCAGTCAACAAAGCGAGGACGAATACGGGCGGTAAGCTCATCCTGCCGGTTATGGGTCGGATATGCGACCAGATCGATTTCTGTTGGGTCAATGTTTGCCAGAATATTTTCCAGGAAAAGGCCTACCGAGTGTTCCCGGAAATCGCCTGATACCATGCCGATACAAAGGCGATCCGGCTTGGCAGGACATGTCCAATCTGAAAACCTTCTGCCGACCCTTTTAGAAGTTTGCTGACCATACTGGCGCACTTCCTCAAGATAGTTTGAGATAGATTGACCCGGGATATAGTTCATGCAAAACAGGAGACTGCTGTGTGCGTCTGCAT
>JBFFNX010000241.1:0-4795 GCA_041562995.1 Desulfurivibrionaceae bacterium
GAGCCTCAAGCATATTGAGTTTGTCAAGAATCTGGTCACTGATATCGAGCATAATATCATCATTCCCAATATGTATTTTAAGCATCTCTTTAATAAGCTTCGTAAGAAGATTAAAGATATGGATGACCTTGAACAGCAGATCAGGGCCATGAAAGAGGCCATGGGGATGACCGGTAATGAGTCGTGCCAGAAGATCATCGATATGGTGGCCTCTCTGCACAGGTCCCTGGATGATTACCATCAGGAGATGGAGAAGCATCATAAGAGCAGCAGTCTCTTTATCGAGAGCCTTTTTCGCCGCGATCACTTTGCCAGGGGCGAACTGGTTCTGCGGACCAGGAAATGTTTAGTGGCGAATGAGATCATTGCCCCTCAGCTTGAGCATTTCAAGAGACGTTTTGCCAATCAGGGGGTTGAGATTGAGCATCCCGAGGATATGCGTGATGAGGAGATTGTTCTTCAGGTGGATGTTGGGCTGCTGGCCCAGGTCTACACCAATCTTTTTTCCAACGCCCTCAAGTATACCGAGTCCGTGACAGGGGAGGACGGGCAGCCCCATCGCAAGGTTTTGGCCTATGGCCGCGAATTTGTTAAAGACTGTTTTGGGCCCGGCATTGACGGGGTCAAGTTTAATGTCTTTACCACCGGCCACCATATTTCGCCGGCCGATGCCGACAAGATTTTTGATGAGGGCTACCGGGGTGATAATGTCGGTGGTCAGATCGGTACCGGGCACGGGCTCAGCTTTATCAGGCAGATTATTGAGATCCATGGCGGTGCGGTGGGCTATGAGCCTGTTCTCCATGGTAATAATTTTTGGTTTTGTCTCCCTCTTCCTAAAGAAGAGGGAGACTCGTAAGACGGGCTTCGCCCGCTTGTGGGATGTAGAGCGCGTCACTGGGGAAATATCCCGCAGTGACGCGCTTTCGTGTTTTTCAGCTTTTTTATATGGATATTTATGACCTTACAGATAGAACAGAAACCTGAAATCCTGGCCCCGGCCGGGTCCATTGATGCCTTTGAGGCTGCCGTTGCCGAAGGGGCTGACGCCATCTACATCGGCGCCCCAGCCTTTAACGCCCGTAATCTGGCCCGCCATTTCTCGGTGGCTGAGATCGCCGCCATGATCGCCTTTGGCCATGAGCACGGAGTCAAGGTCTATCTTGCCGCCAACAGCCTGGTCAAGGAGGAGGAGGTCGCCGCGGCCTGTGATTTACTGGCCATGTGCCAGGAGTTGCAGCCGGACGCCCTTATTATTCAGGATCTGGGCCTCTATCATCTGGCCCGTAATCATTTTCCAGATTTGGTCTTACATGCCTCCACCCTGATGGCCGCCCATAACAGGGTGGCGGTTCAGCATCTTGGCGCCATGGGGTTTAGTCGGGTGGTTTTGTCTCGGGAGTTGACCCTTGCTGAGATTGATGTTGCCTGTCAACAGGGGGTGGATATAGAGGTCTTTGTCCATGGCGCCCTTTGTTTTGCCTATTCCGGGTTATGTCTTTTTTCCAGCTATCTGGGCGGCAAGAGTAGTCTGCGGGGCCGTTGTGTCCAGCCCTGCCGCCGGCGCTATACCATGGCCGGGCCGGGCGGTAAGATCGAGGCGGGCTATCATTTCTCCATGAATGACCTCTCCGGCATCGGCTCGCTGCCGGATCTCGTCCAGGCCGGCGTCCGTTCCTTAAAGATTGAGGGGCGGATGCGCAGCCGTAATTATGTGGCGCATGTGGTACGGGCCTATCGCCTGGCCCTCGATAATCTGGCTGATTTTGACAAGGTCCTGCCAGAGGCGGAGAAAATTCTCGATCAGGCCATGGGCCGCAAGAGTACCGGCGGTTATTTTCTGTCACCTCAGCCCACCGATGCCCTGGCGCCGGAGCATTCTGGTAATATCGGCATGTTTTTAGGGAGGATCGGCAATCATGACAAGGGTTGGGCCACGGTCAAGCTCCAGCATGCCCTGCAGGTGGGGGATCGTCTTCGCCTCCATCAGGAAAAAAGCGGCGAGCGCCACTCCCTGACCCTAAAGCAGATGCAGTCCCGTGGCGAGCGGCATCAGGAAGCGCCCAAGGGCTGGAAGGTGGAAATATTTTTCGGCGATATCGCCCTGAGTTCCGGCGATAGTCTCTACAAGGTGGATGTCAAAGATGTGAAAACAAAGGGGGGCCAAGTCAATGTCGGTCCTTTTAAGAAGGTTGCGGCGAGCATTGAAGAAGGCCAGGCCGGCCGCTCGGTTTTTAGTTTGCTTGGGTTGAAAACACGGCCGCCACATAAAGCAAGCGGTGGCAAAAAGAAACATAAGGTCCCGGTCAGCTATCAGCCCCCTGTCTGGCTACGCGGCGATGAATGGAGCGTGGTTAAGGCCGGCCATGAACAGCGTCCGGAACACCTTGTTGTTATTCTGGATCAGAAAAGTTTTGAGCAGGCTATGCGCCAGCGTGGCGGTCTTCGTCATCTCATCCGCTCCTTGGTCTGGGCCTTGCCGCCGGTCATTCTGGAGACGGATCTGGAATTTTATTACCAGGCCCTGCTCACCCTGATGGATCAGGGTTTTTATCAATTCCAGATAGGTCATCTGAGTCAGGTACGGCTGCTGCGTCAGGCCCGCAAATCCCAGGCCGAATACAAGCCCCAGAAGCTTGTTTTTTTTGGTGGCTACACCTTGAATATCCTTAACTCGCTGGCCTTGCGGACCCTGCAGCATAATGGCTTGAGTGCTACGTCACTCTCCATTGAGATAGACCTTGATAATGCCCGCCTGGTGGCCCTTAACCGCGGTCAGATGAAGATCGGCCTGGAGGTTTATGGCTTCCCGCCTCTTTTTACCGCCCGTCTGCAAGGCGATAATTTTGAATATGACCGCGTTATGAAGAGTCCCAAGGGCGAAGAGATCGTTCTTCAGCAGCGCTTTGGCCAGACCGTGGCCCTTGCCAAAGAACCCTTCTCGCTGCTTGATGTCATGCATGATGTGCAGCGCTTGAGCATCGATTATGTCGGCATTGATATCAGCGGTCAGCGCCTCAAACGCAAGGATATCCAATTGCTCTTCCAGCGCCTGATCAGGCAGGGCAAGGGGAGGCTGAGTTCCGATGAAAGCCGTTTTAATTTCCGCAGTAATCTTCTGTAGATTATTGGAGAAACGGGGCGTCTTTGGTTTGACAAAAGCAAAGGCCTTCCCTACACTACCATAGGTAGAGTTACTAGCCTTGTTTCCCCAGGTTGGGGTGGGTGGGAGATACGTTTTGTCTGGTTTTCCTGCCATGCCTCATGTTTACTTGAAGGATACAGGTGGGGAAATTTTAAAAAAGCCGCCTCTTTTTGAGGTGCGCGTGGGGTAGTGTGTGATGCTTGAGGCTCTCTTTAGTCCAGATTCTGTAGCTGTAATCGGTGCTTCCCGGACCCCCGGCAAGGTCGGCCACGATGTCTTTGCCAATATCGTAAAGGGAAAATTTACAGGCAGCATTGTCGCCATCAACCCTTCGGCTGACGAGGTCCTTGGCCACCCCTGTTATGCTAATTTGAAGGCCTATGGCAAAAAGATCGACCTCTGTGTTATTGCCGTGCCCCTGCCCTTGGTGGAGCAGGCCGTCCATGATGCCGTTGCTGCCGGGGCCGGCGGTATTATTGTTATCACCGCCGGGTTTAAGGAGGTGGGTGAAGATGGTGCAGCCCTGGAAAATAGAGTTGCTGACTTTTGCCGCACCAGAAAGGTCCGTCTGGTTGGCCCCAACTGTCTCGGGCTGTTAAATACCAGCTCAAAACTCAATGCCTCCTTTGCCGGCAGTATGCCGGCGGCGGGTTCCATATCCATCCTGTCGCAATCCGGGGCGCTGTGCACGGCCATCCTTGACCTTGCCGCCAGCCGCCATCTTGGTTTGCAAAAAGTGGTCAGTATCGGCAATAAGGCGGATGTTACAGAGGTCGATTTGTTGCGTGCCTTTGCGGTTGACCAGCAGACCAGGGTGATTGTCGGCTATCTGGAGGATATCAGCAACGGCGATGAGTTTATCAAGGCCGCTGAGGAGGCCTCCATGCAGAAGCCGGTGGTTATCCTGAAATCAGGCACCACTACGGCCGGCCAAAAGGCGGCTGCCTCCCATACCGGTGTCCTGGCCGGGGCTGATACCGCCTATGGCGCCGCCTTTAAACAATGCGGTATTGTCCGGGCCGACACCTTTGAACAGCTCTTTGATTATGCCACGGCCTTTGCCATGCAGCCCCTGCCGCGCGGCAAGAGGGTTCTGATCATCACCAATGCCGGCGGCCCGGGAACCATGGCCGCTGACGCCGTTGAGAAGGCAGGCATGGTGGTGGCTGAACTTGACCGTAATGTGGCCACTGCCCTGCGGCAGGAACTTCCGGCTGCCGCCAGTGTCGGCAATCCAATCGATGTCCTTGGTGACGCGCCTCCTGAACGCTACGCCGCAGCCTTGGCTGCCGCCCAGCAAGATGACGAGGTGGACGCCATTTTGGTGATTCTTACTCCCCAGGCCATGACCAAGGCCCCGGCAACAGCCCGGGCCATTGCCAAGACCATGACTGGTGATAAACCGGTGTTGGTCTCTTTCATGGGTGGCGTCGAGGTTATGCCCGGACGCGATGAGCTTGCCGCCGCCTCTCTTCCTGACTATGAATCGCCGGAACGGGCCGTAGGGGCCCTTAAGGCCATGTATGAATATAATATGTGGCGCAATAGGCCTCCCCGTATTGTCAATAGGTTCCGGGTCCATCGCCGCCGGGTGGAGCGGATCATCACCAGGAGCCAGCGCATCGGCCGCCTCCAGCTTAACGAGGTGAA
>JBFFNX010000242.1:0-4756 GCA_041562995.1 Desulfurivibrionaceae bacterium
ACGCCAGTACGGCTATCCTGGCCGGCGATTATCTCCACACCCGGGCCATGACCCTGGCCGGCTTGGTGGGTGGTGACAAGTGCCTGGCCTTGATCGGCGAGGCAACCAGTGCCATGATTGACGCCGAGTTTCTCCAGGCCCAGAATGTCGCTGATGCCAACCTCTCTGAGGAAAATTACTTCGCCGTCCTCCGTGGCAAGACAGGGGCCCTGATCGGGGCGGCCTGTGAGGTCGGCGCCTTTTTTGCCGGTGCTGACCGGGAGCAACGGGGGGCCATCCGTACCTTTGGTGACGCCCTGGGCCTGGCCTTTCAGATGGTTGATGATCTCCTTGATTACCTTGGTGACGAGGAGAGCACAGGCAAGGCCATAGGCAACGATTTTGTCGAGGGCAAAATGACCCTGCCCCTTATTCATGCCATTCAAAATGGCCCTGCTGACAAGCGCCAACTCCTTATTGATTTGCTGGCTGGCGAGGCCTCGGAGAGGCGATCCAAGATCAAAGAGGTGACCTCCATCATTGAGGAAGCAGGCGGTTTCAGCTATGCCCGGCAAGGGGCCGACACCCTTATCGACGCCGCCATTGCATCCCTTGCCGCCTTTAAGGAATGCGACAGTAAGGATACCCTCCAGGATCTCGCCCACTATGTCCTGAGCCGGGAAAAATAATGGCGAAGAAAGCACCGCAAAAAAAGAAGACTGCCAGAAGACGGGTCAAAAAAACCAAGACCAGCTTTATCTGGCCCCTGCTGCTTGGCCTCATTCTGACGACCACCTTGGGGGCCACCGCCTATTTTGTTTTTCTCAACCCCGGGACCACAAAAATATCCAAGGTCCGCAAGGCCGAACTGGCAACGGGCGGCAAGGTTCGTCCGGTTTATCAGCCCGTTGCGCCCCAGATTGCCTACGAAGAAGACGCCCTGCCCGAGATAAAAAAGAAGAGTGTTCCGCAAAAGGCCGCAGCGGCCCTTACAAACAGCAAGCCGCGCCTGGCCCTGCTCATTGATGATATGGGAAACCGCCAGCAGTTGGGACAGCAACTCATCGACCTTGATCTCAATCTCTCCTTTGCCATCCTGCCCTTTACCCCCCATGGTCATAGCCTCATGGAGATGGCCCATGCCAGAAAGCGCGAAATCCTCCTCCACCTGCCCATGGAGGCCAACGACGCCAAATGGGATCCCGGTCCGGGCACCCTGTTGACCTCCATGTCGTCGCGCTCCATCAAGGCCCAGGTCCGTAAAGATCTCGAAGATATTCCCTATGCGGTGGGAGTGAACAACCACATGGGCTCCAAATTCACCAGCACCAAGCAGGCCATCCGTGCCGCCCTCGCCCCCCTGCAGGCCCGCAATCTCTTTTTCTTGGATAGCATAACCATTGCCAGTTCCGTGGCCTATGACGAGGCCAGGGACATGAAGATCAAAACCGGGCGCCGGGACGTCTTTATTGATAACGACCAGGATGAGGCGAAGATCAAGGCCCAGCTCGTCCGCCTGGTCGCCATTGCCCAGAAACATGGCTCGGCCATTGGTATCGGCCACCCCCACCCGGCCACCATCGCCACCCTGCAAAAGGAAGGGGCCTGGCTCAGCGAGCAGGTCCAACTGGTGGGCATCAGCACCCTCATGGAGTAGGAGCCATGCCCATCACCCTGACCACCGATTTTGGCCTTGACGATCCCTTTGTGGCCATGATGAAGGGGGTGATTCTCGGCCGCTGCCCCCAGGCCCGACTCGTTGACATCTGCCACACCTGCCCACCCCAAGATATTCTGGCAGCCAGCCACATTCTGGCCGACACTGCCCCCTACTTTCCAGCTGCCACCACCCATGTGGCTGTGGTGGATCCCGGTGTCGGCACCAGCCGCCGGATCATCTGTATTGAGGAGGACAGCCAACTCTTTCTGGCCCCTGACAATGGCCTCCTTACCCCCTTTTTTCAAGAGAGCAGCCGCGCCTTTCACCTCCTCAATGCTGACCTTTTTTTGCAGCCGGTCTCCGCCACCTTCCACGGTCGCGATATTTTTGCACCAGTGGCGGCCGCCCTGGCCGGCGGCCTTAACCCCACAGAGCTGGGGCCAGCTATCCCGCTCCACGAACTGGTCCGCCTTGAACAGCCTAAACCCATTATGGACCGTGGCCTCCTCAGGGGCCAATGTCTGCGAGCCGACCATTTCGGTAATATGGCCACCAATATCAGCAAAAACGATCTGGATAATTTTCTAGATGCAGGCGAGACTGTTGTCCTCAGCCTTAATGACACAACCATCACCGGCCTCAAGCACACCTATGGACAGGTGAAAGATGAGGCTATTGCCCTGATCAACAGCAGCAACCATCTTGAAATCAGTATCGCTGGCGGCAATGCCAGCAGGGAGCTGAATCTTGTTCCCGGCACCCCTCTTATCCTTAGCAAGACTTCGACAGTTTAAAAAATAGTATGGCGCCAGGGTGCCCATCCGTTTGCATCACACAAAAAAAGGCCCCGGAGGACGAATCCTCCGGGGCCTTTGTTATTACCACGACTCCTTGCTTTTAGAAGGTATGGCAGGTTGCGCAGGCGATATTACGCTTCACATGCTTATCATGTATTCTCTGGGGATCTGTCTCACTTTCATAACTATGACAGTCAGAACAGAGCGAACTGCGAGAGGCAGTCAGTCCAGTGGGTGGCGCAGTATGACACGACGCACAGTCGATACCTTTATCATCAACATGCTTTGCATGCATATCATCCCAATTCATGCTCTCGCTGCTATGGCAGAGGGAACACATATTACTGCTTGGAAATTGCTGATAGCCAAGGGCGCCAAAGGGCACCATCTTGCTGTTGTCAGGGGTCTGGCCGGAGCCGTCATGACATTCGGAGCATGTGGGCGCACTTGATTTAGGATCAACGCCATGGCTGATCAGCATTTCGGCATCCGCTGCAACCATGGTGTAATTACCGGTCAGGCCTTGATCAGCCATACCGGCCTGCACTGCCTGGTCAAACTCACCGGTCATGAACATATCCATAATCTTCGGGGCAATAATCTGACCACTCTCATGGAGGGCGGTATTGGTGAGATGACGTTTGATGGGCACAATCTTAGACTTCCCGTCAAAGGCTGCTCCATTGGCCTTGGCCATGGTGTAGGTGCCATCGGCATTGGGGCTGATGGTCTCACCAACGTTATAGACATAAGATGTGCCGTCAAACCAGGTATAATCCGGCTTGACGTTGGCCTCTTTAATCTCATGACCAACATAGCCACCCTGACCGTTACAGAAGGCAGGGTTCCAATGGGGGGCCAACCAGTCGCGGGACATCTCTGTAGCGCCGCCCTTACCGAATGAACGGATATGGCAGACCTGACAACTTACCTGACCCTGGGCATGACGGTTAAGGGTGGAATTGCTATGGGGTGCTGCACTATGACAGTCCTGGCAGTTCGGGGCTACAGCCTCGGTCTGCCGCAGATCAATACCACGGCCGCCGACCTTGTGGCCGCCTTCGGTGGCATGACAGGCCTGACAGGAGAGATCCGCCCCAGCCGGGGACATATGGACATCCTCGGTAATGGCTGGATTCTTGGTGCTCAGACCCATATCACCGCGCTTGGTCCAGTCACCGCCACCGGCCTTGGCATGACAGCGCAGGCAGGATGTTCTGGTGGGCAGATGGATGTTTTGGGCCAGTTGCAGCATGGTGGTGCCGGCTGGCATGGCCTCAAAATTAGGAACATTGGCGTAATTGCCGTCGGCATCCTGGGCACCGAAGAAATAGGTCTTCTCATTGCCGAGATAATCGGTAACGACGGTTGGCTGAGTGAGATCAGCAACCGTCATCCGTTGATAGGTGTCGTTATGACACATCAGACAATCGACATCATTGACATCCGGGGCATGGGGTGCGTTACCGTCGGAGCGGACATGGCAACCAAAGCAGGCGCCGCCGGAAGACATGGCATAGGTACAGAAGGTGTTAATGCCGCCCACAGCCTTACCGAGACTCTCACCGTTGGTATTGGTCAGCTCAGGGGTGGGGCCGGACCATTGCATGTGGAGGCTGTCCAGCATGTCATAGGCAGAACTCGAATGACAGCCGACACAGGTGGAAGGACCATCATAGGAGGTGAGGAAGGCATGGGAGCCGGTGGCAGGTGGGGGTTCAACGGAACAGAGCAGATCAGCACCGGAACAATCCTGGTCAACACCATCGCCACACACCTCGGAGGCGCCGGGGTTGATGGCGGCATTGTTATCATTACAATCGGTACCACCGCAGGAAGCAGCGGTGTAGCCGTCATTATCGTTGTCCGCGCAGGTTGGCGGCGGACAGAGCAGATCGGCGCCGGAACAATCCTGGTCAACACCATCGCCACACACCTCTGAGGCGCCGGGGTTGATGGCGGCATTGCTATCATTACAATCGGTACCACCGCAGGAAGCAGCGGTGTAGCCGTCATTATCGTTGTCCGCACAGGTTGGCGGCGGGGGCGTAACATCGCCTTCCTCGACATACATGCGAACCTTGTCATCCGCGTCATGATCAACATCATCGTATAGTTTAACCTTTACCTCCCAGCTCCCCGCATCTTCATTGGCGGGAATGGTATAGGCATAGGTAAAGGTCCTGCTGTCGAGCTGGGTCATCCTGGCGTCATCAAGAATCTTGTTATCATCTGCATTTCTGATGTCGACCTCGCCCCGGACCAGGCGCTCCTCAAAATCAGAACCCACCGCAGTAATCTGGACGATCTTGCCCAGAGT
>JBFFNX010000243.1:0-4743 GCA_041562995.1 Desulfurivibrionaceae bacterium
AATATCTGCCGTTGTAGCTCCCTCAGCCACGGCGGCCGCGATGATATCCGTAGTTGTGGCGCCATCGAGCAGAGCCTCCGCCATGGCCCCCTCCAGGCCCTTCTCTAAGACTGCCGCCTTAAAATTTGCGCTCTGGGCGGGAGTTAATGCTGCCAAGGCCAGGGAGGATGAGACCAGCAGAAGGATGAGTGAAAGGAGTGTGAGCGCCAAGTTTTTCATTTCAGTTTGCCTTTAGTAAGAGGGGGATGATTAATAATTTAACTTAATAGCACTGTTTGCAAGTAAAGACAAACAGTTTGTGAGGCAGTGAGCAGATTTGTTTTTGTGGGGCTTAAGGGTAGGAGCTGGTTGGGCTGGCCTGAGGAACTCGGCTCAATAAAATTGTTAGTGAGGATTCGGTGAATTTTGGGAGTGGTTTCGCCGTCCCGCCGATTCCGGCCTCGCCTCCTGGCGGTGCCGGTTCCTGTTTCTCTCGCCACAACGACAGGGCCATTTCCCAAAGCTATTGAAAAAATATCCGGACAAGATCCTTGGAAAAGCGTTTGGGGTATGTTACTTAACTCCATTATTTCCCTAGGGACTTCTTGGCTGACGTGCCAGGGGCCGATAGCTGACGGACTCTAGCGCTTCATGGCTGCCTCTCGACGAATAAGCAAGGACATCTCTTCGTCTGTTTTGACTTTTGCGGGGGGGCGGACCTCTAAACGGCACAGGGTCGATTAGCCTGTTGAATGTAGGGTTATTGACGGTGTCTCCCGAGCCGCACATTTCAGGGCAGGGTATTGGATATATCAAAATTTGGTTTTATGACCCAATTGCCCGGGATGAATCATCGACAGGGTCGAATGTCAGTCCTGGTTATGCTACCAGCTCCGGAGGGTAAGGCAGAATTTAGCAGCATGGCAGAGAATTGCAGGTTTTCGGGGAGGCGAGCAGGAGAGTCAGGATTCTGTAATATCGAGACAGATGCTTCCCGGCTGGAATTGTTAAAGGGAGATCTGGCTGAAAATGGCAGATAATATTGTTGAGGTCAGTTAATTATTAGATTGGTATCTTTGTACCTTTTAAGGGGTGTTATCAAGGATATGTGTGCAGTTATTGGCCTTGTGGGTTATTTATTATTAGATAAATTATTCAGGCTCATTTTGCTTGATGAAAAGATATATTGAGGGGCTTTTGTGAGAGTTTATAGTCATCAACAAGGTGTTAAATTAATTTTGCCGTTATCTTTTATTGTGGCTTTTCTTGTGGCAGGTTGTTCCAGCCATAACCGTGATCTTGCCCACGAGGATCTGATCAGGGCCGGGTCAATCCTCGAGGCGGCCGAGATTGCCGGGGGCGACACGGTGGCTCCGAGGGAGATGTTTCAGGCTCGCGAGAATCTGGCCCGGGCGGAGTCTCTTTATAAGCTGGAGCCGAAAACGGGTAAACTCTCTGGCAATATCGCAAGCAAGGAACAGTTAAGTAAATTGTCTTCCGAAAGTTCTCGGCATGCAATCGCTGCAGTACGGCAGGCCCTGCAGGAATTGAAAGAGGAAACCGGTCAGGCCTCCAAGGAGAAGATCTTACGAATTCAACAGGAATCCGAGGAAAAACTGGCTGCGATCAGGCAGGAGCTTGAGGCTGAGTATAATCAGCGGACCCAGATCGATCTGGAATATCTCGAGAATGTGACCGTAGAATTGGAGCTATCCCGGCAGGAGACAAGACTGGCACAGGACCAGTTGGAAAATATTCGCAATTCGTTGTTGGCGGGGCCGTCACCTCTCGCGACCTCCCTGGCCAATGAGTTAGGGGATGACCTCTATGGTTGGGGAGCTGAGTTTGATCAGAAAAATCTGACAATCAGGTTTGTTGGTCCGGCTACTGGGTTTAAAAATGCTTCAACCTGGGTTAATGGCTCTCTGCAGCGAATTCTGAAAGATTTCTTCCCGCGGCTGCTACAGGTAGTAAGCCGCCCCGAATATAAAAACCAGATTGACAAGATCAAGGTTAAGGGTTTTTCCTCAGGGATCTATCAAAGGGCCAAGAGCGACAAAGAACGCCATCGTCTGAATTTTGAACTTTCGCAGGAAAGAGCCGACAACGTGGTCAATTTCCTCCTGAGCCGGCGGGCTCTAAAGAGTGAATGGCTCAAGTCTCATCTGGTTGCGGTCGGTATGTCGGATAGCGATCCGGTTTTGAACGCGGCTGGCGTGGAAAATTATGATAAGTCCCGCCGGATTGAAATTGAAATTGTCTTGTCAGGTAATATAGGGGGCTGATCACCTGCTCCGTTAGAGGACAGCCCGGATGAGTGTAGCTCAGGCTGTCCTCCTTTCAAAAACTTTGGTTTAGAGAACTACAAATTTGCGTCGTCTAATCTGAATCCCGGCTTCCCCTCGCTTCCAGCGAAGCAGCTTTCCGTAACTCTCAGCAATTATTTCCCAGGTCTAACGCCACTGACCAATTTCAGGCAACTTTTTCGCCCAGACTGGTTCGCTCTCTCTCAGTCAATTGCGCGACTATCTCCTGTAATTGCCGGCTGTCCTTGAAGTACTTCGCCTCGTTTTCAATTGTTTCCCGGTTGTAAGCGACGTCAAAAGCAATAATCGGCAGCCCCAGGCACCTCGCTTCAACCAAAGAGGGATTGCTCCCACCGGCGCTATGGCAGTGGATGTAAAGGCAGGCTCTTTGTCCAACTCTCATCCCGTTGTCGCAGTTTCCAGCCCCAGGCCTCAGGGGCCAGCGCAATTGGAATTATGGAATTCTGGGTTACTTGACTTGTTATGCATCTTGGCTTTATCATATTAAAAGAAGATGATGCAGTCTTAAATGCTCAGTTTCGCTATCATTATTAATTTTTTCTAAACATAATGCTGCTGGAATTCCGGGGAATTCGCTGATGGCTGTCCCCATAATTTTACCTCGACAGGTTATAAACGCCATTTTTGCCCTCAAAAATCAACGTAGAGGCAGTTTTTGAGGGTGAATTTTAAGGCATTTTGTCAGAAATTTTCGGATAGTAAACTTGGTTCGATCCTCAGGTGATAACCCATTGTATTAAAGGATTAACGATGAGAGTTTTCAGGCAACGGCAAGGGGTGAAATTGGGGCTGCTTTCATTTTGTCTGGCGGCTTTACTGCTGGTCGGTTGTGCCGGCCAAAATCATCAAGCTGCCCGGGATGATCTGACCCGGGCCGTGGCAATGCTCAATGCGGCCACCCGGGCTGGTGTTGCCGAGCAGGCCCCGGCCGAGATGGCCCAGGCCCGCCAGGACTTGGACCGGGCCAAGGCCCTGTTCATCCAGACTCCGCAAACCGGCCGTCTCGCCGCCAATATTTCCATTAAAAATGAAATGAACCGGTTGTCGGCGGAGAGTTCCGCCCAGGCTATCGCCAAGATCGGCCAGGCCCTACAGCTCCAGAAGGACCATGAGGCCAGGCTGGCCCAGGAGCAGCTCAATGAACAGCGGGCAACGGTCGAGCAGGAAGCCGCGGCAAAACTGGCCGTGATCAGCCAGGAACCTGCCGCTGAACAGAACCAGGATCGCGAGACCGCCGCCGCTGCTCTTCAGACCAGGCGGCAGGAGGAAAGGCTGGCTACTGCCAAACAGGAGAATGTCAGACAGGCAATGGCGGCCGGCAAAGCCGCCATCGCCAAGGCTTTGTCATCAGAATTTGCTGACCATCTGCCCGGTTGGGGGGCTGAACTCGGCCGGGATACCCTGTCAATCAGCTTTGTCAGTCCGGCCACCGCTTTTGAAAGTGGGTCAACCTGGGTAAATCGCCCCTTACGGTGGGTCCTGAGAGATTTCTACCCACGCCTGGTCGAACTCCTGACCCGCCCTGAATACCAACGCCAGATTGAACAGATCCAGGTCGTCGGCTTTGCCTCAAAAGGTTATAGGGAGGCCAAGAGCGAGGCTGAGGGCTATCGCTTGAATATGATCATCTCACAGCAAAGAGCGACCAACGTGGTCAGTTTTCTTCGGCGGCAGCCCACCGGGGCGGATCAATGGGCGAAAAGCCACCTGGCGGCCGCCGGGCTGGTAGACAACCAGCCGGTCATAACCTCAGCCGGTCTGGAAGATCCCCAAAAGTCGCGCCGGATTGAAATTAGAATTATCATGGCGGATCAGTCTTCAATGTGAAGACTGAAGTCGGCAGTCTCAAATCGTGAGTCAGAAAGTTAAAAGCCATAAGTTAAAAGTTGAAAGTCATGCCAGGGGTTCATTCAGAGCAGAAAGTTATTAGTAGTTAATTGACGACTGTCAACTTCAACTGCCAACTGCCGATTTTCACATTAAGATATTTCCTCAGCCCGGAAATCATCGCCGCTATTTCCTGCGACGCATACACCCAACCAGCCCCGCCATCTTTCGGGAGACAGCCAATCTCAAGCCCAAGATAAGCCTGCTGCCCCTCACACCTCACACCTTCTTACCCCTTGCCCCTCAAACCTAATAGGCATTCTTGCCGGTAAACCCCGAGATAATGGTCTGGAGGACGATTTTAAGATCGAACAGAATGGACCAGTCGCGGATATAATTCATATCAAATTCGACTCGCTTTTTCATTTTATACAGGGTGTCGGTCTCACCGCGCCAGCCATTCACCTGGGCCAGCCCGGTTATACCCGGCTTCACCTTGTGCCTCACCATATAGCCTTTAATCAGTTGCCGATACTCTTCGTTATGGGCGAGGGCATGGGGCCGCGGGCCAACCACGCTCATTCGGCCCTGGAGGACATTGATGAACTGC
>JBFFNX010000244.1:0-4695 GCA_041562995.1 Desulfurivibrionaceae bacterium
CGCGACATTTTTCTCAAATTTTGCAACATCGGGGCCCAAGATGTACATGGAGGAGTCCATCACCCTGGTAATTTCTGCCAATATCTCCTCCCGGATAGGAGCAAGCTGGGGATTTAAATCTAAAAGAGGAACTCTCATTTTATTATCTCTTACCTCGCATCATGCGATGAACATTTTCTAAAGGGTGAACATCCATAAGGGCCCCAAAGGGGCTACTCTTGCCATTGACCAAAGATCTGGTCGAGAAAACTATGAATATCAGGTACTTCCTGCTCAAGATATTTTTTCATTTTTTTCAACAGATTTGCCTCAATCTGCCGAACCCGTTCCCGAGAGATGCCGAACTGATCGGCGATATCCTGCAAGGTCAACGGTTCGTCGCTCAAAAGGCGAGCCGCCAAAATAACCTGTTCCTTGTCATTAAGATTATTTTTGAGCTTGGCGAGCAATTCCACCATCCGCTCGCGGACTTCCATCTCCGCAACCTTTTGCTCCACAGAAGGTCCGATATCGGGCAAGAAACTTTTCTGGTCGTCATCAGAGTCTTCGCGGACCGGACTCTCTAAAGAGACGTCCCAATTGTCCATCCGTTGACTCATCTCAATGACTTCGCTCTCCTTAACATTGAGACGTTCAGCGAGAAGTTTTGTCTCTGCCTTAAAACCCTGACTTTCTAAGAGCTTACGCTCCTTATTGAGACTAAAAAACAGTTTACGCTGGGCCTGGGTGGTACCAATTTTAACCAGCCGCCAATTATCCATTATAAACTTCAGGATATAAGCGCGAATCCAGTAGGCCGCATAATAGGAGAACTTGACACCGCGATAGGGGTCAAACTTCTTAACAGCCTGCACCAGGCCAACATTACCCTCCTGAATCAAATCCAGGAAGTTCTGCATCCAGTATTTTTGAAAATCCATGGACACCTTTACCACCAGACGCAGGTTGGCGGTAACCAACCGGTAGGCGGCATCAGGATCATCTTCCTCATGAAATTTTCGGGCAAGCCTGTCCGTTTCTTCCCGGGTGAGAAGGGAATGCTGACTGATCTCCTGGAGATAGCGATGCAGTCCTGACTGACCTACCGTTGGCAGGTTAGGGTCATCGGGCAGGGTAACCAGGGCGTGGAGATTGTCCTGATCTTTTGTAGTTGTATCGGTGTCTTTTTTCTTCACCGTTGACCATTTTCCTTATATGAACTTCGGCCAGAAAGCCTTTTCCAGGCTCACCGGACCTAAATCTTTTTTTCTTAGGCTCGGCAAACATCTCTCAAAACTAATCCATCTATTTACCATCCCCAGACATAAAAAGCGCGCTTTTTTACCTAAAGAGGAGTGCCTTCTCTCCCTCAAAATGTTGGGATTTGGCAAATAAGGAGAGGCCCTACCGCCGGTTGCCCCAGGCTGTTCTCCTTGACAAGAAGAGGCCACTTCTATATAGATCTTCAAAGATCACCTTCTGTGTAATCCCTGGAAAAGGAAAGCATTTTCTTTTTTGGGATTACGAGCTATTTTCAGCTTTTTCCAACACCCCCTTTCCCCATCTCCACAAAGAAGACAACCGTTACCCACAAATGAAAAACATCCGAAACTTCAGCATAATCGCCCATATCGACCATGGCAAATCAACCTTGGCCGACCGCCTCATCCAAAAATGCAACATGGTCTCTATACGTGAATTTAAAGATCAGATGCTTGACAACATGGACATTGAGCGGGAAAGGGGAATCACGATAAAAAGCCAGACCATTTGCCTGCCTTACAAGGCTAAGGATGGCAAGAACTATGTTCTCAACCTGGTTGACACCCCGGGCCATGTTGATTTCAGCTATGAGGTTTCCCGCGCCCTGAGTTCCTGCGAAGGTGCCCTGCTGCTCATTGACGCCGCCCAGGGCGTGCAGGCCCAGACCCTTGCCAATCTCTATCTGGCCATGGAAAACAATCTTGAGATTATCCCGGTGATAAACAAGATTGACCTCCCCTCTGCTGATCCGGAAATGGTGGCCGTCCAAATTGAAGAAGACCTCGGCCTCGACCTGGATACGGTCCAAATGTGTTCGGCGAAGACCGGCCAGGGCGTCGATGAAATTCTTGAAGCCATTGTCAACCTGCTCCCCCCCCCAAAGGAAGGTGACCCCGAGGCACCCCTGCAGGCCCTTATCTTTGATGCCAGCTACGACGCCTTTCGTGGTACGATTATTTCAGTACGCATCATCAATGGCACCATCAAGGCCGGCGACACCATTATTTTCATGTCAAATAACACCTCGTACCGGGTGGAAGAGGTGGGCCTGTTCCGTTTCAAAAAAGAGGCCACCAAAAACCTACAGGCCGGGGAAGTAGGCTATATTCTGGCGGGGGTCAAAACGGTCAGTGACACCAGACCCGGCGACACGATCACCCTCAAGGACAGGCCCTGTGCCGTGCCGCTGCCCGGCTTCAAGGAGATCCAGCAGGTCGTTTTTTCCTCGATTTACCCCATCTCCACCGATGATTATGAGAACCTGGCCACCGCCATTGAGAAGCTCAAATTAAACGATGCAGCTCTAACCTTTCAAAAAGACGCCTCCACGGCCCTCGGCTTTGGGTTCCGCTGCGGCTTTCTAGGCCTGCTCCACCTTGAAGTTATTCAGGAACGTCTGGAGAGGGAGTTTGATATCCCCATCATCCTCACTGTCCCTTCGGTCAGTTATAATTTCTACCTTACTGACAACACCAAGATCGAGGTGGACAATCCGGCCCATTTCCCAGACCCCGCCTCCATCGCCTATACCGAAGAGCCTTTCATTAAGGCCACTATTCATATGCCGGAAAGATACATGGGTGTCGTTATGACCCTGTGCATGGAACGCCGGGGGGTAAATACCCATTACCATTACCCTACAGCCGGCCGTATCGAGTTCACCTGTGAGCTGCCCTTGGCCGAGGTTATCTTTGATTTTTATGACCGTCTCAAGTCCGTGACCCAGGGCTATGGCTCCTTTGCCTATGACCTCATTGATTACCGCAAGAGCGATTTGGTCAAACTGGATATTCTGGTTAACGGTGAGAAGGTGGATGCCCTCTCCCAGCTTGTTCATCGTGATAATGCCCGGGCCCGCGGCCTCCACGCCTGCGAAAAGCTCAAGGAAGAGATCCCCCGCCAGATGTTCAAAATCGCCATCCAGGGTGCCATTGGCGGCAACGTCGTTTCCCGAACCACCATTGCCGCCCTGCGCAAAGACGTGACCGCCAAATGCTATGGTGGTGACATCTCCCGCAAACGTAAGCTTCTTGAGAAACAGAAAGCGGGCAAGAAACGGATGAAAATGGTGGGCAATGTTGAGATTCCCCAGAAGGCCTTCCTGGCTGTTCTCAAAAGCGATCAGAACTAACTGCTAAAGAAACGACATAGGCGCTGACTTACCCAAAACACCAGTCCCGGCGACTCCATCGAGAGAGCTGGGGGCCAATGATCTCTTTACCGCGGCCATCGACACGGATGGCCGCCCTCCCTACCCGCACAGCCCCTGGGCTCCCATAGGCCACCATGATGACCCGTCCGATCGTTGGCGAGTTTTTCGAAAAAAGATTTCCCTTTAATCCTGTTGTGCAGGAATTCGCAAATCTTTCTCCTCGCCAGGCGTTCAGTCAGGCAACTCCTTTCAAACAATTCGACGAGACACTCCAGAATCCCCATTAGCACTCTTCCAGGCATCATGATTTTTATCAGGGCAGAATCGACAATACCTTGAAATAATTACAATGATCACCTTAAGATAAGAGAGGAAGGATATGTTTTGACAAATCAGCGCACCGACCCTCAATAAGTTCACAACGGTTTATGGATAGAAGCCATCCCCTAAACATCCAAATCCTACTGATAGTACTCCTGAACCTCTTGGCACTCACCCTGCCCTCCGGGCCAAGCCAGGCAAACCCTGTGGAGCAGAGTGCGGCAAGCCGCCATGCCCTTGCCGTCCACCTTGCCCGGCAAGGGAAATATTCCGAAGCCATCGCCCTATTAGCCGCCTTGCGCAGTACATATCCTGCCAGTCAGACCTTTCTAAACGACTATGCGGCCGTGCTGAACTGGGCAGGAATGCATGAAGAAGCCCTGCGTCTCCTTGCCGACATCGATACTGCCCATTGCCCGGAATACGTCCTTGCCGCCCTCGCAGCCTCAGCCCGACACATGCGAAATTTTCTTATCGCCGAAAACCTCTATAAACTCGGGCAAAACAGGTTTCCCCGTAGTCCGGACATGGCCATCGGCCTTGCCCTCGTTTTTGCTGACCAACAGAAAAGCCAGGAAGCGCTGCATATTCTGGAGCCCATGCTCACGAGCCACCGGGACAATATCGGTCTCTACTCCGCCCTTATATCTGCTTACGAACTGCGCAGAGAATTCACCAAAGCGCTTCTCATCTATGATAAATGGCTTGCCGTTGCCCCGCATTCCAAGGAGGCCTACAGGGGTTGGGTCAATACAATCAGAGCCACCGGGGCGGCAACCCTTGCCACTGCCCTGGCCATGCAGCACCAGGATTTCTTTAGCCCTGATGAAATACAGGCCCTGACCGGCGATGTGGCTGCCAGCCATATCCGCTGGGGAAGCCTGTCGCCCGTCACCCCCGCCCAGCGTTACAAAGAGACGGATCAGGCCCTGGCCCTTCTTGATGGGCAACTGGCAACAGCCACCCTTGCCCCTGCCCAC
>JBFFNX010000245.1:0-4655 GCA_041562995.1 Desulfurivibrionaceae bacterium
AGGCACGTGGGCATCTATGTGGAGAAGCAGAAATTCATCCATGCCTCAAAGAGCAAGGGCGTCATGATGTCACGCCTGGACAACCCATACTGGCAGCAGCATTATTGGCAGGCCAGAAGGGTCGGCTCCCTCTAGTAGCTAGCAATATAAGGCCATTTCCGACTCTCACAGGCTTCCCCTACCTGCTCGATCTCTGCGGCCCAAGAAAATAAAAAATGCTGTAACTCCCGACACTGGAGACAAAGCCTCATCTCCTGCCCATGATGCGTGCGCCCGTTGTGCTTGTGCATGGCCTGGCGGCTACGTGCCGGGGTTTTTGTGAAATGCGCGATTCCGGCCATCATGCCTCTACCAAGAAGCAGCCTCTATAAAGTCTGATTTTTCTCTGGTCAGGAACTGACCACCATTTCCCCCCAAATTCTCAGAATTGTTCTTTATGGCCCCGTCAGGATCTTTATGGCGAAAGGCCTCTGAATGCTGGAACAATAAGGCCTGACTGGAAAATTCAACATCGGCCTCTGTCAGTAAAAGCCCTTCCCCTGCCCAAGACGCCGGGGCCGGGCTGCGTGGAATCAGAATTGCATAAGTTAAATGCAAAAGCTCACAGTCAGATCCCGAAAGTGAATCACCTGTTGCCAGGGGCAGTAGAGAAGGCACTGGGTCAGAATTTATTCGACAATGTTAAAAAACAAGGAAGACTCATGAAAATCTACCAAATCATCCCTGCTCTTTTTCTCTGCCTCCTTGTCACAGCCTGTAACGGCAAATCAACCGTCAAGAGTCAATCTTTGGCAGCGGACAAGACCAAAACAGCCCAGTCAGAGCGGGTAATTGCCAGACTGCTTGACTCTTACTCGGAATGGCAGGGCGTTCCCCACTGTAACGATGGCACCAGCAAAGAGGGTGTTGACAGCTGCGGCTTTACCTATCTCACCTTCCGCGAAAAATTCGGTATCCGCCTACCCCGTTCCACTTCCCAGCTGGCCAACACCGGGACCTCAATCAACAGGATACACCTTCAACCGGGAGATCTGATTTTCTTCAAAGTCGAAATGGGCGCCCGGCACGTGGGAATCTATGTGAAAGACCAGAAGTTCATTCATGCCTCAAAGGGTGAGGGCGTAATGATGTCGAGTATGGCCAACCCCTTCTGGCAAGAGCGTTATTGGCAGTCACGGCGGGTTGCAGCTCTCTAGTACACGTCCCGCCACGGCCCTTGTTGCCCGACCTTTGGCACTGATCCTACCCAGAAAGTGCGATAGCTCCTTACACCCTTAACGCTTATTGGCCTTGAAAGCGTTAAGGCATAGATGGGAAACATGGACAAATCTATGTTTCCCATTTTCTTTTTATTATTGGACCAGTTCTGGTATATCTTGTCCCCGATCCTGACACCTCCCCCCTCAAACTCTACATTGGGCCAATATTTTGTGAAAAATCTTAAAATTCTCCTTGTTGATGATTTCGACACCATGATACGAATCATTCGAAATATTCTTAACGAATTGGGGTTTAACAATATTGTCTCGGCAAAAAATGGCGAAGAGGCCTGGCACATGCTCCACAAGGCAAAATTTGATTTTATAATCTCAGACTGGAATATGCCCAAAATGACAGGCCTTGAGTTGTTGCAAAAGGTGAAGGGGAGCCCTGACTTTGCCCATATTCCATTTCTCATGGTGACGGCGGAGGCAGAGAAACGACACATCCAGAAGGCAATCGAGGCAAAGGTCGATCAATATATTATCAAACCCTTTACCTCTGCCAAGCTCCGCGAAAAAATACTGCAGGCCTTTAGCACCCCACAAACGATACAAAAGCCAGAAGACACCAGGGATTAATCTCACCACAATGCTGCGCTTCTAGCCACCACTCCCCTTCTTCGGTACCTTGCGCAGACCATCCCATAAATGGCGCAGGGCCATGAAGGGGTGATGCAAAATCATCTTCGGCCCTATCTCCCCCATTACCAGGCGCACTCTTTGCCGCATCCCCGCCTTATAACAATGAACCGGACACTTGCCGCAGGTGGTCTTGCCCTCTTGAAAGGGACAGGCTGCCAGCCGCTGCAAGGCGTATTCCTGCAACTCATGACATTCGGGACAAGGCTCCCCGACGCGACCATGATGCCGCTGGCAATAGAGATGGATCATGGCCTTGATGGTCTTGGCCTCCCACTGCATACGCCCCCAAGAGCCCATGATCATCTCACCTTAGTCCTGAAACAACCATCATAACCCCCAGCACAATCAGGAGATAATAGATGATGGTCAGATAGGTTTTGGTCTGCAGTTTTTTAGCAAATTGCGCCCCCAGGAAGACCCCGGCCAGCACCGGCAGGGCCGTGACCCCGAACAGTTGCCAGACATGGGGGGTGGTTAAGCCGGTGAGATAATGACCGGCGGCCGCCAGGGAAGAGGTGAAAAAGAAGAAGGTCGACAGCGTCGCCTTGATTTGATCCCGCTTCCAACCGGTCAAGGTGGTATAAATGATGGTGGGGGGGCCGCCGGCGCTGAAGGCCCCGCCAATGGTGCCGGTGGCAAAACCAGCCACATAGCCCCAGCCTTTACTGATCGGCCGCTGCCGCAGGCGCCCGACAAGAGAGTAAAGACCGTAAGAGCTGATCAAAAAGCCCAGACAGCATTTTATAATGGCCGGATCGACGTTTTCAAGAATGGTCACCCCAACATAGACCCCGGGCACACAGCCGACAACCAGGGGCAAGATCTTGCGCCAGTCAAAATGGCTTTTCAGGTGCAGGGATAAAAAAAGATTAAGAATCAGGGTGTTCAGGAGAGTGAGGGTTACCGCCTCCCTGACATCCATCACCAAGACAAGAAGGGGCATGGCCAGCAAGGCGGCGCCAAAACCCGAGAGTCCTTGCAGAAGGCCGGCGCTAAAAAAGACCAGGGAGATAATCAGATATATGGACATAGGGAATGTTATTTCCTCAGAAATGATGGGTTAGTGTACAGCCAAAACATGTTTTCCTCTGCCTTGTCAACAAGAGGATGCCCGTGACTGATGCCCGCAGAATTGGCAAAAGGGAAAAATCTTGTTTCATGGCAAGTGATACGGTATATAAGGGACAACAAGGGCGCCCGTAGCTCAGTTGGATAGAGCATCGGCCTTCTAAGCCGAGGGTCACAGGTTCGAATCCTGTCGGGCGTACCATGACTTCTTCCTTTTTTTGTTGTTATCCCATGTCCTCATGAGCTCTTAAGAAGTTGCCTCCTGTAAAAAAAATACTGCTTAATCTTTACTTCTGGCCCCTCTTTGCCCTGGTCACTCTGCTTTTTGCCATTGGCATTCCCCTTTTTTCGCTGACCGTCTTTCTGCGGCCGGGAAAATCCATAGCATCCTTTTTCCGGCGTGGTATTACTAAATACGGCTGGGCGGTCTGCCGCCTCATCCCCTTTATGGCCCCGGTTCAGCTCGATAATCAGGCCGGCCCCTTGCCCAAGCCGGTGATCTATGTGGCCAACCATCTGTCTTCAGTGGATCCCTACTGTTTCGGTGTGGTGGATAGCGAGTACGGCATGTTCACCTCCTGGCCCTTCAAGATCCCGGTCTTTAAATGGATGATGACCTGGGCCCAGTATGTTGATACCCGCCGGGGCTGGGAGACGATTAATGCCCAGGCCCACACATTACTGGCCGATGGCTGCTCGCTCATTATCTGGCCTGAGGGCCACCGCTCCCGGGATGGCAGACTGGGGGAATTTCAGCGCGGCGCCTTCCGCCTGGCATTTGAGGCCAACTGTCCGGTGGTACCGGTCTGCTTTATTAACACCGACTCATTACTGGCCCCAGGTTGCCGCCTCCTGTCCCCGGCCCGACCAAAAGTCGTGCTGCTGCCACCCCTGTGGCCCGACACCAAACAAGAAAAAAGAAAGGCTATAAAACAACTATGCAATGAGTGCCACCAGCTCATTGCCCAGGAAATAGAAAGACGACAGCATGGAGAAATCCACCCTTAATACAGCCCTCGCCTTGCGAACCGGCACTTCGTCAGCCCTTGCCGACAAGCAGCTTAGCCTGCTCCAGGAGCATGTCCGGCAGGCCATGCATTCCGCCTTCTACAAGGAGAAATTCGCGCGCCTGGGCATCCGCCCTGAAGAGATCACCTCCCTAGACGACCTCCATTTTCTGCCCCTGACCCGCCGCCAAGACCTTGACGGTGCCAGTCATCTCTTTCAGGCCGTTGCGAATGAACATATTGTTGACCTCGCTCTGACCTCCGGGACCACCGGTGCACCGGTGCAGGTCCCCTATACCAAGAACGACCTGGCCAGGCTGGCCTTTAATGAGGCCATTGCCTTCTGGGGGGCTGGTGTGCGCCCCAAGGATCGCTTTCTGGTCTGTGTCACCCTGGATCGCTGCTTTATCGCCGGCCTCGCCTACTACAGCGGCATGGTGGAGTTAGGGGCCACCGCCATTCGCAGTGGACCGGGCCAACCGGCCCGGCAATGGCAGCTCATCAAACAGCTGCGCCCGGCCGGCCTGATCGGGGTACCCACCTTTCTCCTGGAGATGGCCAGATGGGGCCGGGACCATGGTTATTCCCCGCAAGACATGGGAATTAGATCGTTGATCACCATTGGCGAACCCATCCGCCGCGCCGATTTTTCCCTCACCGTTCTGGGTGAAGAACT
>JBFFNX010000246.1:0-4532 GCA_041562995.1 Desulfurivibrionaceae bacterium
CTGGCCTCTTCAGCAACACTCATATCACTTGTGCCGGCACTGACCACCGCCACCACACCATTTTCTTTGAGATCTTCATCGCCAGGGGGGCGGGCCACCAACATGCGCGCTTCTTTGAAATAGGCAACCTCAGCTATCTCGGATACAACACCCTTGGCTTTCTCTTCATCAACCCTGGTAGCCATGACAAGGCCGGGCCTTGCAAGCATTGACTTCATAATGCCACTGATCTGCTCCGCCGTCTTATTCTCGCCATAAACAACCTCGGGCATTCCGGTGCGCAGGCAACGATGGTGATCAAGACAGGCATAACCCAAGGGATCAGAACTGAGTCGTTCAATCCTCCCCAAGGCGTCCTCCACCGAGGACCTCCCCGACTTGACCTGTTGCAAAAGGGTCTCAAGTGCTGCTTTGTCCATATTAGTATTCTCTCATTTCCATAATCACATGTCTTCTTGACGAATCATCTTTTTCGTCTAGAGTAGACTAAGTTGTTGCATAACTGATGTCATCATATAATAGAAGCAGACGCGAAGAGAGTCCAGTTCCATCTACCTTGTACCTACCCCTATGCCAACCTCATTTTCCCATCGCCCTGCCCGCCACTGGCTGCAGATTGACATCTCTGTTCCTGAGAAATTTCTAGAATATGTCAGCCATCACTTGACCAAAATCACCGGTAACGGGGTGCAGCTCCTCAGCAAGGATGGCAAGGAAACCGTCATCGGTTACCTGGAGAAAAACGATGCCTACCCCGTTATGCGCAAGGAACTTGATGCCTTTACAGCCGAGCTGAGCAGCAAACTTAAGAGCCCCCTGGAGCTCACCTTGGCCACCATCGTTGAAGAAAACTGGGCTGAAAACTGGAAGGAAAACTATAAAGCGAGCCGGATCACCGATACCATTACGGTCAAGCCCACCTGGGAAGTTTATAGCCCCGGGCCAAAAGAGATCGTCATTGAGATCGATCCCGGCATGGCCTTTGGCACCGGCCTCCATAGCTCAACCCGCCTGGCCCTTACCCTTATAGACCAGCTCTTTGCCTCCGCCGCCACCCGCCCCCGCCAGGTCCTTGATGTCGGCACCGGCACCGGCATCCTGGCCATTGCCGCGGCCAAACTCGGGGCCGACACGGTGATGGCCATTGATAACGATATAGACGCCGTGGTGGCGGCCCAAGATAATATAGCGCAAAACGCCGAAACGGGTCATATCCTCTGCTCAGAGCAGTCACTCGCCGAGCTGGAAGATCATTACGACCTGGTCATCGCCAATATCACCGCCGATGTCCTCACGCAACTCTGTCCGGAGCTGGTGAAAAAGATGGCCCCGGGCGGCCATCTCATCCTGGCCGGAATCCTCCAGGGGGACCAGGCCGCCAATATCGTTCGTCTTTTCCAGGCCGCCTCACTGCATCTGGTTACTGAAAAAACTGAAGAGAATTGGATTTCCCTGCTCTTTAGCAAGAATCCTGTTTCCTGAGCCATTATGCGCCGTTTTCTCATCGACCCCATCCCCCCAGGACAAGCGGCAATCCAGCTTGGCAAAGAAGAGTGCCATCATATCCAAAGGGTGCTGCGTTTAAAACAGGGAGACAGCATTGAGCTTTTCGATGGCCAGGGCATGGTGTACCAGGCCACCATCGCTGAAATCGGCAAGCTCGTTACCGTCAGCATCGTTTCGGGCCAAGAATGCATAGCGCCCCGCCCCCGCCTCCATCTCCACCTGGGGCTCCTAAAAGGCAAGAAGATGGATTTTGTTATCCAGAAGGCCACCGAACTTGGAGTCCACGCCATCTCCCCCTTCACCTCTGATTTCACAGAGGCGCAACGACCGAAAGAGCAGAAAAAAGAACGCTGGCACAAGATCGCCCTTGAGGCCTGCAAGCAATGCGGCCGCAACTGGCCCCTGATTATCGTGGAGCCGAGCCCTTTGGCCGACCAGGTTCAGTCCCTGCCTGCAGATGCCGTCTCTATCATGTTTTGGGAGGATGAAAACAAACAAGGTCCCGGAGACATTGCCCTGCCGGAAAATGCGGCAGACCTCCACCTCTTCATTGGTCCGGAGGGTGGATTTTCTCCTAAAGAGGTGACCCTCTGCCGGGCACGAATGGCAACCATCTCCCTTGGCCCCCTTACCCTGCGGGCCGAGACCGCCGTTATCACCGCCCTTTCCCTGGCCCTTTTCCTATCGGGCCGGATGCACCAACAATAACCAGGAAGCAAATCATGCGCGCCGTTGTTCAACTCGTTAAAGAAGGCTCTGTCACTGTTGGCGGCAAAGAATCCGGCGCCATCAAAAGGGGGGTTGTCATTTTCCTCGGTGTCACCAGGGACGACACAGAGAAAGATGCCGTCTATCTTGCCGACAAGATCGTCAACCTTCGCATCTTCCCAGACCATGACGACAAAATGAATCTGTCGCTGCTTGACACCCAAGGCGAGGCCCTCATCGTCTCCCAGTTCACCCTCTATGGCGACTGCCGCAAAGGGCGGCGCCCCTCCTACGCCAAGGCGGCAGGGCCGGAACAAGCCGAACAGCTTTACAGCTTTTTCATCAACCAGGTTGAAGGGTTTGGGGTCCGGGTCGGCACCGGCATCTTCCAGGCCATGATGGAAGTCCACCTCATTAACGACGGGCCGATCACCCTGCTTCTCGACTCGCACAAAACCCTTTAACACTCAAGGTGCTAGGCCCACACCCCGCCTTGGGACAAGACGCTCGCGCCCCTAGGCACAAAAAAAGCCCAGGAATCTCTTCCTGGGCCGCCAACACCTGATAACGGCTTACTCACCGCCATTATCCTAGCGCAGCACTTCTTTGAGGTCCTTAGCCATCTTCTCATAGCTTGTATAGCCGGGATATCTCTTCACGATTCTGCCGCTCGCATTAACAAGAAAGCTTGACGGTATAGTTCCAGAGGCGCCAAAACTTCTGGCAATCTCGTTGGTTCCCATGGCGATGGGATAATTCACGCCGATCTTTTTGACAAACTTTGCCACCTTATCGGGCGCACTCTTATCCATGGAGATGCCGATCACCGAAAAACCCTTGCCGCTGTTTTCTTCGTGGAGGCGAATCAACGAAGGAATCTCTTGCCGACAGGGTGGGCACCAGGTTGCCCAAAAATTTACCAGCAAAACCTTACCCGTAAAGTCCTCACTGCGAACCATTGGCAGAGAATCACCAATACCGGCCAGCTGAAATTCAGGCATGGGCGATGCGGCACCCCATGCTGCCCCCACACCGAGCACCAAGAACATCAAGAGCAGGGGGGCCACTATTGCAGCAACTGCTTTCCTATAAAATGTCCACATGGGATCTACCTCCACAAACTTCATTAGAAAATCGCTCCTTCAACCAAGACCGATACAACTCAGACAAATCTGACAGGCCTGTTCCCAAACCCGTTCCGGTTCGCCCGTCGCAACTCCAGCTATCCAAAACAAAACAGCCACGCCAATGACCACCATCGGCGATTTGCGTACATTATAATAGATCCGATTTCGCATTCTGGCCATTATCTCCCCTGACCTTGCCTTGAAGCGCTGTCATGCACCGGAATCTCCAAGGGCCTGGCCCCGGACCGTATCGGCACTCCACCGATCTCAACGGAGATAGCATTATACCTACACGCCTTACTCATACAAGCCATGCAGGTAATACATTCAGGATCGTTGGGATTCTCGTTAAATTTAACTTCCATTGGGCAGACAGCATGACACGCCTCACAGTTGGTGCAGCGCCCTTTATCCAAGTGCATCCGCACCAGGCGCACCCGACTAAAAAGCCCATAAAATGCCCCCAATGGACACATCACCCGGCAAAATGGCCTGCTGCTCAACACACTCCACCCCAGAAACAAGACCAAGATGAGCAATTTACCGCCAAAAAGCACCCCCAGGGTTGACCTGAGATGGGGCTGAAGAAGCAGCATGGGCAGTCCGGCCTCCAACGTCCCGGCAGGGCAGAGGATTTTACAAAACCATGGGCCACTGCCACCATAATCATCCACGGCAAAGAGGGGCAACAGAAGAACAAAAACGAGCAGCACCGCATGTTTCCCATAGTTTAACAATCTGGGAATATGAAACTTGCGAGAAGGAATCTTATGCAGCATCTCCTGAACAAAGCCAAAGGGGCACATCCACCCACAGATAAGGCGCCCAAAAAGCCCCCCTAAAACACCCATGGTGCCAAGGACAGAAAGTCCCAAAAAATACTGGCCGCCTTCCAGGGCGAGACGCACTCCGCCAATGAGATTTTGCAGCGAACCAATAAGACAATATGTGGTTGACGCCGGGCAGGAATAGCAGTTAAGGCCTGGTGAGCACATGACCTTCAAGGGACCTTGGTATATCCCCCGGGTAAAAGGAAAGGACCAGTTGCCATTGACCGCAAAGGCAAAGATGACCTGGAGCCATTTTCTTACAAATTCCATAGCGCCCTTTCCTTATTAAACCCAGAAGTCTTAAACTTTCACGCCACCACTAAGGGCGCACAGCCCTGACATTCCCGGCCTTGCCCGGTTC
>JBFFNX010000247.1:0-4524 GCA_041562995.1 Desulfurivibrionaceae bacterium
CAAAGACGGCGAGGGGAATCATGACGACTAAGGTCTATATCAGCGGCATGGCTTGTCTGACTGCCTATGGCCTGCACCTGGATGATCTCGTCTGTGGTCTTGCCAGCCATCCGGCCCTGACCGAGGTTCTTCCCCTTGGTAAGCGCGCTGTTTCGGTCCCCTGTGGCCAGATTCCTGAATTTAAAGAGGCATTGGCCCACTATGCCAAACCCCTTGTCCGCCGGAAGATGAGCAGGCTGTCAAAAATGGCGGTGACTGCTGCCGGTGATGCCCTGGCGGCCAGCGGCCTTCTTGCTGCTGATAACGGAGATTGTGGGGTGGTGCTGGGTACGGCCTTTGGCAGCACGGCCCAGAGCGATCTCTTTTTTGCCGATCTTCTGAGCCAGGGAGCCCTCAAGGTAAACCCCGGTTATTTCCCCGAGACCGTGCCCAATGCCCCGGCCGGCCAGGTCTCCATTCTCTTCGGTCTCCAGGGGGCGAACACCACTGTCTGCCAGCAGACCCTTTCTTCAGAGCACGCCCTGGCCCTGGCTGCTGATCTTCTTCATAACGGCATGGCCCAGCGCATGGTTGTGGTTGGCGTCGAAGAGATGAGTCCGGCCCTCCTCAGTGGTTTGCAGGCCTGTGGCCAGCTCCAAAAATGGGGGGCATCTTCCCGTGCTGAAATTTCGCTGGCCAGCCGCAGCCGGGTTGGCGAGGCCAGTGTCGCCCTGGTTCTCGAAACAGAGGCGAGTCTTGTCGGCCGCCAGGCCACGGCGCTGGCCCGTCTCCATGACGTGGTCACGGCCGGAGCCGCCTCCTGGCCTGCGGTCTATCATAAAGTCGCTCCTGGCGTGGAGAGGATGGTTGCCGGCCTTGCTAAAGAGGAGAATGCTAAGGTCGACGCGGTCATTGCCGGGACATCCTTCCTGAAACAGGTCGATACCCTTCATCTGGCGAGCCTGGCCACCATCCTTGGTGACCAGGTGCCCTGTGTCTTGCCCGACTATGGCACTGGCAACGTCATGGGCGCTGGCCTGCTGCGCACCGCCTTGGCAGTGACCCTGGTCAGCGGCGGCCAGCTTCCCTGCCGGCTGCTGGGCGACAGCTTGCCAGGTCATCTCCCCTATGCCAAGCTCTATAGCGGCCAGACAGGGCCGGTTGACCATGTTCTTGCCACCGCAGTCAGCCCAGGTGGTGGGGCTGCTGGTGTCCTGGTGGGGAGGGTGTAGTTGATGCGTGTCCTGCTTTTTTCACTTAATAAGGAAATCCTGCCTGAGCCAGCCTTTCCTTTGGGGCTGGCCTTTATTGCCGCGGCCTTGGCGCAAGCGGGTCATGAGCTTGAGGTCTTTGATCTCTGTGTGCAGGATATTGCTGATCTCGCCCCTGTTATCGCGCGCTTTCGGCCCCAGGTGGTCGCCCTCTCCCTGCGCAACGTTGATAATGTTGCCTACCCGGAAACCACCACCTATCTCCCCCATTATAAAGAGGTTTTCGCCATTCTGCGCAGCTTGACCGACGCCGTCTTTGTTGTGGGCGGCCCGGGCTACTCCCTCTTTGCTGAACGGCTTCTTCTTGAGCTGCAAGGGGATTACGGGGTGGTGGGCAGCGGCGAACAGGTGCTTGTTCGCTTGCTTGATGCCCTCCAGGGCAAGGGTGAGGCAGAGACCATTCCAGGTCTTCTCATCCGCAAGGGTGATGAGGTGATTCAGGGCTGTGGAACCATGGCTGGCGCGGAATGGTACACGCCCTTACATGAAAAATTTCCCCTGGAGCATTATCAGGAAATCGGCGGGATGGCCACGGTGCAGACCAAGAGGGGTTGCCCCTTTACTTGCATTTATTGTAGTTATCCGGTACTCGAAGGTCGGCAGCCAAAAATGCGGCCCATTGCCCAGGTTGTTGCCGAACTCCAGGAGATCCGCAAGAGGGGCATCCGTGAGGTCTATTTTGTCGATTCGGTGTTTAATAACCCGCCTGACTATGCCAAAGACCTCTGTCGGGCCATGCTCAAGGCTGATCTTGATTTAAAGTGGACCTGTTACACCGCTCCCCTCAACTTTGATGCGGAGATGGCCTCCCTTTTTGTGGAGAGTGGTTGCCTTGGTGTCGAGTTTGGGACGGACAGCCTGTCGCCGGTGATGCTCAAAAATCTCGGTAAGAGTTTTTCCGTGCCAGAGGTCTTGGCGATAAGTGCCATCTGCTATCGCCAGAAACTCCCCTTTTGCCATGCCATCCTGGTGGGTGGCCCGGGCGAAACAAGAGAAACCCTGCAGGAAACCGTGGGAAACCTTGCCCAGACCCGGGCCTCGGCCGTCATCTTTATGACCGGCCTGCGCATCATCCCGGGGACCAGGCTCTATGATATTGCCCGGCAAGAGGGGGTGATTGGCCTCCATACCGACATGATCGAGCCGCAATTTTATGTTTCGCCGGCAATTGAGCCCCTGGAGCCTGAAATTAATAGATTGTCACGGATTCATAAGACATGGATCTTTCCGGGCCATCAGATCCGCTGTTCTGAACACCTGGCCAAATTTATGCGAGAGAGAGGCGCACGCGGTCCTTTATGGCTCCATATGACTCCCCCCCGATAAGCTGCTATCTCTGTGGCGCTGATAAGCCCCATCTCTTCTATCACGAAAACGGCTATCCCTACTATCGCTGTCACGGCTGTGGACTGCTCGCCCTCTGGCCCCAGCCCACGGCCGACGATCTTCATGACCATTATCAGGAATATCTGCCCCTTTCAAAGGAACAGGTCGATGACTGGGGCTTTGAAATGGCCCCGGTCATTGCAAGCTCAGCAGCTTGTCTTGATCACCATTTTCCAGAGCCGGGCCGTCTTCTTGATATTGGCTGCGGCTACGGATTTTTTTTGGAGGCCATGGCCGGTCGTCATTGGCAGGTCGAGGGTATTGAGCTCTCCAGACCGGCGGCCGAGATAGCCCGGGCTAAGAATCTGGGAACCATCCACTCCTGTGCCGTGGAGGATATGGTTGATATCGGTCTTTTTGATGTGGTCACCATGTTTTATGTCATCGAACATGTCGCTGATCCTCTGCAAACCCTGAAAAATATCGGTAAACTGTTGAAGCCGGGTGGGGTGCTGGTGCTGCGCTATCCTAACACCTCTCCCTTGCTGAAATTTTCCAATGGCCTGGCCCGCTCTCTGAATCTTATGCAGGCGCCATCGCATCTCTTTGATTATGCGGGTGATTCCATGGCTCTCTTGCTAAAAAAGGCAGGCTATGGCAGTTGTCTGACCACAATTGACGCCAATACCCGCTCGCCGCATCTTGTGAGACGCTTTGTTTCCTGCTATATAGGATTGTTTCCTGTTCTTGTCGCCCGCCTGAGCAAGGGGAGAATTCTGTTGCCAGGCTACAGCCGGGTGAGCTATGCATCTCTCGATGCAGAAAAATTTAATCGTAAACTTACCTAGAAAAGATCCGCATATTCTGGTAGATATTTATCCTTCCATGGCGTATTTTGCGTACCTGGTTGATACATGTTGTTTTCCCTTTCCTTTGTCGTTTAAGGAGCAGCCTCAATGTTTGATCTGAGTATTCCTGATTCTCTTTCAAGTAAGATCCTTGGCTTTGCCAGCAATCTTTCCGATAAAAATTTCTTGCGCATCGTTGATACCGTTGCCAAACTCACCTCCATTGAGTGGCATGACAAGGGTATTGATGCCATGCGTCAGCTTATTGCTGAAAAGCATCCCGGCATTGCCGGAGCGAGACGGGCCTTGCAAAAGGTCAACCCTAAGGTGCGTGGCAAGCTCTTTAATAACTATCTTCTGCGCGGTATTCTGCTGGGCTACAAGAAGCGTCTTGCCTTTTATAACGAGTTTAATGTGGCGCCTCCTGGCAACCTGATGATCAGTCCCACCACCAGCTGTAATCTGCGCTGCTACGGCTGCTATGCCGGGACCCACATTCGGACCGATGAGCTTAAGCAGGAAGAAGTGGAGAAGATGATCGAAGAGGCGTGCAAGGCCGGCACCAACCTGGTGACCTGGCTGGGCGGCGAATCGTTTATTAATCCGTGGATCTTTGATGTCCTTGAGAAATTCCCCCAGGTCGGTTTTCAGATCTTTACCAACGCCCTGCTTCTTGATGATGAGAAGATTGACAGGCTGGCCAAGCTTGGCAATGCCATCATCGCTATCGGCATTGACGGCCCTGAGGAATTTACCGACGGCCGCAAGGGCAAGGGCGCCTATAAGGGTGCCCTTGCCGCCATGCGTAAGCTGAGTGATGCCGGAGTGCTGGTTGGTTATTCCACCATGGTCAGTCGCCAGAATTTTGATCATATCTACAGTGATGAGTTCCTCGGCACCATGATTGATCATGGTGCGGCCTTTGCATGGTGCGCCATTGCCGTCCCCCAGGGTAAGGCGTGTAAGGAGTTGCAGATCGTTCCCACGGATGAGCAGAAGGCCATGATTCCTGAAAGGGTACGTCACGCCAGAAAGAATAATGATATTGTCTTTATTGATTTCTACGCCGACGCCCGCATCACTGAGGGTTGTGGAGCTGG
>JBFFNX010000248.1:0-4473 GCA_041562995.1 Desulfurivibrionaceae bacterium
AAACCGGGCACCGGCATCGCCTTTGTGCTGCCGGTGGAACAGGTCATCGGCCTTGACAGTCAGATCGAACGTTTTAAGGAAGAGGTTCGCGAGCAGTACTTTTAAGGGAGCAAGACCCTATTCGCAACATAGTCCCACCAGAGCTACCCTTGCATGTTCCTTTGTTGGTGTAACAATGGCGGCTCAGGTGCGAAGCAAGGCTGCTTCACAAGAGTTTATAATGGTGAGGAGTAAGCATGAGTGCAGAAAAAATGACTGTTGTTCGGGCCCGTGATGTGATGCGCAGAGGGGTGGTCAAGGTGGATGGCATGGCTACCGCCAAGGAGGCTGGGGCCATGATGCGTCGGGAAAAGATGCCGGCCTTGCTCGTTGAAAAGCGGCACGCTGACGATGCCTGGGGCCTGGTGGCCGTTCAGGACTTGATCCGCGGAGTTCTTCTCAGCGGGCGTTCATCCGAGGATGTTAATGTCTATGAGATCATGACCAAACCGGTTATTACCGTACCCGCTGATATGGATATCCGCTATGTGGCCCGCCTGCTCTACCGGGCCGGGATCCGCCGGGCACCGGTGGAGGACCGGGGGGAACTTATCGGTATGGTGTCACTCTCCTCGCTTATCCTGGACAATGAGCTGTTTTAATTCTTTCGGTTGAGCAGGGTATGGCTTGAGTTTAAAACTTCCTGACAGCCAGAGGTAAGGGCAGACATCTCATGTGCTGGCTCCTGGATTTCTCGCCATGGTATTCCATACGGCACAGGTGGGATAATTTCACACTTCTGTGGCTTGTCACGTGGTGCGATTTTTTGGGTCAGCAGGCATAAGAATCTGGAAAGGAGGGCCGGTGAGGATGAAAAGAAGTGTTAGCACTCCTCATTCTCGCAGGTGATGTAGCGCTCGTAATTGTCGATATAGATATCATACAGGGTGAGAAAGGCGGTGATAATGAGGGGGCCGTAGATAATGCCCAGGATGCCGAAGACGGCAAGGCCGCCGATGATCGACAGAAAGACCAGGATGGTGTGCATCTGGACCTGGCCGCCCACCAGTTTCGGTTTCAGGAGATACTCGACGCCCATGGAGAGGAAGATGTAAAAAAGGGCCAGGCTGATACCTTGGATGATATGGCCCTGGATGATGAGATAGAGGGCGGCTGGACCCAGGACGGCACCGATGCCGACAATGGGCAGAAAGGCCATGATTCCCATGATACAGCCCCACAGAATGGGGGAGGAAAAGTCGAGAAAGGCAAAGGCCAGCCCCCCCATAATTCCTTGAATCATCCCGCAGATCCCGTTTCCCACCAGGATGGCGCCGGCAATCCGTTCAAACTTATCCATCAGCAGCAGGTCGTGGTTGTTGGGCAGGGGCGAGAGGTGGAGGAGAAACGCCACCAGCTTCTCCCGTTCAATCAGGAGAAAGAAGATGATGAGAATCATCATGATGAAGTCGAGGATGAAGGTGAGAATATTGCCGGCCCAGATGGAGGCCTGGGTGTAAATGAATTTGGCGGCGGTGGTGCCGAACTCCGACAGGGCGCTGGATATCTGGCCCATCTCCAGCTGGAAGCCGTAGCCCTCCAGCAGGTTGTCAATACGGATATAAAAGGGGTTGTGTTGGACGTAGGCGGTCAGGGTCTCAGCGATATTGGTGCCTTTGGTGACCTGGAGGAGATGGTAGGCCTCGGAGGAGAGGGCAACCACGAAAAAGATCAGCGGCACGAAAACGAGCAGGATGATGAGCGCGCAGGTGATGAGCGAGGCAAGGGCCGAGGGCATCTTCTCGTGTAAGAAATCATAAACCGGTTTGGAGATAGAGGACAGAAAATAGGAGAGAATCAGCATGGAGGTGAAGGGCCACAACAACCTCAACATCAGGAGCATGGAGAGGATAAAAAGCAGAATAAAATAGGTGAGCACCAGGGGGCTCGGTCTGCGTTGGGTCATGACCAAAAGTGTCCGATATGATACTGTTATTGCCAGTGGCTAGCCGTACTGAACCGCTAAAAGTATAACTATACCTTGAAAAGAGCGAGGAGCAGAGAAATAAGTTGTTTCAAAGGTGAAAATAATCAGCTATATTTTTTGCTCTTTCTGGCCAACCTAACGAATTTCAGCGTGCAAAGAAAATGACAATCACAATCGACAAAGCAGATCAATCTGAGCTCAAGGCCAAACCGGACGAAAACAATCTCGGCTTCGGTAAATATTTCAGCGACCATATGTTCGTCATGGACTATGCGGACGGGGCCTGGCAGAACAGTGCGGTCAAAAGATATGGTTCTTTTGCCATGGATCCGGCCTCCATGGCCCTGCATTATGGCCAGGCTATTTTTGAAGGCTTGAAGGCGTATCGGGGCAAGGACAACAAGATTTATCTCTTTCGTCCCAAGGATAATCTGGCCCGTTTCAACCGCTCGGCCCACCGCATGTGCATGCCGGAGGTGGATATTGATCTGGTCTATGAGGGTATCAAAAAACTCCTTGAGTTAGATCAGGAGTGGATCCCCTCGGCCCCGGGTGCCACCCTCTATATTCGGCCCACCATGATTGCCACTGAGGCCGCCCTGGGAGTACGCCCCTCTAACCGCTATACCTTCTTCACTATTCTCAGCCCGGTTGGTGCCTATTATCCGGAGGGCTTTAATCCCGTGAAGATTTTTGTCACCGATAAGTACGTGCGCGCCGTCCGTGGCGGGGTGGGTGAGGCCAAGACTGCCGGTAATTACGCCGCCTCGATTATGGCGGCCATTGAGGCCCAGAAGCAGGGGTTTACCCAGGTGCTCTGGCTTGATGCCTGCGACCGCAAGACCATTGAAGAGGTGGGCACCATGAATATCTTCTTTGTCATTGGTGACGAGCTGATCACCCCGCCCCTGTTGGGCTCCATCCTGCCCGGCATTACCAGGGACTCGGTTCTGACCCTCACCCGTGACTGGGGCCTCAAGGTTGTGGAGCGCCCCATCACCATTGATGAGGTGTTTGCCGCCAACGAGCAGGGCCAACTGAAAGAGGTCTTTGGCAGCGGCACCGCCGCTATTATCTCGCCGGTTGGGTCCCTCTATTATAAGGGGCAGGAATGCCAAATTAACGGTGGCAACACCGGTGAGCTCTCCCAGCGCCTCTTTGATGATCTGCAGGCCATCCAGTATGGCTACAAGGAAGACCCTTACGGTTGGGTGGAAACCATCTGATCCGCCCTTCCTTGGCGATTTTTTCTTGAACCCTGATTCAGCCTGGCTGAATCAGGGTTTTTTGTTGTTAGAGGGGGGAGAGGAGAGATTTTTTCTCGTTACTCCAAGCAGTTATAGCCACAAAGATATTTGGGGAAAACTGTTTTTCCTTTCGTTTCACTCCCCCCTTTTGCTACACTAAATTTCCGAAGCGTATAATTTTCAGGGCCATGCGGCCTTCATGTGGTGAGGAATGACAGAAAAATGGACGACAATGGTTTGTATATCCAGCTTTTTAGTATTCATGGCCTGATTCGCGGCACCAGCCAGGAGTTGGGCCGCGATGCCGATACCGGCGGCCAGGTCAAATATGTCCTGGAACTTGCCCGGGCCCTGGCGGAAAGAGAGGATGTGGCCCAGGTTGACCTGGTCACCCGCCTCATCGATGATAAGGCGGTCGCCAAGGACTACAGCCGGGTTATCGAACCCCTTTCCGATAAGGCCCGCCTGGTGCGCATCGCCTGCGGCGGCCACCACTATATCCGCAAGGAGCTGCTCTGGCCCCATCTCCAGGAGTTTGTCGATAACACCATCCGTTTTATAAGGAGCGAGAACCGGGTTCCTGATCTCTTTCACGGCCATTATGCCGATGGCGGTATGGTGGCCATGGAGTTGGCAGACGCCTTTGATGCCCCCTTTGTCTTCACCGGTCATTCCATGGGCCGCAATAAGATGGCGAAACTGCTGGCTGATGGCATGGCCGAGAGCGACATCATCAAGCAGTATCATATGGACACCCGTATTCAGGTGGAGGAGGAGATCATCAGCCGTTCTGACCAGATCATCACCTCCACCCAGCAGGAAATTGATAAACAGTACGGTCTCTACGATAATTTCAACAAGGGCAGCTACGAGGTGATCCCGCCCGGCATCGATATGACCACCTTCTATCCCTATTACGAGACCCAGCTCGATACCGAGTTACTGAGCCAGGAGGTCAAGCAGACCAGGGTGACGCTGCTGGCCGAGCTCCATAAGTTCTGGCACCATCCGGAAAAGCCCTTTATCCTGGTGCTGTGCAGGCCGGATCACCGCAAGAATATTACCGGTCTTATTGAGGCCTACGGCCGCAATAGGGAGTTGCAGGCCCTGGCTAATCTCGCCGTCTTTGCCGGTATCCGCCAGAATATCACCACCATGGAAGAAAATGAGCAGGCCGTGCTCACTGATATGCTGTTGCAGATGGACCGCTTTGACCTCTATGGCAAACTGGCCATCCCCAAAAAGCATGATTTCTCCACT
>JBFFNX010000249.1:0-4456 GCA_041562995.1 Desulfurivibrionaceae bacterium
AAACAGCTCAGACTCCAGGAGCTCTGCCGGAATGGCGCCGCAGTTTACTGGCACAAAAGGTTTGTCCCGCCGGTCACCACCATAGTGGAGGGCCTGGGCAATCAGTTCCTTGCCTGTACCTGATTCACCCTGAATTAAAACGGTGGAGTCGGTGTCCTGCACCTTTTCAATGAGTGAAAAAACCTTGCAAATTGAGGGACTTTTGCCAATGATATTACTGCAGAAGGCGGAGGATTTTGCTTTCTTAGAAGACTTTTTGGCAGGGGCTGCTTCAGTAGACATGCTGCTCATGATCTCCTACTTTGGAGTGAAGAAGGTTTAAAACGATTGACAAGATTCCTGCTTCAGGGGAAAAAATACTCTGCCCCGCCCAGAGAACCTCTAAAAAATCTCCGAGCAAAGAAAAAGTATGGGCATCGTCCTCCATAAGCAGTGAAACAACCGCCTAAATAAAGTCCTGCTTTCAGCCCTGTTACGTGTAAAAAAAGATAGCTAACTCAATGATTTTCTTTTATTCCTAAAATCTGGTATATAATAAGCGGCCATGGGTGTCAATTTTTTTAACACCGCCAACAGGTGTCTGCGCCACCCTAAGTGTCATAATTCTGGCACAATAAGCTTTTTTTTACATTATTTCAATAAGTTAAACGGAAAGTAGCCCCTTTCATACTGCACCTTTTTTTCAACTGACTTCATCTATGACATCTGACACAGCGTCTCCCCTTAATACGGCATTATTCGACATTGTTAAAGTTACCAAGACCTATCCCCCTGACATCATGGCCCTTGATGAGGTTTCCCTGTCGGTGGGCCATGGAGAGATGGTCTTTCTCACCGGCGTCAGTGGCGCCGGCAAAACTACCCTGCTCAAGCTTCTCTGTTTTCTCGAAAAACCCACCATGGGCCTGATCGAGATGAACAAAAAGGATATCAGCAAACTCTCCGGCCACGATCTCCAGAAAATGCGTCAACAAATTGGCGTCGCCTACCAGGACTTCAGACTGCTCAATAAGCAGACGGTGTATCAAAATATTGCCTTGGCCATGGAGGTCCGCTATGAAAACCCCAAGGACATCAAACTACGGGTGATGGAACTTTTGGCCAACCTCGGTCTGGCTGACAAAATCCATACTCCGACAGGCAAGCTCTCCAGGGGAGAGCAGCAGCGGGTTTCCATTGCCCGGGCCTGCGCCAACAAGCCGCCCCTCATCTTGGCCGATGAACCCACCGGCAACCTCGACCCAGCGGCGACAGCTTTGGTTATGAATCTCTTCAACCGTCTCAATGAGGAGGGAACGACCATTATCATCGCCACCCACGACCAATCGATCTGGAAAAAATCGACCCATCGTATTGTCAACTTGGAAAATGGCCAACTTCAGGACATCATCCAGGTAAACTTCGGTCTCTAACGAGAAAGTCATTATGCGCCATATATCATTTATAATCGGTCAGCTGGCCCGCAACTCTCGCCATGGCTGGACCTCCCAGGTAATGACCCTGTTTACGGTCTCCCTTTCCGTGCTCATATTCTCCTTCTTCTTTTTGATCTATGTCAATATGCAGAAGGCAAGCAGCCGCTTGGGCAACGAATTGCGCCTCATTGTTTACCTTGAGCAAGAGGTACCAGCAGCCTTCGAGCAGGAGTTCAAAAAGAAAATAACCAATTTTGACAAGGTAGATAAGATCGTTTTTATCTCCAGGGAAGAGGCCTTTGCCCGCCTGAGCAAGCAGCTCGGCCATGACAGTGATGTATTGGAGGATCTTGACCCTTCTTTCCTGCCCTACTCGGTGGAGATCTTTCCCTCCAACAATTTAAAGAGTCTTACCCGGATAAAGGAGTTCAGTGATTATCTGGCGAGTCTGCCTGGGGCCGTCAAGGTTCAGTATGGTCAAGAGTGGATCGAACGCTTCGGCTATTTCATCAGTCTCCTGCGCATCATTGTCATTTTGAGCGGGACTCTTCTGATTCTCACCTCCGTCTTTATGGTTTCCTACACCATCCGCCTAACCCTGGAATCGCGCCAGGAGGAGTTGGAGATCCTCCGCTTTCTCGGCGCCACAGACCGCTATATCCGTGGGCCGGTCATTGTCGAAGGCTTTCTGCTTGGCCTGTTTGGGGCCTGCAGCGGCCTGCTCTCTCTCTTTTTCCTCTTCCAATGGATCAAAAACCATTTTTCCGGACCAGGTTTTATGAATATTTTTGAACTCTCCTTTCTGCCTATGGCTAACATCGGCACCATATTTGTCATTTCTCTGCTTCTCTGCTCAAGTGGCAGTGTCATTTCCATCAGAAAATACCTGAAGGTATAAGCCACCCATGACTTGCTGTTTTCTGCAAAAGCCCATACGTCTGGCTGTTCTCATCTCCCTGCTCCAAGGCATCGTCCTTGTCGGCCCTGCCTTGGCCTATGAGCATATCGATGATTTAGGGCTGCAAGAGGCTGTTCGTATTGCCGAGCAGGACCTCTTTGAGCATAAGAAAAAACTGGGTCGCGTCCAGCAAGGCCTGCTGGAACAGCAGGAGAATTTTGAGCAGACACGCCAACAGGAAGAGAATCTCCTCAATGAGCTTGCTGAACTCGACGGAAAAATTATTGAGGAAAGCACCCTCCTGGTCGATCTCTATAATCAGTTGCAGGTTGAAAAGCTAAAAACCGAAGAAATGCAGGCAGCCTTTGACGTTCTCAAAGGGGAAAAAGGTATCCTGGCCCGGCAAACCGAAAAAAGACTGGCCGCTTACTATCGCATGGGCGACATCGGGGTCCTTAACATCACCTTTTCCTCGGCCACCCTGCCTGAGCTTGTCAACTTCCATGAGTATTACCGCCATATGTTGCGCCATGACCAGGCCCTTATCGAACGTTTTCGCGGCAAACTCATCGAGTTTGAAGAGTCCAGAAAATCCCACCAAGCACAACAGGCCCACTTGGAAGCGGCCATGAATCAAACCAAAGAGCAGCAACTGCTTCTTGCCGAGACCAAGGTTGTACGCCGAGAGTTGCTCAGCCGTATTAAGGCCGAAAAGAACCTCTACAGAAATGCGGCCGACGTGCTTGAGGAATCTGCCAAGGCCCTTCTCTCCGGGCTGGAAGAGTTCGAGAAGCAGGCGGAAATTGCCCATCAGCAAAAAGAGGAATGGATGATCGGTGCCTTCCCGCTCGAACCTCATAAAAAACGTAAGCCTGGCTGGATGCGTGGCTTTGGCGGCCAAAAGGGTCTCTTGCCCCCCCCGGTGGTTGGAACATTAATAAGCCTGTTTGGCGATAATGCCGCCTCCCTGGCTGGTGAAGCGCAGCCCTCCTCTGGCGTCGATTTTAATGTCGGCCGAGGAGCCCTTATCCGTGCCACCTTTAAAGGCAAGGTGGTTTATACCGGGTTTGTCAAAGGCTATGGTCAGATGATCATCATCAGCCACACTGACGGCTACTACACCATGACCAGCGGCATGGCCAATTTCCTGGTCAAACCCGGAGATATCGTCAGCCAAGGTGACGAAATTGCCATGGCCTCCGATCATGTCGGCCAGTTGCAAGGCGCCATCCATCTGGAAATTCGTCTCAAAACAGCGGCGGAGGATCCACTTGCCTGGCTTGACCCTACCTTTATTGTTATGGCCCCTGGCCTAGAGACAAAGCCCTGATCAGCATACTGTGGCCTCCTCTCATCCCGGCCCTGGGAATATGCCCGGCTGGCCAATAATAGAAATTACCTTTTGTCGTCCTCTGTTATCCATGTTATTATTCATGCTGTTTTTCCTTATTCCGGTGCCCTTTTTAAGGACAGCACCACTAACAATTTCCAAAAAATTACGGTAAGGCTTTCCATGAAATCAGGCAATTCCATCACTAAGAGGCTGCTCTTTGTTGTTATTCTTCTTCTGCCCGTGGCGACTCTGCCTCTCTGGGATCGTGACTCCAGGGTCATTGCCGAGACCCAGGACACCTACCAGAACCTGGAAACATTCACTGCCATTCTCCACATGATTCAACAGAATTACGTTGAGGATGTCGAGGCCAAGAAGCTCCTTGAGGGTGCTATCAAGGGTATGTTGACCTCCCTTGATCCCCATTCATCCTATATGGATCCTGATGATTTCAAGGATCTGCAAATTGAAACAAAGGGCAGCTTCTCTGGCATAGGTATCGAAATCACCATGAAGGATGGTATCCTCACCGTGGTGAGCCCCATCGATGACACTCCTGCCTTTAAAAAGGGGCTTAAGGCTGGCGATAAAATTTTAAAAATTGAAGATGAGTCCACCAAGGATATGAACTTGATGGACGCCGTCAAACGCCTGCGTGGACCAAAGGGGACGGACGTCACCATCTCCATCCACCGCGAGGGCTGGACCGAGTTGAAAGAGGTGACCCTCACCCGTGCCAATATTCCCCTGCTCAGCGTCAAGGCCAAGATACTGGAACCCGGCTACGGCTATATCCGTATCCGCTCCTTC
>JBFFNX010000250.1:0-4419 GCA_041562995.1 Desulfurivibrionaceae bacterium
ACCCGTTCCCATTCCGAACACGGTAGTTAAGCTCTTCAGCGCCAATGGTACTGCATGGGTGACTGTGTGGGAGAGTAGGTCGTCGCCGAATTTTTTCTATATAAAAGGGCTTATCAGGTTAACTGATAAGCCCTTTTTTTTGTTTATCACGGCTTACCGTGAAGATGGTCTATTCCCTGTATTTATTTTCTTGTTTCGTGTGTTGTTTTGTTCATTTTTAGCCACTTCGCTTGCTGCTTGCCAAAAAACGACCCAGCAGCAGAGCTACGAAAAGGGCACCACGAACAGCCCTGGCCTTCCGCTGTTGAAGGCGGCATTGCAGAAACTCGGTTGCGCTCAGACATGCTGCAATGCTCTTCGCCTTGCCCAACTTCCAGTTCGCTCAGGGGCTGGGGGAAAAGCAAAATAGAATTTGATTACCACTAATCGTCAGCCTTTCTGCCCGTCATTGTCGCGAAAGCGGGGATCCGGAGGATTTGATGAGGCCGCCTGGATCGAATTCTACGCTTATCTCCCGCATTCGCGACAATGACTATGTTGATCAGAAGTATTGCCGATATATCAACTCGTTAGTGCGCCACCTCTTGTGTTGCTGAATTTCAGTGGTAATCACAAAATAAAAATACTTAAACCCAGAGACACCACGGTAACCCGTGATGAATCTTTTTTGGCGTGCTATTTGGTAAAGAAAAGGGATATTACTGGGTAGTGTCGATTACAATTTCGTCGGTACTGTCGATCATGATTTCGTTGACCGTTTCACACGTCCAGCCCCAGCCCCTTTGTTTCTCAATAAACGCGGCGGCTTTTTCCTCACAATAACCAGCCTCTCCCTGGGCTTGCCACAATACTTGGGTTCCCGAGTCCTTGGTGTAATGGACCTCACAAGGAACCTCACCTTGACCTGTGTAAACGATTTCGATAATTCGTTGCTGACTACCGTGGGTACAGACAGTCTTTTGGTTCTCCATGGCCAGTGCAGTGCTGGCGGTTAATGCAAGTAAAGAGGCAAACAATAAAGTCTTCATGGGCACTCCTTGTTGTGCAAAAGATAATCTTTCTTTCGCGGGTTGAATTTTTTTTATGGAATAGTACTTTGGTCTATAAAAAAACATCATATACTCTTTTTATGGAATTCAATAGCATTGTCAGGACGTAATCTTCTTTTTATCTTTATAATTTTAGTATTTTTTTAATTATCTTATCCACAGCTGTACCTGTTAGGCGTGTCAGCTCTCTTGCCCGTGATGATGTTGTGTTTGGCTGCTCCATTCTGATTCGTCTACGTCTGGAGTTGCATAAATTCAAATCGCCTTTGTTGTCTGATGATCTCTTCTTGGTGCTTCCTTTTATTGCCCAAGATGACAGCGGTTTTAAGCGGGTGCGATTAAGTGGTTGAGGCGTTTAGTGTATTAGTTGTATAACGTATTAATATTTTAACTTTTTTTCTTAGCTACTACTAGGTGACCATATGTCCTCCATGAGTCCTGCCGAATTATTGACTGCCTGGGAAGATGCCTATCTTGCCCAATGTCAAACTGCTCGAGTTGGTAGATTTTTTAAAGGGACTATCCATAATCTTAATGGCGTTGTGCAGGCTTTTTCCATGCAGTCAGAGCTCTTTGCAATGATGTTTGTCAAGGCGGACAGGCTTCTTACTGAAGCCCTTGACTGTGTGGATAATGATGTTGCCCGTGACAAAATTACTCAAACCATTGAATTGTTGCAAAAAAGGCAAAAGACTCTTGTTCAGGTTGAAGAAAAGGTTCTTCTTAGTCAAGAAATTCTTAAAAATACTGTTGATCTCAACCTCTCCTCGGTTGAGACGGGTTCAGTCACTCTCAGCCCTTTAATCAATAATGTGGTTTCTTTTTTTCAGTCGAATATGTTTTTCAAACACAAGGTGCAGAAAAATATTGTTGTTGAGGCTGAGGTTCCATTTGGCGAAAAGGCCTTTGGGCTGAGTGTGGTCCTTGCCAATCTTGTGGAAAACAGCATGGAGGCGATGGAGAAGAATATTGGCCATGAGGCCTGTTTTGCTCTGCGTTGTTTTATGAGAGACGATAAGGTTGTTATTGAGGTTGAGGATAATGGTGTAGGCGTGCCTGTGCAGTTGCAGGATACCATTTTTCAGGAATTTGTTTCCGCCACTCCGGGCCATCATGGGCTGGGGCTCTATCTGGCCAAAAAAATAGTTACTGACATGGGTGGAGAAATCGAAATTACAGGGCTGGCAAATCCGACCCTGTTTACTGTCATCCTGCCCAAAAATCAGGCTAGGGCATAGACATTGGCTAGTTCAGGCACCTTATTTGTCGTTCCGACCCCCATTGGCAATCTGGATGATATTTCCATCCGTGCTAGCCGTGTCCTTGCCGAGGTAGATCTAATTGCCGCTGAAGACACCCGGCACACGAGAAAGCTCTTGAGTCATCTGGGAATTTCCACCCCATTGCAAAGTTATTATAAGGGGCAGGAGGCAAAACAGGGGCAGCGTCTCCTGGTAGAACTTGAAAATGGCAAAAATGTCGCCCTGGTCTCTGACGCCGGCACGCCAGCCATTTCTGATCCGGGAACCCGTTTAGTTCGTCTCTGCCATGAGCATGGTATCACGGTGTGTCCCTTACCTGGGCCGTCGGCGGTAACGACGCTGGTCAGCGCTTCCGGACTTGCGGATGAAGGGTACGCCTTTCTCGGATTTCTTCCAGCCAAGTCGGGTCAGCGCTGTAGGGTTCTGCAAAGTCATGTTTACGATGTCCTGCCCTTTGTCCTCTATGAATCGCCGCGGCGAATCATCGCCACCTTGACTGATATCCTCGATATTATGGGTGATCGAAAAATATGTCTTGGCCGTGAACTTACCAAGATTTATGAAGAGGTGCTTTTTGGCACTGTCAGTGAGCTTTGTGAAGTGCTGGCCTCTCGGCCTGTTGTGAAGGGCGAAATCGTCATGATTGTTGAAGGGAGCAAGGTGACGAATAGCGTTGACAGGGATGATATCCCTGAGCTCTTGACGTCCTTGCGCCAGCAGGGCCTGTCCATGAAAGACGCTGTCCAGAAGATCAGTAATGATCTGGGGGGAAGGCGTTCAGAAGTGTATAAGATTGGTCTTAAGGTTTGGAAAAACGGAAAGTAAGCTCCTTTTGCAAAAGCTCTTTTCCACACACCCCTCTATAATAGGCAAATTCTTTGCCGCCGACCATCTCCATATAGAATCAGCACATCATTTTTTGCGCCATTTCCTCTGCATGGTCTGCCATACCGGTTTGATGGAAAGGGTAATCACCAGCAGGGCGCTTAATAACTGAATTCCATAGGGGATGATCTCTGCAGCCTTACCGGTTATGGCCCGGACATCAAGATTGAGCATGCTGTAGAGTTGGTCTATGGCCAGACCGAACAATACGGCAAAGAGGGCGATGGTCAAGAGGTAGAGACTTGTCGCTCGTTTGCCTAAAAGACCAACGAGAACGGAGAGAGAGGTGATATTGGTGGCCGGGCCTGTGAGGAGAAAGACCAGGGCGGCTCCCGGACTGATCCCTTTTAGAATAAGGGCTGCGGCAATGGGGGTCGAGGCGCTGGCGCAGATGTAAATGGGGATGCCGACAAGGAGCATGAGGAGCATGGAGGGGAGGCCGCCACCAAGATAGGACTTCAGAAAGTCATCCGGTATCAAGGCGGTGATCACACCACCCATCAGGATACCAAGGAAGAAATAAGGGGCAATATCACCCCAGAGTTCTAAAAAAGCATATTTGATGCCCTGCCTTAATTCCTGAAAAAAGGCAGGTCGTTCCCCGTTAAACGGGTTATCTCCTAAGGCCGATGGCTGGCCGGCCATGGGCAGAATGATGGGAGCTTTTAGGGCAGTCTTTGGGGGCGGATTAACAATGTTTTCAGCAAAGCCGGCAAAAAGGGCCGTGATCAGCGCTGCCATGGGGCGGGCTATGGTGAGAAGAGGATCCAGTAGGGCGTAGGTGATGGAGATGGAATCCACCCCGGATTCAGGGGTGGATATCAAGAACGCGACGGTCGCACCGTTGTTTGCTCCCTGGTTTTTAAGGCCGGCAGCGGCTGGCAGGACCCCACAGGAACAGAGCGGGAGGGGGATACCGAAAAGGGCAGCCTTAACTACCGGCAAAAATTTCCCCTTGCCTAAATGTTTGGCAATAAAATTGGTGGGCATGAATACCTTGATTAGGCCGCCAAAGGATATCCCGAAGAGGATGTAGGGTGAGGCCTCCAGGAGCATATCCCAGGATTCGAAGACCACGCGAAAAAGAAGAGATTCAGTCATAGGATTGAGGTCTGCTTAGAATATTAACGAACAGAAACAAAAATTAAAATATAAGGGTGACGGAGAGGGCTGTCAATGTCCGCAGCTCGTCTTGGCATGGGCTTGATAAAGCTTGTAAACTC
>JBFFNX010000251.1:0-4415 GCA_041562995.1 Desulfurivibrionaceae bacterium
CGATCAGTAAGCATTTCCAGCCTTCAAATATTAACTACAGCCTCTTCCCCCCCCTTGACAAAAAGGCCTTCCGGGCCAGCCTGCCTGAACTGCCGCCCCTGCCCAACAAGGGCCGCCGCAGCTCCCGCATCTCAAAAAAAGACAAGGCGGCATTCCGCAGCCAGCTCGCCCTTAAAAGCCTTATGACCTGGATTGCCACCCTTTAACAATCTCTGCCCTTACGCCTTCCTCCTCGACCGGTAAAGAAACTAGGCACCGGCCACCTTGTGGGGCTCTCCTTTCTTGACAAATAGCCTTGTTTGTTCAGATACTCTATAAGATATTGGTCTCAGTTAATGCGGCAACACATTGTAGCTGAGCTTCTCCGTAAAGGCACCTTGGGCACTATGAACGAAAAGCATAAGGCTACTCTCATTGTCAGTCTCATCATCACTCTGCTTGCCATTTCCCTGGTCTGGCAAGGAACGCGCCAGCACGCCCATATCTTGGATCAGCAGATCAAGACAGCCGAGACTGACCTGCAGTCTTCTATCGCCACCATGGAGACCTTTTCTTTCTCCCCCTACCGCAACCGCATCAAAAACTTACTCATGACCAGTCCGGAGATCATTGAGGCCTTTGCGGCCCGAGACCGGCAATTGCTCCTCACATTGGCCATGCCTAAATACCAAGCCCTGCAGCGTGAAAACAAGTTTTTCAAAATCATGCATTTCCACCTCCCGGATGGCAAGACCTTCCTGCGCGTTCACAAACCTGATTTCTATGACGACGACCTTCGCCGGATCCGGCCGATGATCGCCTACGTCAACCAACACCATGAACCGACCTCCGGCTTTGAAATTGGCCGTTACGGCGCTTTTTTTCGCGTTGCCGAACCGGTCTTCCACCAGGGCGTTTATGTCGGCGCCTTTGAATTTGGCATTGTCGCCCATCAGCTCCTGGAACTCCTGACCACCAAACATAACCTGAAGGCCACCACCTATTTCAATAAGGATTTCTTTGCAAAGGCCTTTCTCTTTGACAAGGACCGTCTTCGCCTCATTGACAATTTTCAGGTGCTTACCCAAGGCGCCAATGACCTCTTCAACCAGCTCCCTGCCGATATCACATTTTGTGAACCTTCTCGACGGCTGGGCCTTAACGGCCGCAGCTACATTCTCCATTGCCGGCCCATCTTTAAAAACTTCCAACAACAGACAATTGGCGGCATTCTCGTCCTCCAGGACATCACTGAGGCCATTGAGGGCAAAAAGGCCTTTCTTCTCGAATCGCTTCTCTTCAGTGCCTTGATGTTGATAATGACCCTCTTTGTCGTCTATTTTTATTTTGGCAAGGTCATGGGCGCCCTGCTCAAGGAGATCACCGAACGAACGAAATCTGAAAAGGCCCTGCGCGCCAGCGAAAACCGCTTTCGCTTCCTGGTTCACGACCTGCCTAAAATTGCGGTACAGGGCTATGACAAAGATCGAAAGGTGGTGCTCTGGAACAAGGGCAGTGAGCTCTTATACGGTTATACCGAAGAGGAGGCCTTTGGCAGACAGCTTGAAGATCTCATCATCCCGCCTGAAATGCGATCAGGGGTTATTAATGCCATTGACAGCTGGCTTGATTTAGATATTGCCGTCCCTTCATCCGAGCTTACCCTTCGCCATAAAAACGGCGAGCCAGTCTATGTCTTTTCCAGCCACACCCTGTTTTACAATTTTGACGGGGAGCCTGAGATCTACTGTGTCGATGTGGACCTCAAGGCCTTAAAAGAGGCGCAGGAAAGCCAAAGTGCCATGGCTGATCAACTCCACCGCGCCCAGAAAATGGAGGCCATCGGCCTGATGGCAGGTGGTGTGGCCCATGACCTGAACAATATCCTCTCAGGCATTGTCAGTTATCCAGAATTCCTCCTCATGCAGTTGCCGGCGAACAGCCCCTTGCGCAAACCCTTGGAGACCATCAAAGAGTCAGGCACCCGGGCCGCGGCCGTGGTGGCAGACCTCCTCACTGTGGCCCGTGGCGTGGCAAAGGCCACCGAGATCGCCCAGCCAAATCATTTCATCAACTCGTATCTGCGTTCAGCGGAATACAACGAGCTGTGCCGCCGCCATCCCCATATCAAAATCCACACCACCCTGGCAGCCGATCTCAAGAACATCCGCTGCTCCGGTGTCCACATCATGAAGGCGATCACGAACCTGGCAAATAATGCGGCAGAGGCGATCAATGAACAGGGGACCATTACCATTGCCACCAGCGCCGAAGACGTGGATGACTACTTTGCCCTTGAACATGATATTACCGCCGGTAAATACATTGTCATCGCTGTCTGCGATGATGGGCCAGGGATCTCCCCCGAAGATCTCGATCGTATTTTTGAACCATTTTTTACTAAAAAGATTATGGGCCGCAGCGGCACGGGTCTTGGCCTCGCCGTGGTTTGGAATACCATGCAGGACCATGGCGGGGTGGTCATTGCTGAAAGTTCAGAACAGGGGAGCTGCTTTAAACTTTACTTCCCGTCCTGCGATGAAGAAGCCGATGTCCCTGTCGGCGCCGAAAACTTTGCTGATTACCAGGGCAACGGCGAAAGGATCCTGGTCGTGGATGATGAGAAACAACAGCGTCTTATCTGCGAAAAAATCCTCACGAGCCTAGGCTACCAGGTGCACACGGTTCCATCAGGGCAAAAGGCTCTGGAGTACATACAAGGACACACCGTTGACCTTGTGATTCTCGACATGATTATGGCGCCTGGCATTGACGGCAAAGAGACCTATGCCCGGATCAGTGCTCTGCACCCGGGCCAAAAGGCGATTATAGTCAGTGGATTTTCACAAAGTGAGGCTGTCAAAGAAACTCTCGAACTTGGCGCCGGCCGATATCTCAAAAAGCCCTACACCATGGTCCAGCTGGGACGTGCGGTAAAAAATGAACTGTCAGCGGCCCATTCTGAAGCCGAGTAAGGTGTCATGTCAACATGGCAGCACCCCCCCTACGAATATTGCCGCTGCCGGAAATCCTATAGGGGCTGAGACCGCACAAAGATGTAGTGCTCCTGATCCGACTGGTGGCCATCAAAGCGATAGCCACCACAGCTGAAATCCCGCAAAGCTCCCGGCTCATCGATTTTCTGCCTGATGATAAAATCCGCCATCATGCCCCGAGCCCGCTTGGCGTAAATAGCCACCACCCGGGCCTTGCCCTCCTTTATTTCTTTAAAATGGATAGTAAGTAACTGGCCGGCCAGTATCTTTTTATTCACCGCCTTGAAATACTCATTGGAGGCGAGATTTACCACCACCTTATGCTCATGCTTTGCCAGGGAAGCATTAATGTTTTCGGTAATACGATTTCCCCAGAATCTATAGAGATCTGGCCCACGCTTGTTAGCCAGTTTGGTCTTCATCTCCAAACGATAGGGCTGGATCAGATCCAAGGGCCGCAAGCAGCCGTAAAGCCCAGAAAGGATGCGGAGATGATCCTGGGCATAGTCGAAATCCTCCGCCCCATAGAGGCCCACATCCATGGCCCCATAGACATCACCGCTGAAGGCGCACAGGGCCTGCTTGCTGTTTCCTAGAGTAAAGGGCAGTTGAAAGTCCCGGTAACGCCCGACATTGACATTGGCAATTTTTTCACTTATCACCATCAATTCTTGAAGCCCATGGCTGTCCAGCTTCCTCAGTTCAGCGATGAGCGCGGCTGACTCCTTGATAAAAAAAGGCGTCGTAATCCGCCTCGTGAGGGGCGGTGTCGAAAAGTCCTGACCCTTGGAGGGGGACAAAAGGGTGATCATAATGCATACCTTTTTTTATAATTGGAGAAATGCAGAGCCCACTCTTGTACTGTTAGCACCTGGCAACATGCTTTGTTTTCGGCAAAGGTCAGCAGGATACTCTGCTTAGGATAACGCCACCACAACTCACCTGAGCAGCAAAGACACAACCCTTGGCCAAAGTGCCCCAGGCAGAAACAGACCATTTTCACAAAAATGTCAGACGTAAAACATGCAAAATTACATTAGTGTAAGCCAGCAACCGCCTGCCAACAAACCCAAATGGCCCGCAAACGCCGCCCCACTCGACAGTTACCATAAATAGACAACCCAGCCCATGACTGTGGCACACTTTTCGCAATTTCTTGAACATCAGGATATACGCTCCCCCCCCACAACCCGTGGAAAAAGGGGGGCCCCTTACATTTTACCGGATTCTGAAACGTATCATGGCCATTCTCTCCGACACCATATTTTCCCTGCTTGACCAGCAAGGACCCTTCGCCTCTCTGACCGCACCCCTGGCGACATGTCTTTTTTCGCCAACCAATCGAACCATAGTCAGACTGCTTAAAAAAAATAACGAGATCACCAAATACCGGATTCTGCGCAACCAGGTCTTTGACCTTCTTGACATCAGTTCTTTTGC
>JBFFNX010000252.1:0-4414 GCA_041562995.1 Desulfurivibrionaceae bacterium
TTGATCAGATCAGCTATAAAGTCGGCTACGAAGACACCTCTTTCTTCCGTAAAATCTTTATCAAGCATACCACCATGCGGCCCAACGAATATCGATCCAAATTTATCAAGATGGTGGATTTCGGGGCGCAATAAGCATGTGCTGTTCGCGATCAATGCTTAAGGTGAGCAGCACAAAAAAGCGGTGAAGATTTAGCTCTCCGCAGTTTTTTTTATTTATTATTAACCTGGTTGCCAGGCTTGATTCTTTGGTGGCCGCAGTTTGTTATGCTCCTTTTCCGGCTCCCGACTCACCCAGGGCTGAATGGGCAAAACCCCTCACAGCGGCATACCAAGGGGGATAGAAACAGGGGAGTGCCCCTCTTTGCTCTGGGATCAGCGGCTTGGCGATAATGGGGCACGATTTTTAGATAAAACCTGCAGCAAAGAGCCGTGATGCATGCTAATGATGACTAAAAATTTTTAATCAGCGAGGCGTCCTTGTCTGTAGAGAAAGGCGAGTGGCAGAATGCCGACGTTGCGGCCCATTGTGCCCCTTTTCCTCGGCAAACCCCGCGCAGGCTATCCCTGTAAAAAGATTACCTGTTACTTGGCCCATCGCGGGAAGCGCTGATCCAGCAGTGATATTGACAGGTAATCCCATTCCGAGGAGGATTCGATGACCAAACTTCTACCTTTATTGGCGTTTTTACTCTTTTTGACAGCCGGCAACACCTCAGCCTCGTCACTCTATTCCGCTGACGGCGACATGTATAGCGCTGAATACAACGAACATGGCGCGGTGTTGACCTCTGAGCATGAAAAATATTTCCCGGAAAAGGCGAGCAGCGTTGATATGCAGAAAACGAAACTGGTCCTCTATCTTGGCCTGCAATGTGACGCCTACTCTAAAAACTATGGGAACGGCACCTGGGGCCAGTCAGCGGGCGGCTTTGTCATCCGCTTTGACCACAAGGCCTTTGGTTTTATCCGCCAAGAGATTGCCATCCCCCATGACGGCAAGTGTGTGCTGTCCCGGCAGTGAGAGATAGACATCTCACCACAAGGGGCGGGGTAGAATCACATTTTCCAGCGGCTTAATTGGGCCCCGGCCCTTGGCACTCCCCGTGTAGCAGGTCAGCAAAGAGTCAAAAAAAGGCGGCGGAGATTAAGTTCTCCGCCGCCTTTTTTATTGCTGATTGCAATCGAGCTGATCTGGTCAGGGAGCGTCTGCCTTGTCCCTTTCCCGGCCCCTGGGCGCCCAGGGCGGAATGGGGGGGGGGGAGATAGTTAAGGCTAGGCATTACTCATCCCCGATGACAAAATAACAGTCGGTAAAATAGGTATTTTCAGGTTCTCTTTCTCTGTTTGCGGCAATATACAAATGGTACTTACCGTCACCCTTGATAATGGGCTGGACCGTAGCCTTACCATCTCCCCCAAACAGGCCCGTCAGATTCGGATGATATTACCCACGTTTTAAGTTCACTGAAGTTTGCTACTTGCTTGTGGATCAATGGAGATGATGTTTGGAGCCATACCGCCTCGCCACGAGGACGATAGACGAGTGCATGATTTGGCTGGGGAATTCCCATAGTTTACCATCACACTGCCTTCATCCGTCACCCTACAGTCAAGCGGGGAAGCGTGGCCAATGCTTGCCCACCAAAGTGTGCCTATTGAATAATTAGCGTTTTCAAATTCTTGCTGCATAACGGCAAAGCGAAGAGGCCGGCCCAGCAACGGCAAGCTTAATCACGGGAAAGCAGCCCCTTGCGAAGAGCTACCACGAGCAACACAATGCCAACCATTTGGATCAGGTGGTAAGCGCCATTATGATCGAATGACCAGATGAAGGTGAAAGCAATACCATTGCTGGCCTGGACCCAGGCCGCAATAATGGTCACCAAAATCCCGCCGGCCATCAACCAAGCGCCCTCAAGCTGACCACCATAGGCCAGCCAAAGGTAAGCCCCCAGCGCCAAGAGCATAATCGCAACTTCGTAGATAATAAACACCCGAAAACCAGCGGGCCAAACCACGGTGATGCCAAAAAATCCTACCCCGGCAACTACCATTATCGGCAATGCCCGCCGGGCCATGGCCTCTCCCCACATATCATGCAGGGCAGCGATCATAAAGATCGCCCCCACCAGGCCCAGAACCAGATAAAGGGGCTGCCAGAGGTATGCCTGAATCACTTTGGATAGTTTAAAGCCGTGCACGACCACACCCAAAAGAAACGCCAAAGCCAGCAAACCAAAAAACCAAACCCACAGCCTTGCCTTCCAGCTGTTTTGCGGTGAAATCCGGGCCAAATACAGTGCAGAGGCCATTGCCATGACGGCCAAAACGGCATCCGTCACAGCCGTAGTCTGTTCGGCAGGGATAGCAATAAAGTCCATTTCAACCTCAGAGAACACGCAAATGAAAAGAGCCAGCCGACCAGGAAATTGCTGAGGATAAGGATTGGCCTGTAAGGGCTTGCGCGGTATGATATCACCCCGGTGGCAGAGGGCTGAATAAAATAAACACCCTCACTACCCCGCCCCGGGCCCTCCCCCCTTTCCGACTAGTTCTCAAATGGGTCTATTATATTTTTAGCAATCAGCTGTTCCCAGATCTCGATTGCCCGATCAACAGCAATTGCCGCACTTGGATCCTTTTCGGGGTTGGCAAACATTTCAGCAAATATTTTTGCAGCTGTCTTAGCGATAAATTTGTCTTTCTTCATTGGCTCATCCTCGCCTGCGGACCAAACATCCACTTTTAATTGATGGTATAACATTGTTTCATCAAACTGAACGCCAAGCCAAGAGGGGCGCCCAGCCGGGCTTCAAGCAAGTTCGAGGGCATTGCAGTGGCCGAAGCCGTTCAAACGGGCGGGCCCGCGTGAGGTACTGGTGACCGCGGCGCCTGGTGCACCCCCCACTGCGATTCCGATAATTAGGTAGGTGTCCCGGGAATTTACCGGAATTTTACCCCTCGGCGTCAAGAGAACCGCCTTGTCCGGCATCCCCTTATTGCCATAGAGAACCTGTAGTATTCCAAAATTTCACATTCTGAACCGCTGAAGGCCGTGGAAGTTCTGAAAATCAGGCGACTACTTTTTCTCCTTTCAGCTTTTCCAAAAGAGCTACTTCAATTGGTTTACTCGCTTCGCCAAAATAGAGGGTTTGGTGTGGAAAGGGTATCTCGATCCCAGCATTATCAAAAGCCAACTTGATTCTGCGCAAATATTCTCGGCCCACCTGCCATTGGCGGATGGGTTTTGTCCTGATTCTGCCTTTAATAATAACAGCAGAGTTGTCAAATTTATCTACTCCAAAAATTTCTGGTTCTTCAAGCATAAAGGACCCAACTATTTCATCTTCTTTCATTTCAGAACCAACTCTATCCATTACCTCAATAACCTTGTCGGTATTTTCTTTATATGCAACACCGATATCAAATACATAAGCAGACCAATCATTGGTCAAATTGCTGAGTGTCGTGACCGTGCCATTTGGGAAAATATGCACAACTCCCCCCAAGTCGCGCAATACAATGGTCCGGAAATTAACTCTTTCGACCAGACCACCAGTGCCATTTACTATGGCGACATCACCAACACGAACTTGATTTTCAAGTATAAAGAAAAACCCTGAAATAAAATCCCGGACCAGATTCTGTGCCCCAAAACCGACCGCGAGTCCCATAATACCGGCACTGGCGAGTATCGGCCCGACATCAATACCTATCTCTTTTAGTAAAATAAGGATTGTGGTTACCCACAGGACAATAAGGGCAGCCTGTCTTATGAGGCGAATTAAGGTTTCCACCCTTTTTTCGGACTCCGAAGGTGGTTCTCCTGCTATTTTACTTTGCTTGAGCAGACGTTGTTCAAGTTGGCTTAATATCTTGCGCAAAATAACCATGCCCAACCATGCCAACAACAGAACAAGTAAAATTCGGGTGCTTGTGAATATGACCTGTTCCCAATTAATCCCCTTGAACTGCTTCAAAAAAATATCCATAATTATTTCCTTCTTTAGCAAGAATTAACACAACCATGCTCATAGAATTGGTTGGCTACCACCATGTCCGGTTCGCACTCATCTTTTCAGTCAAATCCATCGAACATCATGAACATATTTCGAGGGCCATGGATTTATATTTCCCGCCTACAGGTAAAGCCAGGAGGGGCGCCTAGCCAGGCTTCAAGCAAGTTCGAGTGCATTGCAGTGGCCGAAGCCGTTTAAACTGGCGGGCGCGCGTGAAGTACTGGTGACCGCGGCGCCTGGTGCACCCCCCACTGCGATTCCGATAATTAGGTATGGTGTCCCCGGATCTCATTACCCCTGATCCGTTGACCCCTTGTTCACACCCCGAAATTCCATTTTCGCTGAAACTTATTGCGATATTCGGTGGGACGCAATCCGGTGTGCTTCTGAAAA
>JBFFNX010000253.1:0-4272 GCA_041562995.1 Desulfurivibrionaceae bacterium
AGCATGGAACGGGTCATGCAGGCTTCCAGGCAGGATAGCGGTTTTGCTGAATTCGCCGGCAAAAATCTGGAGATCAACCCCCGTCATGAGCTGATTGTCAGTCTCGACAAACTGCGGGAGGACGATCCGGAGTTCGCCGGCAGCGTCGTCGAGCAGATCCACGACAACGCCATGATCCAGGCGGGTCTGACCGTGGAGCCGCAGTCGATGGTCGAGCGCAGTTACCGGATTCTGGCGCGGGTGGTGCAGAAATAACAGGTTTGGGGGGATGGGGATACTGGATGATGAGATGGAAGTTGTTTTGTGGAATTTATTGTCTTATTTTTGGAAAGCTACCTCTTCTTTCTCCTTTTTTCAGTGTTTCTTGGTCATTAGATATCGGATAGCTATCAAGGTATTTTGAATTGCGGAAATTAATGTCATTAGTCATTTTGACGGGTAAAAAATATTAACACCGAAGTAGGCTTCCGATAAAAAAACCTCACTTGTTGTCTTTTGTAGTACTTTGATATTTTTTAGTTCTAAAAGCGGATTGTCAATACCGTTGGCTGTTGTTTTGCCTGTTGGTTTAGATTTAATTACAAAAAGCCTGTGGTTAAGCAAGCCTACCTGTGAGGACTTCTTGAAATTTTAAGAAGTGCATTCATAATTGCCGCTATTTTATCAGGTTTTGACAAGAGACCTCTTTCATGCTATTTTTGAGGGTTGGAAGGTGTTACGTGAGGTGGTTTTTCAGGTCATTTATATTGATGGCACACGATGTGTTCTTGACGAAATAGCGGGGCTGTGTCAAATGACAAGGAGAAAGGTATTGCGCGGTAAAAGTAATATTGCCAGCATGGTCCTGGGGGTCACTTTGTTTTTTGTTTTTTCCTTTCAAGGCCTCAGTGAGGCGGGCTCTTTCCCTTTTCGTGCCGTTAAAATGGGAGATAAGCTGCCGGTTATCACGGTCAGAGATATTGGGACCCAACAGGATGTAAATTTCGATGAGTTCTTCGGCAAACCTCTGTTGATGGTCTTTTTTGGAGCAGATATCCCCGCCAAAAAGAAGCGTGCTATTAAGACCCTGAAGTTAATTCACAGCCTGGCTTCTTTTACGGAAGCGAGGGGTGTTGTTACTGTGGTGGTAAATGCTCAGGGTGATTCAGGTGAGGTAATTGCCGAGGTGGCCAAGACAGCAGGGATTGGCGGCAATATCTATGCGGATGTTGAGCGGATTGCCTACGGAGGTCTTGGTATTTTCGTTATGCCATCCATTCTGCTGGTGGCGGCTGATGGGGAGGTTAAGGCGGGCATGGGCTATAGCCGCAATCTTGCCAAGAGTCTTAAGGCCGAGATCGAGATTATGCTTGGGGAGAAGACCCGAGCCCAGGTTGAAGAAGAGCAGCGGCCTAAAGTGCTTGAAAAATCAGCAGCTGAGAAAGGGGCCAATCGTCATTTTAAGTTGGGGATGGCTATGATTGAGCGCGGCCAGCCGGAATCTGCCATGCGTGAATTTGACAAAGCTGTTTCCCTTGAGCCCGGGATGGGTGAGGCCTATGTTCAGCTTGGTTGTCTGCAGCTTGATAATGGTAAATTCGATGCGGCTAAATCTTCTCTGGCAAGAGGCTTGGAGCTTGAGCCGGGCTTGGTGGCAGGGCAGGTTTGCCAGGCCAGGATCAAGGCGGAGGAAGGGGATGTAAGCGGCGCCGTTGAAGAGCTTGGCTTCATAATGCTCCGTAATTCACGCAATCCTCATCTGCACTATGTTCTTGCCGGTATGCTGGAGAAGCAAGCTGATCAGGCCGGAGCCCTGGCGGAGTATCGTCAGGCGTACGAATTGCTGGAAAAGAAGTCACGCAGAAAATAGGGGTTTGGAGTCGCCGGATAGCAGCTCCAGGGTTTGAAGATCGTTTCATTGGAAGAAGCCATGCCCGGCATCTGGGGATGCAGAGTAGCTTTGTTTTAGGGCGGTTATTTTTTCGTTGTCTGTGGCGGACTGATCCTTGACAAGGAGGTTTGTTGATATGCATGGAATTTGTTGGATTTTATTGTTATTATTTCAAACTTACAATGTGCCCGGATTTGTGCGGGGGAAGCACGAGTACGGGAGGATAGAAATCGATAATTGTTGTAAGATCTGCAATTGTGCAAAGCATTAGGTTGGGAGGCATTGCCTTGTCTGGGTTATTAATTAACCCCCTGGGGGGGGGCGGGAATCGGTCTCAGTGGTCATGCAGATATCTGGGCCAAATTATATTGTTCTGTATGCTAATTGGTGCAGCTGAAATTGGCTATGCCGGTGAGATTTCGGTATTGGTTCCCTCGGGAGCCGACTCGAAGCTGTTATCCCGGAACAGGATTATCAACATAATTGTCAAGGTTGCAGATGCGCGGGATCTCGATCTGCTGGTCTTGCAGTCAGTTAAGAATGCCCGGGTTTATGATCCGGTCGGTCGATATGAAAAAAGTGGCGCTTACTATGTCCATTATAGCGTCTCCTTGAAGAAAGGCAGCAACCGTTTTCTTCTCGATCCCATCAAACGGCCCATCAACATCAAGTTCACGCCTTTGAGTTCGTTACTTAATCTTGAGCGATCCGGCACCTATCTTTTTCACCGGGAGGAGGTTATCCCGGCTGATTGCCAAGGCTGCCATACCGAAAAACTGCCTGCGGGCGTCGGGGTTGGCAAGGTCGGTTATGGCCGGTTTTCTCCTGAATGTTATTCATGTCACCAGGGTAAGGTGGCAGGATCAGAGTGGAGGCATTCTCCCGCCGCATCTCTTTTCTGCCGGGCATGTCATCGGTCGGATCTTGCGCAGACCAAAATCGCTGTCCCGTCCGGCAGAGTCGAGACGGTCTGTTTTAGTTGTCATGTTAATGATAGTAAGTGGACTGGCATGGGGCATATTCATGGGCCGGTCGGTACCGGCGATTGCACTATTTGTCATGATCCTCATGGCAGTGACAGTGAATTTCAGTTGTGGACCGATGGCAAGGCAAAGCTTTGCGTGGTCTGTCACGAAGACAAAAAGAAATATGCTTCCAGCGCTGAGACGCAGAAACTCAAGATTCACGGGATTCTCCGCGCCCGTGGCTGTGTGGTCTGTCACAGTCCCCACGCCACGGAGCATCGTTTTCAGTTATTGGCTGAAATAAACGATTTATGTACTAGCTGCCACGTGGGTTTGCAGGATACTGAAGAAGGGCACCCCGTGCAGAATCATCCCCTTGATGGCGTTGAGGACCCCCTGCGGCCAGGGAACTCCTTTTCATGTAGCAGTTGTCACGATCCCCATGGTTCCAATTACAGCTATCTGCTAATCGGTGATCCGCGCGGCGGTCTGGTCTGTGTTAAATGTCATTCTGGCCGACCTAAAAAAAATAGATATGGCCGCTAAAAGTCGCCATTGGGACACTGCATATATTTTGCCGGAGCGATTGGCGAGGTTTAATGCAGGTTATATCCGGGCGGAGTTCGCGCATTATGAATAATAAGCTGGGCCAAGTTCCTTATGTAGGTGTAGGCGTGGCCTTTTTTCTGATGGTGAGCTGTTTGCAGCTCTTTCTGTTCTGGCCGGCAACATGCCAGGCCAAAGATGATGCTGGCAGGATCACCTCTCGTCTCGTTAAGATTGTCGGGCTTGATGAAAACGGTCTTCCCCTCGGTTACCCCAAGCGGGTCGTCTTTGACCCGCTCTATCAGGAAACCTATGTGCTTTCCGCCAAGAATCGCATCACTGTTTATGATAAGGATTTTTTCCCTCTGGGCTCTATAGGGCCTGGTCGTGGCCTAGAAAATGTGCAGGCCATCGCCGTCAGTTCGGAGGGTAAGCTTTACACGTCCAGTGTTTCAGTCCCAGTCAAGTCGTCCGTCATCACCATCTATAATAATGCCCTCCTGATCGAACAAGAGATAATCCTGCAGGATATTCCCGCACTGGTTGATTTTATGGTGCTTGATCTTGCGGTCGCTACCGATGGCACGATCTATCTTGTCGGCCTGATAACGGGTAAAAATGCTGTTTATAAGGGTGCGGCGGTTCTGGATGGCGCTGGAAATTTCCAAAGATGGATAAGCCCGCAAGGGCAGGTCCAGAGAAAGAGATCTGCCGCCACCAAAGCAATCGCCGGGTCTGGCGAAGATATCGACGACGGCGCCTCCGCGGAGGGGGGGTTGGAGGTGGTTGAGGCTGTCGCGGCGCTGGAAAGTGTTTACATCGATATAGTCGGGCGGCTATATCTGCTCAGTACCGAGTTAAGTGAAGTTTTCGTTTACGATTCACAAGAAA
>JBFFNX010000254.1:0-4268 GCA_041562995.1 Desulfurivibrionaceae bacterium
CCAATAATATCATGGGAAGGGCTTTGTTGTTGGGTTGGCATTGCCACGCTGCCGGAATCCCCAAGGGCTGAAGCCACAACAGACGTTATTTCATCAACCTTGAAAGGCTTGGTGATATAGTCAAAGGCGCCGTTTTTCATGGCCACAACGGCATCTTCAGGGGAGGCAAAGGCGGTAATGATCAGCACAGGCAGATCTGGGAAAGTGTCTTTGAGGTCTTTTAACAGATCAAGTCCGGACATGGTGCCCATGCGGATGTCGGTGATGACAAGATCAAGCGCGTGTGTTTTGGCGATCTCAAGGCCGCGTTGGGGGTCGCCGGCGGTAAAGACCTTGTGGCCTTCTTTCTCCAGGAGGATCGACAGAAACTCCCGCATGGAAAGTTCATCATCAACAACAAGAATGGTAGACATTTTTTCGAGATGCCAAAGTTAAAGGAGTTGGAGGAGGTATAGAAGTTAGAGAATTTAAGGATTCGAGGGTCTCATTCTCTAACTTGTCAATCTTCTTTACCTTCTTTTATTGAAGGTTGTCCATAATAACAAAAAAACGCATGGGGAGAAACCCCACGCGTTTTTTTGTGACAAGGTCGACACTGTCGAAAACCTTGAGGTAGAAAGGGACACCCTGTTAAGGATTATTCCCTGGATTTGTTAGTGGTCTGCAGCACCTCCAGCTCCCATGGGAACACGGATATTCTCAACCATGGCCTGAATCTCTTTAGGAGGTTCTTCCGTCATGTTGGAGACGATAAAGGCAACAACGAAGTTGAGCAGAGCTCCCACGGCGCCGAAGGAGCCGGGAGAGATGCCAAGCAGCCAGTTGTCGGCCGTGTCAGCCAGAATGGCAGTGGACTTGATGAAGAGAAAGCCCTTGAACCAGAAGATGTAGAGCAGGGTGGAGCCAATACCGGTGAGCATACCGGCAATGGCGCCGGCCCTGTTCATCCTCTTGGAGAAGATACCCATCATCAGCGCCGGGAAGATGGAAGATGCCGCCAGCCCGAAGGCAAGGGCCACAACCTGGGCGGCAAACCCTGGAGGATTGAGGCCAAGATAGCCAGCAACCACAATAGCACCTGCCATGGCGATACGGCCGGCCATAAGTTCGGACTTGTCAGTCATGTTAGGCATGAAGGTGCTTTTTAAGACATCATGGGAAATGGCGGACGAGATGGCCAACAGCAGGCCGGCTGCCGTGGACAGGGCTGCGGCGATACCACCGGCCGCTACCAGGGCGATAACCCAGTTGGGGAGATTGGCAATCTCAGGGTTGGCAAGGACCATGATGTCGCGGTCAACCTTCACCATTTCGTTACCTTTCCAGCCAAATGCCTCAGCCTTATCATCAAGTCCGGCACCATAATACTGGATCTTGCCATCGTTATTTTTATCTTCAAACTTGAGAAGACCAGTGGCCTCCCATTTTTGGAACCAGGTGGGGCGATCTGCGTAGTTCAGGTTGCCGTCAGCAGCTCCAATGTCACCGGTCTGGATGGTGCTCATCAGGTTAAGACGTGCCATGGCGCCAACCGCAGGGGCGGTGGTGTACAGAAGGGCAATAAAGACCAGGGCCCAGCCGGCAGAGGAGCGGGCATCACGAACCCGGGGCACGGTGAAAAAACGGCTAATGACATGGGGCAGACCAGCGGTACCGATCATCAGGGAAAGGGTCAACAGAACCATGTTGATCGTAGAGCCTTTCTGGATGGTGTACTCCTTAAAGCCGAGATCAAGCAGGGTGCCGTCGAGCTTGTCGAGGAGTGAGGTCGTGGAGCCGATCATGTCCGAGCCAAGTCCGAGCTGGGGTATGGGGTTGCCGGTGAGCTGCAGGGAGATAAAGATAGCAGGAACCGTATAGGCAAAGATCAGGACAACGTACTGGGCAATCTGGGTATTGGTAACGCCCTTCATGCCGCCGAGAACTGCGTAAATGAAAACGATGATCATACCGGCTATCAGGCCGGTGGCAAAGTCAACTTCCAGGAAACGGGAAAAGGCCACGCCGATACCCTTCATCTGGCCGATAACGTAGGTCAGAGAGGCAACGATGAGGCAGAAAACCGCAACCAGGCGGGCGGTGTTTGAGTAGTACCGATCGCCGATGAAGGCGGGTACGGTAAATTTACCATGCTTGCGGAGATACGGGGCAAGCAGCATGGCGAGCAGGCAGTAGCCGCCTGTCCAACCCATCAGGTAAACAGAGGCATCATAGCCGTTAAAGGCGATGAGTCCGGCCATGGAGATAAAGGAGGCGGCGCTCATCCAGTCAGCGCCCGTGGCCATACCGTTGAGCACCGGATGAACGCCGGCACCGGCGACATAAAACTCTTTGGTACTGGTGGCCCGGGAGCGGATAGCAATATAAATGTAGAGAGCAAAGGTCGCCCCTACAACGAGAAACGTCAATGTTTTAAGATCCATTATTTACTCCCTATTTTTCTTCAACGTTGAATTTTTTATCCAGCTTGTTCATGCGGGATGCATAGAAAAAAATCAGGGCAACAAAGGTGTAAATTGAACCTTGCTGAGCAAACCAGAAACCTAGCTTGTAGCCGCCCAGGCGGATGCCGTTTAGGGCGTCGGCAAACAGGATGCCGCATCCGTATGAGACGAACAACCAGACGACAAGACAACCGATCACAAGCCGGATGTTTGCCTTCCAGTATTCTGCTGCTGAGTTTTCACTCATTTTTCTTCCTCCGTACTTTGGTTTATCTGAGCCCCCGGGGTTTTATATTCTCCCATCCCTGGGGGCTTGATGCTAAATTTTAAGCAGAGCCAATCTGCCTAAAAACAAAAAACGTACGTGTCAATCGCCCTTTGGGGAGGGCAAAAGGCGAGTTCCTTTACTGATGGACACTTGCCCCTGCGCCGCGTGGATAGCGGATATTTTCCACCATCTCCTGGACCTCCTCCGGGGGAGGTGGGGTGAAACGGGAAATGGTGATGGTAATAATAAAATTTATCAGCATACCAATGGTGCCGATGCCCTCAGCGGAAATGCCGAAGCACCAGGCCGTGCCATTTAAGAACTTGATATTAATGATGTAGAACATGGTGAAGAGGATACCGCACACCATGCCGGCAATGGCCCCTTCTTTGTTGGTTTTCTTCGAGAAAATTCCCAGCACAATCACCGGGAAAAATGATGAGGCTGCCAGGCCGAAGGCAAAGGCCACCACCTGGGCCACAAAGCCAGGGGGGTGGATGCCGAAATACCCAGCCACACACACGGCGACCCCGATCATGATCCGGCCCACGAGAAGGCGCTGCTTTTCTGAGGCGTTGCGGTTGAGCAGGCGATAATAAAGGTCGTGGGAGATTGAGGATGAAATGACCAACAGCAGCCCGGATGCCGTTGACAGGGCTGCGGCCAGGCCACCTGCCGCCACCAGGGCAATGACCCAGTTGGGCAGATTGGCAATTTCCGGATTGGCCAGCACGATGATATCGCGATCAATATAGAGCTCGTTGTCATCATCGGTAAGGGTATTGGCGACAATGAGCTGGCCATAGGAGCCTGTTTCGCCATTAAATTCGGGCTTGCCGATGAAGGGATTGCCCTTACTGTAGTTGATTATACCGTCATGGTTCTTGTCCACCCAAGCGATGAGGCCGGTTCTCTCCCAGCTGGTAAGCCAGGAAGGGGCCTTGCTGTACTCAACGGCGCTGATGGAGTTGATCATGTTGTAACGGGCAAAGGAGGCGATGGCCGGAGCTGTTGTATAAAGAATAGCGATAAAAAGCAGGGCAAAGCCGGCAGAAAGGCGGGCATTGCGGACATTGGAAACCGTGTAGAAACGCACTATGACATGGGGCAGGCCAGCAGTGCCCACCATAAGGGCCATGGTAATACAGAACACGTCCAGCATGGATTTGCCGCCTTCGGCAAAGGGCTTGGTGTATTCGGCAAAACCGAGATCCGTATTAAGCTGGTTGAGGGTCTCAAGAAGATAGTGGCCGGCATGGGGTCCTTCGGCAATGGTGCCGCCAAAGCCGAGCTGGGGAATCGGGGTGCCGACGATCTTATCTGAGATGGCAAAGGCTGGCACCAGGTAGGCGACGATCAACACAGAGTATTGGGCAACCTGGGTGTAGGTAATACCCTTCATCCCTCCTAAGGCAGCGTAGAAGAAGACAATGGCCATGCCGATCAGGACGCCGGTGTTGACATCAACCTCAAGAAAGCGGGAGAAAACAATGCCGACGCCGCGCATCTGGCCGGCCACATAGGTAAAGGAGATAAATATGGCACAGAGCAGGGCA
>JBFFNX010000255.1:0-4234 GCA_041562995.1 Desulfurivibrionaceae bacterium
GTCCCGGAAACATCCAAAATCATGATGCCGGGACGCAGGTATTGACCGATATCGACATTTTTGGTGCGGATAAAGCAATTAAAAGGCGCCCTGATTTTGGTACGCTCGAGATTGACCTCGGCCAGCTTGACCTTGGCCTGGGCCGAGGCCACCTCTGCCTTGGCACTTGCCAGTTGCGGTTCATAAACGACCAGGGGCAGCGGTTCGTTCTCCTGGTGACGGAGCATCTGCCACTCGCGCCTGGCAATAACCGCCTTGCCCTCAATAAGAGCAAGATCAAGCTCGGCCTTGGACAGATCGGCCCGGGCCTGTTCCAGACCCAGCATATAGTCAGTCTTTTCAATCTCCAGGAGCAACGCCCCCTTGCTGAAAAAAGCACCCTCCACCAGGCCCGGGGAGATCCTCTCCACCACCCCACTCACCTGGGGGATGATCTCCACCTGCTGGCGGGCAGTGACGGTGCCGGTGGCCCAGACCGTCACCGGCCGATCAACGAGACTGATGGTCATGGTTTCCACCATGGGCCCCTGACTGATGGGCGAGATACGCTTGGGCGCCTTGCGACTCTTGATCAGGACGCCGGCCACCAACACTGCAATGGCAAGGACCAAGACGGGCAGGATGAATTTAATGAATGATTTTCTCATGATTTTTTTTTTGGGCGGCCGGTCAACCAGCACACGGCCTTCTCTCTTTTTTTGGTAATGGCTACGCTTATGTCTCTTTAGGGTCTTGGCCCGTCATTTCCTCTTGCCGGACGTTCGCCCATCTCCGCATGCATCCAACTGCCGCCCAGTGATCTGGCCAGCTGGATACGGCTGGAAATGCGCTGGCGCTGGGCAGCAATCAAGGCAATGCGGGCCGAGGCATCACTGGCCTGGGCCGTGAGCACGGGCAAAAAATCATCCAGGCCCTGCTGGTATCTCTCCAAGGCCAGGCGCAGGGTGGCGGCGGTCACCTCCTGACGCTCCACCAACATTTCCATGTTGGCATCAACCCCCCGCTCTTTCATCAGGGCGTCTTCCACCTCCTGGAAGGCCTTGAGAACCGAGAGTCGATAGGCAGCAGCCCGTTCAGCAAAAATGGCTTTTTTGCGCTCCACCTCATGGCGGCGCCTTCCCCCATCCACCAAGGGCTGAGCCATATTGGCCAATAGATTCCAAAACAGATTGGGGGACTGAAGCAAGGAGTTGAGTTCGCTGCCCTGGCCACCATAGTTGGCGGTGAGCTTGAAACTGGGAAAACGATCGGCTATGGCGGCAGCCACTTCGGCATCTGCCGCCTGCAGGGAGAAAAAGGCCGCCTCAATATCGGGACGGTTGGTGATCAGGTCGGCAGGCAGGCCCTGGGCAAAGGAGAGCTGCAGGTCGGGGAGCACAGTCAGCGTTCCAAAATCCTGGGAACCAGGAAGAGCGCCGAGCAAAACAGCGAGCCTGTTTTCAGCAGCCTGCAGCTCTGACTCCAGGAGCGGCAACTCGGCCTTGGAGCTGAGCAGGGTCTGGCGGGCCTGATACAAATCCAGGGAAGGAGCAACGCCGCGCTGGTAACGCCACTCAACTAACGCAACGGTCTTGGCGAAGGATTCGATGATCTCACGGTTTAAGGCAATACGATCACGGAGCTCAACCACCTGATAGTAGGCCTCGGCAAGCTGGGCGGCCAGGCTCAGATAGAAGGATTTGAGCTCATGGGCCGCAGCGCCGCGTTGCAGTGTGAAGGCGTGGCGCTGCTGGGCCAGTTTCTGCCAAAGGTCGAGCTCATAGCCGGCGGCCAGAGAGCCCTGATAATTGGTCACATCAGAGCTGGCACCGCTAAAACGGCTCCGACCGCCGCTGCCGGTCAAATCAAGGCTGGGCCACAGGGATGAATGCTCCTTACGCTCCAGGGCCTCTGCCTGTCTGAGGCGGGCCCAAGCCATTTCCAGATCGAGATTGTTGGTAAATCCCTCGGCAATGATGGCATTAAGCTGGGGGTCGTCAAAGCTCAACCACCACCGTTGATGATCAGCCAGGGGCATCTCCTCCACCTGGGCCATGGCTTTGTACTGCCCAGGAATATCGGCAAAGGGCGTGGCCTGAGGGTCGTGGAGAGTGCAGCCCGCGCCGAGCAGAAGCATAAAAATTGCCAGCAGAGTTCCTCTCATCCTGCCATCCCCTTGACAATAAAGTCCGTCAACATGTCGATCACGTCATCAATGCTCTTCCTCGTGTCCACACAGCCGAGGAGCGGGCCCTGGTGCTGGAAGATCAAGGTATGACTCATGGCGCCCAAGGCAAAATGGAGCTTCAAGGACACCGCCTCCCGGGAGCGGTGTGGCAAGGCCTGGCACAGAAGATCAAGAAGTAACTCAAGAACAGCGCGTATCTTTCCTAAAAAGAGCTGGCGTACCGTTTGGTCGGGATCACTGAACGAACGGCCGACCAGCATCCGGAAATGACCGGAGCCTGAGTCATTATGCAGCAGGGCCAAGGTGGGCTCAATAAAGCAGCGCAGCACCTCTTCGACCTCGGGTTGCTGGCCGCTTTTCTCGGCGCGGGCCGCAACTTCCTCCATCCGTTCAATGCGGATATCGTTGAGTGGGCCAAGATGCTGGTCAAAGATGGCCTCAAGCAACGCCTCCTTGGAACCGAAATGATAGTTCACCGCCGCCAGATTTACCCCGGCCTTGGCGGTAATGGTCCGCAGAGATGTATGATGGAAACCATCAATGGCAAAAAGTTCCTCGGCGCTTTTGATAATTTTGGTCTTTGTATCTGGTTGGGCCATAAGGTATTTCAAACACTTGTTTAAATTATTAATACGATTTGTTTAAAACAGCTGTTTGAAAATAGCAAGAACAATTCTCAGCTCACTTCCTTTACAAGGAAGCCATCGCCGGCCGTGGCACCTCGTTGAATCAGGCAATTGCAACTAGAATTTTCTTGTCATTGCCATGGCCAGTCTGTACTATTGAAAAGATTGTCAGGGATGCCTATACTTTACGGCAAGAGCAACCCCGGCCTGAATCAAACAATTCGCCCGCCCCACATTCCCCAGAGAGCGGCGGGTTACCATTACAAAATTTCAGAGTTTATTTTCTTAATCTTTTTTATTTAGAAGGAGCAGATACCATGGCAAGCGATAAAATTATCCAAGTTACCGATAGTGATTTTGAAGAGAAGGTCCTCAAGGCCGACCTCCCCACCCTGGTTGACTTCTGGGCCCCCTGGTGCGGTCCCTGCAAGGCCATTGGCCCCATGATCGATGAGCTGGCGGCTGAATATGAAGGCAAAATCCAGATCTGCAAGATGAACGTTGATGACAGCCCTGAGACCCCGGGCAAGTATGGTATCCGCGCCATCCCCACCCTGATCTTCTTCAAAAACGGTGAGGTAGCAGACCAGGTAACCGGTGCGGTGGGCAAGCCCCAGCTGGTGGCCATGATTGCCAAATAGATTCTTTCTGCCCTCGAACGGGGTAGTGTCTCAAAAAGTGGAACTCATGTTCCACTTTTTTTTTGCTCACTTTCTATACCAGCTTAAGCTTTTGTGAAAACTATGACGAATGTTGACCACCAACTTATCATTGTCGGCGGCGGCCCAGCAGGGCTCACCGCCGGACTATATGCCGCCAGGGCCATGCTGGATGTGGTCCTCCTTGAAAAAGGCGCCACCGGTGGCCAGGTCATGCAAACCGATTGGATCGATAATTATCCAGGCTTTCCCGAGGGTATTTCCGGCTTTGATCTTTCCGAAAATTTCGCAGCCCAGGCCAAACGTTTTGACCTTAAAATCAAACAGACTCCGGTCACAAAGATGAACCTCGTCGGACCAGTGAAAACAATCTACCTGGAAGACGGCTCAACCTTAACATGCCGGGCTGTGATTATCTGCACCGGTGCCCGGCCGAACCTGGTGAACATCCCAGGCGAAGACGTGTACCATGGCAAGGGTGTTTCTTACTGCGCCACCTGCGACGCCCCTTTTTATCGCGGCAAAACAGTTGCCGTGATCGGTGGCGGCAACACTGCCATTCAAGAGGCTGAATATCTGACGAAATTTGCCGACAAGGTCTATGTTATCCACCGTCGCGACTCTCTACGGGCCACAAAAATCGTCCAGGAAAAAGCCTTTGCCAACGCCAAGATCGAGTTTGTCTGGGACACGGTGCCCACTGAGGTTATTGGAGATATGTTACGCGGCGTCATCGGCCTTGCTGTCAAGAATGTTAAAAGTGGCGAGACCTCTAAAATTGA
>JBFFNX010000256.1:0-4228 GCA_041562995.1 Desulfurivibrionaceae bacterium
ATCCAGCACGACTTCTTAACCAGATAATCAACAACAGGCATGAGACGCTTGACAATAATATTGTCATTGCAGCTGGCAAGCTTGGACTTTAATTTGCCAACGCGCTCACGTTGAGCTTCAATGTCCATTTGGGTCTTTTGCTCGGCGTCAAGAATCTCGTCAGCCATCTTCTTGGGAATAAGCTTTGCGGCAACTGCTTTTTCCATGAGCTCAACAGCCTGTGAAGAAAGCTTATTAATAGCAGCACGCATACCAAGACCAAACTCGGCATTATCTTCAAACAGCGAGTTGGCCCAGGCAGGTCCACGGCCATCTTCACGCCGGCAATAAGGTGTGGTTGGCAGGTTACCACCGTAAATGGAGGAACAGCCCGTGGCGTTGGCGATCATCATGCGGTCACCGAACATTTGGGTAACAAGCTTGATGTACGGAGTCTCACCACAACCGGCGCAGGCGCCGGAGAACTCAAAGAGTGGGCGCAGGAGCTGGCTTCCTTTGATGGTTCCGGCATTAATAGTCGCTGGATCAATCTCAGGCTGGCTCAGGAAGAATTTCACGTTTTTCTGCTGGGTCTTCTTCAGCTCTTCGGTATTTGGAATCATCGCCAGGGCTTTGGTCTTGGCAGGACAGGTGTCAACGCAGAGATTACAACCACAACAATCTTCAGTGAATACCTGAATGGCAAAGGTTTTACCTTTGAACTCTTTACCGATGGCAGGAAGGGTCTTGAAACTCTGAGGCTTGGTGCCTTTGAGCTTATCAATGACCTTCAGGCGGATGGCCGCGTGAGGACAAACAAAAGAACAGCGACCACATTGGATACAGTTTTCAGACTGCCATTCTGGAACGTTCACCGCGATGTTGCGTTTCTCGTATTGGGTGGTGGCGGTTGGCCATGTACCATCAGCAGGCATTTGTGAAACCTTGATGGACTCTCCCTTGCCTTGGATCATCTTAGCTGTAACTTCTTTAACAAAGTCAGGGGCATCAGCTGGAACGGTTTCAGGAATGGCGTGTCCCTTAACGGACTTGCCAAGCTTGACCTCGACGATGTTCTTGATGGCGCCGTCAACGGCGGCATAGTTCATCTCGACAACCTTGTCACCCTTCTTGCCATACGTTTTCTTGATGGCGTTCTTGATGGCGTCAATGGCCTCTTTCTGGGTGAGGATGCCGGAAATCAGGAAGAAGGCGGTCTGCATGATCATGTTGATGCGGGCGCCAAGACCGAGGGCCTGGCCCAGGGCGATGGCATCAATGATATAGAAATTGGCCTTCTTGGCGATCAGACCTGCCTGGACGGTATTGGGCAGGTGTTTCCAGATCTCTTTGGCATTATGGGTGGTGGTGAGCAGGAAGGTGCCGCCTTCTTCCAGATTGCCGATCATGTCATACTGATCAAGGAAGGTTGGGTTGTGGCAGGCAATGAAATTGGCCTTCTTGATAAGGTAAGGGGCGATAACGGGGTTCTTGCCAAAACGCAGATGCGAGGTGGTGATGGAACCGGACTTCTTGGAGTCGTAGACGAAATAACCCTGGGCTGAGTTATCAGTCTCGGTACCGATGATCTTAATGGTGTTCTTGTTGGCGCCAACCGTACCGTCGGAACCCAAACCGTAGAACATGGCGCGGTAGACATCCTTGCCTTCGATGTTGAAATTCTCGTCGTATTTGAGGCTTGAGAAGGTGACATCGTCGTTGGGGCCAACGCAGAAATGATTTTTGGGAGCCATGCCAGCCATGTTATCAAAGACAGCCTTCACCATGGCAGGGGTAAACTCCGCGGAACCAAGGCCGAAACGACCGGAAAGAATGATTGGTGAACAAACAGCAGCATTCGCTTCAGCGGCTTCACCAACGGCGCAACGGATATCAAGATACAGAGGCTCGCCAGCAGCACCAGGCTCCTTGGTACGATCAAGAACGGTGATACGTTTAACCGTGGAAGGCAGGCTGTTCACCATGGCCTTGGCATCGAAGGGACGCAAGAGACGAACGATGACCAGACCAACCTTAGAACCTTGGGCGGCAAGGTAATCAATGGTGGCCGCTACAGTCTCAGCACCGGAACCCATCATGACGATAACGTCAGTGGCATCCGGGGAACCATGGTAATCAAAGAGGTTATACTGGCGACCGGTGAGAGCCGCAAATTTATCCATGGTGTCTTGAACGATGCCCGGGGTGGCATTGTAATACTTATTAACCGTCTCACGACCGGTGAAGAAGACGTCCGGGTTCTGGGCAGTGCCCCGCATGGTTGGCCGATCAGGTGTCAAGGCCCGGGCGCGATGGGCGGTAATGAGATCTTCATCAATGAAGGCTTCCATGTCTTCATGGGTCAGCTGCTCAATTTTCTGAATTTCATGGGAGGTCCGGAAACCATCAAAGAAATGCATGAAAGGTATGCGGGAAGCAAGGGTGGCTTGCGTGGAAATAAGAGCCATGTCCTGGCATTCCTGAACATTTTGCGAGCAAAGCATGCCCCAACCTGTTTGGCGGGCGGCATTGATATCACTATGGTCACCAAAGATGGAGAGACCCTGGCAGGCAATGGAGCGTGCCGTGATATGGAAGACAGTGGGAGTAAGCTCACCAGCAATCTTATACATATTCGGGAGCAGAAGGAGGAGACCCTGAGATGCGGTAAAGGTGGTACACAGCGCACCTGAGGCCAAAGAACCGTGCAGGGAACCAGCGACACCACCCTCTGACTGCATCTGAGTTACAACCGGGATGGAACCCCAGATGTTCTCTTGCATGGCAGTGGCTTTCGCGTCAGATTCAGCGGCCATTGATGTTGATGGGGTAATGGGATAAATCGTGATGACTTCGCTGGTCGCATAGGCAACATGGGTACATGCCTGATTACCATCGATGGTTACCATTTTTCTGGACATAACGACTCCTTGTGTTGTGTTTGATAATGAGTTGATAATATATTTTAAATCTCTACCACGAGCACCCAAGGGGTATTTGTGGAGTTTTGGCAGGGAAAAACTGGCGGAAGGCCAGCTGTTGGGACAAAACCACGGAAAATTAACCTAGTTTTGGCAATTGCGCTACATTTTCCGGATTTTTTGCTCTTTTTTTAGTTTTGTTATTTTTTAATTCGCATTTAGCAAAAGAATAAGATTGATCGCCTTGCTGGCCCCCAAACAGACCCTGGCATAGGGATAAATAAAATTGATCCGCCCATGGTCAAGGCAACGATAGGGCTATCTATTTAATGATAAGCTCCGGCGGGTTGAGAAGCACCTTGGAGTTTGCGGGTACCGATTTGGTCAGCCAGACATTGCCACCGACCACGGAGTTTTTGCCGATGATGGTGTCGCCGCCGAGGATGGTGGTGCCGGCATAGACGGTGACGTTGTCCTCCAGGGTGGGATGGCGTTTGCTGTGGCGGTCAAGATCTCCGGAGTCATCACGCTTAAAGGAAAGAGCGCCCAAGGTGACACCCTGGTAGATTTTGACCTGGTTGCCGATGTGACAGGTCTGGCCGATAACCACGCCGGTGCCGTGATCAATGAAAAAGGACTCGCCGATTTCGGCGCCTGGATGGATATCAATGCCGGTTATCGAGTGGGCATGTTCTGTCATCATCCGGGGCAGGATCGGAACATCAAGCTCATAGAGTCGATGGGCGATACGATAAACGGTAATCGCCAGAATTCCTGGATAGCAGAAGATGATTTCATCATAACTGCTCACCGCCGGATCACCGTCATAGGCGGCCCGCACGTCCGTGGCCAGGATTTTCCGCATACGCCCTAGCGATTGAAGGAAGGTGAAGGCCTGTTGCTTGCCCTGCTGATCACAATGCTGGCATGGCTTATTGTGGCGGATGCACTCATGGCGGATGGCATGGGTTATTTCTGTGGCCAGCCGGTCATAAAGGACCGACACCTCAAGGCCCATCCGGTATTTGAGGTTGACCTTATCAATGTCCTGCTGGCCGAAATAACCTGGGAAGAGGATGTTCTGGCAGCGCTCGAGGAGAGCAATGGCTTTTTCCCTGGAAGGCAGAGGGTCGGCGTTGATATGTTCAAAACAGTCATGGGTAAGGCAGCTGCTGACCAGGCTGTCAACGATTTCAGGAAGTTGCGATCTAAATTCGCAGGTTGTGGAACGTTCATCGTTGCACTCGCCTTTATTCATTGCCGGTAAGCCATATTTGATATCCATAGAGAGAGACCTTTGTCTTGGGGGAAATAATTCTGATCAAAGA
>JBFFNX010000257.1:0-4200 GCA_041562995.1 Desulfurivibrionaceae bacterium
AGGTCAGAAACAGGTGATTGCTCATGAAGTCGGCAACCGACATGAGGATGGCAACGTTCATGGGCAGTTCTTTGTCTATTCCTTCAAAGAGCACCTTGAAGCGGGGCAGGATCACCGTTAACAGGACAATGAGGATGGCAAAGCCGGCCGTAAGCAGGATGCAGGGATAGATGGAACTTGAAATGATAAACTGGCGTAGTTCCCTGGCCTCGGTCTGGTAGTCGGCGATATTGTCGAGCATCTCCGGGAGCACACCGCCCTCTTCACCGGCCTTGACAATATTGGCATACATGGAGCTAAAGGCTGGTTCCTGCTCCAGGGCAGCCGACAGGGCCAAGCCTTCCTTGAGCTTCTTTTCTAGACGACTGGCAAAGGCACGTAGTTCCTTTTTTTCTGTTTGCTTGGCAATGAGGCGTAAAGCGGCATCCAGGGACATCCCTCCCTTGACCAGCAGGGCAAGCTGGGAGGTGAAAAATTCCATGTCGCCACTATTGAGGCGCCCCTGGCGGAGCTTAACACCGGTAAAGAGGGTGCGGCTTTGCTTGCGCTCATAGGGTTCGATGGTAAAGGGGCGCAGGCCCTGGCGCAGCAAATTCTGGCCGGCGCTATGGATGTCATCACCTTCGATGACGCCCTCGACAACCCCCTCAGCTGATTGAGCCTGATACTTAAACAAGGCCATGTTCCATCTCCCTGGCCACCCGCATGACCTCCGGCAGGGTGGTCATGCCCTGGCGCACCTTGTCGAGGCCATCGATGAACATCTCGGTGAAACCGTGGCGGCGCGCCACCTCTTCCAGGAGTTTGAGGTCCTCGCCACGGGTCACACTGCGGCATAGGTCGCTATTCATGGTGAGAAGTTCATAGATGCCGATGCGGCCGATAAAGCCTGTGCTGGCGCATTTTGGGCAGCCGGTGCCGGCAAAGGTCTGAAAATCACCGCCCGGCACGGAGCCAAGCTGGTCGGCGGCCATGCCTTGGGCGGTGCGGCAATGGGGGCATATCTTGCGCACAAGACGTTGGGCCAGGACGCCGCGCAGGGCGGAGGCGATGAGAAAGCGTTCGACGCCAAGATCCACCATGCGCATCACCGCCGACAGGGCGTCGTTGGTGTGGAGGGTGGAGAAGACCAGATGGCCGGTGAGCGATGACTGGACGGCAATTTCAGCGGTTTCCAGGTCGCGGATTTCACCCACCATGATGATGTCCGGATCCTGGCGGACAATGGCGCGCAGGCCCTGGGCAAAGGTGAGGCCGATTTCAGGTTTGATCTGGATCTGGTTGATGCCGTGGAGCTGGTATTCCACCGGGTCTTCAATGGTGATGATCTTGTTGGAGCCGGTGTTGATCTTGTCCAGGGCACAGTAGAGGGATGTTGTCTTACCGGAACCGGTGGGGCCGGTAACCAGGATGATGCCGTTTGGCAGGTTTATCAGTTTTTCGAAACCCTCTTCAATCTTGGCCGGCATACCCAGGCTCTTCATGTCCAGGATGATGCTGGTTTTTTCAAGGATCCTGATGACGATCCCTTCGCCGTGGATGGTGGGCAGGGTGGAGACGCGCAGATCCACCTCTTTGCCGCTGAGGCGCAAGGAGATCTTGCCATCCTGGGGGATCCGGCGTTCGGCGATATCGAGACCGGCCAGGAGCTTGACCCGGGAGATGATGGCGGCCTGCATGGAGCGCAACGGGGTTTCGTGGTCGTAAAGGATGCCATCGATCCGGAAGCGGACAAGCTGGCCTTCCTCAAAGGACTCGATATGGATATCCGAGGCCCGGCGATCCAGGGCCGTATCAACCAGGTTGTTGACATAGCGGATAACCGGGGCCTCCGAGGCCATGTCTTTAAGCTTGTCAACGTCGGCCTCGTCCAGGGAGAACTTCTCTGTTTCCGGCTTATTAAAGCCCAAGTCATAGCGCTTGTCACAGAGTTTGCGTAACGCTGCCTCTTCCATGAGCTCGATGGTGAAGAAATCGGCGGCAGGGGGGGAGGACTCGGTCTCCGGCAGGGCATGGAGCATCTGTAGACTTATTTCGGCGCCATTGATGATCTCGCTGTTTTCCGGATTATGGGTGACGAGAATAATATCAGCGCCGCGCTGCACAAGGGCAAAGGGGTGGCCCTGATGAAAGATCTTCGGCAGTTCGATGGCCAAAAAGAGGTCTGCTTCCTGGGGCTGAAAGAGCTTGAGGTCCAGCTGGTCGGCAAGGGCGGCAAGGATGTCCTGACTGCTGACAAAGCCAAGGGAGACAAGGATTTCGGCCAGGGTTTGCGGAACCGTGTCAAGATGGGCCACGGCCCGGTCAAGCTGCTCCTGGCTTATTTTTCCCCTCTGGATCAGCAAGGGGCCGAGCTCGTCTTTTTTGGTAAAGATAACAGTCATAGGCACAGGTTGCGGTTCTATCTCTTTGTTTGGGCTAAACGGTCTTTTCTGTTTACCATCCCCACTACATTTGACAACAGGAAAGCGACGATTTGTCGCACCTCTCTACGGGCGGGGCGCTGGCTGTTCCTTAAAACGAAGCATGATTTGTGCCAGTAAGATGGCTGAAACCGTCCAGGCTACGTATCTTGTACATAATCCCCTATCTTTACTGAAAAAAGCAAGGGGGAATTGAGTATTAAAGCGGCCTGGTGGGCCTATCGGTGTGCGATAGCAAGGTAGCGACTGCCGTTTGCAGCCCGGTCATGAGCCACGGGGTTTTTGAGGTTAAGGGACCTTGCGCTGCTGGTGCCGACTTTTCCTTATCATTTATTAACGGGCATCAAACATCTTCTTAATAATTGTCTTCTACTGTGTAGCTAAACAGAAAACGATAAGGAGGAGGTTCGTCATGCTGGAAGCCGGTCAGTATTATGCCTATGGAAGCTATCTGGTTCAACCAGGGAAAGGGGAAGTTTCTTTTGTTTCTCCGGATGCCCAGGGTGATTTAGGTCATATTAGTTTGAGCAATAACGTGGGAGATCAGGCCCTGGAACAGGCGGCCAAAAAGATCTGCAATCTGAAATGCGGCCTCTGTCCTATCCAGGAGGAAAATTTCTCCGGTTGCTCGGTTGCCTGCCATGAGGAGGTCAGGCCATGGCAATGCTGGGTTGTCCATTTCAAAAGGCTGGCAGGACATAGCAGCCGAAGCCTCTAAGGCAAGAGGTTCCCTCTTCTGCTGTTTGCTGACGCTAGGGGTGATTTTTTTTAAGATTGTTGGCCCCACGGGACTCATGGCCTTTGCCGGGTGCCAGCGGGGATGAAGTGCAACTCAATTGTGAGCTCAGTTATGGAGAAAATTATGGATTGCCAATAACTTCACCTTTATAAGGCGGCTTGCGAATCAAGAGAATAGTTTCTCAAGAATGTTTCGCAAATCAGCTAACTGAAATGGCTTTTTTAGAAAGCCATCGGGCTTATTGGGCCCAGCAACCGCAAAAGAAAAGTTCTCTTCGGAGTAGCCACTGCTCAGTAAGATGGGAAGATCGGCATGGCTCTTTCGCATTTCTTTCATGGCTTCAATGCCACTCATCTCCGGCATTGAAATATCCATCACGACAGCGCGATAATTAACGTCCCGGCGCTGCACCATTTCCACGGCTTCTCTGCCGTTCACCGCACAATGGACCGTGAATCCCAGCGCCGCCAGCATTGTTTCGGCAACGTTAAGAACAAGATCTTCATCGTCAACAAGAAGAATATCTCCCGCCAATTTCGGAGCACCTTTCTGGGTGACGACAGGAGGCGCCATTTTTTCTTGTGAGGGATCCAGGGCCGGTAACAGCATCCTGACCGTGGTTCCAGTCCCGGGCGTGCTGTCAACAAGAACGACGCCATGGTGTGACTGGATAATCCCAAAGCTCAGGGCAAGACCCAAACCGCGCCCTACAAATTTGGTGGTGAAGAACGGTTCGAAAATACGCTGGATATTTTCCGGTTTAATGCCCTGGCCCGTGTCCCTGACCTGGCAAAATGTATACATTCCACTTTCGGCACCATTGCTCCGAAAAAAGACAGGAAAAGAGGCCTTGTCAAAACGAGCATTACCAAAGCTTATTTCAATTTCCCCATCCTGATCAGGTAACGACTCAATGGCATTGGCGATGATGTTGCTGATCACCTCTTTGATCTGCTGGCGATCCAAGGAGCAGTACAGCGGCTCAGGCGGCGGAATAAATTCCAGGGTATATGATTCTTTAAATTGACTCTTTACTTC
>JBFFNX010000258.1:0-4198 GCA_041562995.1 Desulfurivibrionaceae bacterium
CGCCTTAGAAGTTCCAGGGTGAAATAATAAACAATGCGATAGGTGTCGAGCCAGGGACGGTAAAAACTTTTATGGGATAAATCTTCAGGATAAATCACCGTTATCGGGGTAAAACCGATACGCAGGAGATTCATGGAGGCCCTGACCAGCATCTCACTCTCTGACACATAACGATCAAGCTTCAACTCAGAAAGCATGGTCCGGCACTGTGCCAAGCGGAAGATACGAAACCCGCACTGGGCATCAAAGATCTTCTGGTGGCAAAAATTACCCGTCCCCCAGCTGGAAAACCAATTGCCAAGGCGCCGGGCCGCCGGCATATCGCTCTGATCATGCATGCGATCGCCAATGAGGATATCAAGCTTCTCGCGTTCGAATATCTCAAGCATACCTGGCAAATCATCCGGATCATGCTGGAGATCGCTGTCCATGGCCACCGCCACATCAAAACCATGTTCCAGAACCCAGGCAAAACCAGTACGTAAGGTAGCTCCTTTACCCCTATTTACCGGGTGATGCAACAGAGAAACACCCTTGGCAGCATACTGCTCGGCAATGGCCCTGGTGTGATCCCCGGAGCCATCATCAATGACCAGCAGGGCATGGTTATAGACGAGCAAGGCATCGAGAAGAGGCGCCAAGGTGCCCTCGACATTATAGGAGGGCAGAAGAATGCAGACCTTCATGGCCAAGGATTTTCTCCCACTTTGCTGAAATAATCCACCAAATTGCCTATCTTTTCGGCGAGTTCTCCCTTCAGGGCATAAACCATGAAGCCCTTATGATTCAAGAGTACCTGGGTGGACTCCCCTTCCATGACCAGCTTGCCGCTCTCGGCCTGGACAATGCGAAAGGAAAAAACGAGCTTGGCTACTTTCTGTGGCACCAGGGTTAACTGGACGACAAGTTGGTCATGGAAGCGGGCCGGCGATTTGAAGTTAGAGGTGAGACTGATAATGGGGGCAGTATAGCCCAGGGAGGAGAGGACATCGGGAAGCAAACCGACCCGGGCCAGAACCTCACTACGGGCCACCTCAACATAGGCAAAATAATTGGCGTACCAGACGATCCCCCATTGATCGACCTCATTGAAACGGACTTGAACCCGGCTTTCATGATATTTCATGGAATAGACGTGGAAACGTTGAGATAATGAGAGGGGGAGCCGCCAAACAAAAATTCTGGTTCATAGCTGCCGCATCGTTTTTTCAAAAAAAAAGGAGCCCTATCGACACCAACAAGGTACCCGACCAGGCTCCAGAAGCAAACAGTCTTTTATGACAACAAAGAAGGAACTTACGCTTTTTTCTCAGCAATAAACTCAGCAAGGGCGGTTATGGAAGCAAAGGCCTTGCGGCCCACCTCTTCGTCCTCAATCTGGATACCATACTGCTGCTCAATATGGACCACCAGCTCAAGGGCGTCAACAGAGTCAAGACCCAGACCATCATCGCCAAAAAGAGGTTCATCATCACCGATCTCTTCGGGATCAAAATCTTCCATGCGCAGAGCCGTGACAACAAGCTGCTTGAGCTCTGCTATTAATGCACTATCTACCCCAGGCATTACTTCTCCTTAAAAAATCAAAAAATAGGAACCATCATCAAGCAACCGTTACATTAATAGCCATTTCGGTATGGCCCTGCGCATGCCATTGACGTCCTGCAATGTCACGGTAATGTGTGAACGATGGCTTAACGTTTATCAACACGTCCTTCAAGGACGGTGGTCAGACGAACGGCAAGGACATTAATGATATGATTCATCATGCCCACGGAATCGCCACCAAAACCACCGGCCGAGGCGGTATCACGGGCATACAGACGGAGGGAGGGCCGGCTCTTGCCAGGCTCAAACACCTCAATAACGCCGGCCACTGCTGCCTTCCCGGCCCCCATACCCACCAGGTAACGGGCAGCCCGGCTACCAGGGTTGCATTCGACAAGGGAGCCTTCAATACGCAGGGTGCCGCCAGACTTTATATCTAAAGAATCCCGGACAGCTCCTTCTAGACTTTTAATATAGGGCTCATAGGAGAATCTGTCCTGGGCAGGAAGAAGCCGCCCGGAAAATCTTCCCATGGTGGCACTGCGATAGCCGCTCAGGTCGGCGGCGGGATCCTGCCAGACATAGACGCGATTCTCGCCGCCCATCCCATGGACATAGGCCTTGGCATCAAAGGCTTTATCCGGAAAATCAATCAACGCCTTTACCTGATCAGGGGCAAGGGAAGAACCTCCACCAGAGTTTGCGCCACCACAACCGTTCAGGGCAAAAACAACAGCGGCGCATAACAGAATATACAGGGCGTTACGTTTCATTTTCTCCTCCTCATTTTTTAAAGAAACTGAGAGTCAGTACAGGCTGTCTTTCGTTTTTTTTCACATCCCCCGGAGGCTTAATATATGTGATGGGACGAAGCAGTTCAAGCTTTTTCAAAAATGAAATCAACAACTTTGCCAACAGCTCTTTGTCATATCGTCTTTTGCCATAAACCACAATAATATTAGGAGTTATTCTAAATAAGGATTTACAGGTAGAAAAAAAGGGGATATGAAATTGGCCTGTTAGAGTGAAAAAGGCAAAAAAATTCCTCAGATTGTCCGGTTAAGATCAATTTTTGCTCTCTTTTCATAAAATTCTGCGCACCATTTCCTAATTATGCATATTTTATTCGTTGTACCTGGCTGGCCCAAGGGCAGCTTCTGGGACGTGCTTTTTTTTAAATTCCCACCGCTGGCCATGGCCACCCTTGCCGGCCTTACCCCTGAAGAACATACCATCAGTTTTGTCGATGAGAGCATTGCCCCCCTGGATGAATCGATCAATCCAGACCTGGTGGTAATCTCCGCCATGACTCCCCTGGCCCCCCGCGGCTACGAGATTGCCGCCCTCTTCCGGGCCCGGGGCATCAAGGTTATCATGGGCGGTATCCATGTCTCAAATATGCCTGAAGAGGCTGCGCACCATGTGGATAGCGTCGTCATTGGCGAGGCGGACGAGATCTGGGGCGATATATTAAATGATGTCGCGAATAAGAGGTTACAGCCCACCTACCGCCAAAGTGAATATACCCGGATGGAGGTCATCACCACCGCCAACCGCTCCATCTATCCAAAGAAAAAATATTTCTTTGAGAACATGATCCAGACCACCAGGGGCTGTCCGTACAAATGCGAATTTTGCACAGTGACCTCCTTTTTCGGTGGCACCTACCGCTCCCGGCCGGTGGCTCGCGTTATTGATGAGGTCAAAAGCCTCAGTCGCCAACCGGGTTACATATTCTTTGTTGATGACAACCTGGTGGCCAACAAGGCCCACACCCTGGCCCTTCTTGACGAGCTGAAAAACTTCCGGCTCCGGTGGGTGTGCCAGGCCCCCATTACCATCGCCAAGGACGATGAGTTGTTACGCAAGATGATGGAGGCCGGCTGCCACGGTATCTTCATCGGTTTTGAGAGCCTCAACAGCAAAAACATCGAGGTGATGGGTAAAAAGCAGAACACCGTCTCCTTTTACGAAGAGGCCATCCAGCGTATCCATAATATGGGGATCGGCGTCTACGGCTCCTTTGTCTTTGGTTATGATCACGACACCCCGGCCGTCTTTGACGAGTATCTTGAATTTGCCAACCGCACCGGCATTGACGGCGCCTTCCTGCCGGTACTGACCCCTTTTCCAGGCACCCGTATCCATACCCGTTTGGCTGAGGAGGGTCGTATCCTGAGCCAGGACTGGCGCCTCTATGACATGGCCACCGTGGTCTATCAGCCCAAGGGCATGTCGGTTCGCGAGCTCCAGGAAGGCTTTTGGCAGGTCAACAAGGGTTTTTACTCCCTCTCCTCCTCCATGCGCCGTCTCTTTCGGCCCAGTTCGCTGACGAGACGCTCCAATATCATCTTCATGCCCATGAACTTCGGCCATGTACCGGCCATCCGCAAGGCCTATAAGCGTTTTAAAAATCTGTCTGCCAACTTACCCTGCGGGCCCTTGTAAATATGGAGTTTGACCACACCGCCATCCTGAAAACGCTGCCCCCCCGGCCCCCCTTTCTCTTCATTGACAGGGTCATCGACATCATCCCTGGCCAGCAGGGCACCGGTATCAAACGGCTCTCCGGCGACGAATTGCTTGTTGCTGCCCAGAAGATGGTGCTGCCCAACATCCTCCATCTCGAGATCATGGCCCAGACCACGGC
>JBFFNX010000259.1:0-4181 GCA_041562995.1 Desulfurivibrionaceae bacterium
GCCGAGGCCTTTTATCGCAGCGGTTATGGCCGCAGTTTTGCCGCCACCACCCTCGGCTTTGAATATACCCTGGTGGGGATTTTTGACTCGGGTCTGGATCTTGGTTTTCTTGGTGAGTATGTCTTTGACGACCGGCAGCAAGACAGGGCCGGGCTCTTTAATAATAATATCATGGCCGGTATGCGCCTGGTATTTAATGATGCGGCCTCCAGTGACATTCTTTTTGGTGTTGTTCAGGATCTGGAGCAGAGCTCCAGGTTCCTTACCGTTGAGGCGGCCCGCAGGCTTAACGATCAATTTCTTCTCACCCTCGAGGCGGCCTTCTTCATGGATGGCAAAACAAACGCCGTTGACAGCTTTCTTGCGGATGACGATTTTATAAAGATTGAGTTTGCTTATTATTTCTAGGTCTATCCTGGGAGAGGAGGTTTTGCCATGGTAAAGGCAAGGGTGTTGTTGTTGTCCTTAACGTGCGTATTTTTCAGCGCCTTGCTTGTCTCCTGCCTGCCGAAAACAGGCCACATCTCCTGGCAGGCCAGTGACGAGGTGGAGAGTGCTCTCTCCCGAGGACAACTGCAGCCCGGCTTAACTTATTATTATAGCGGCCCTGAAGCGCTGCCCCATACCATCATTGGTATCCTGAGTGATCTGCCTTTTCAGCAGAACTTTTGGCAGCCCGTCCAATTTGGTGCAATGCAGGTGAAAGAATGGCTGGCTGCCATTGATAATGCCCATCGCGATGTCACTGATATGTATTATGGCGGCGAACTTTTGGATAGAAAGGGTAATTACTTGGGGATATGGTACTCCAAACACCGTTTTTATTCCGGCTACCTCGATAATGATGGCAAGCTGATAGTTCTCCGGCCATTACGTCATGAAAAAAAGTTGTTGTTGAAGCATTTGTCAAAATAGTAATTATTACTAAAATATCTTTACAGATAAAAATCCTGCTGCTAATATGGGTCAATAATTAACCGACTCATCAGGAGGTCAATATGTGTGTTGAAGTAAAAAAAATCTGTCAATGCGGCTTGAGAGAAGCCTCTTTTCATATGCGTGATAACATCATGGCCCCTGAGGTCGTTGATCGTATCTATTGTCCCAGTTGTTCGGGAACTGTAAAAAGGGATGAAGGGGCCATGTTGGAAGATAATGGCTGGCTCATCGAGTATGACATGGATATGGTTCGTATGTTTGCCATTAGCAAGTTGGCGATGGATCCGGCTCTTGTTAATCCTCAGTTCGTCTTTGACGGTGGGTATGCCACCTGGAGGGAAACGTATCCCGGCGAAACAGAAGATATTGCCGATGAACGCTGGCGGATTATTTCCCGAAAAAGTGAAGATCCCAAACGCTATCTGCGAGAAATTAATGAGTGGGCTGTGAATAGAATAGAGGGGCTGAAAGAGGCTGGCTGGCGGAAAGCGCAACTGGCCTGAGTAACCACCCTGCATATTTTTTTTTAAAAGCGGCTCACCGTCTGGTGGGCCGCTTTTTTTATGTATTTGCCTCAGAGAGGAGGGACCGCTTGGCCTCTCTTTGCCGGCAGTTTTGAAAGAGCCGGATGCTTGGCAAGGGCAAGAGCTTGGCCACGGCGCTGTATGCTGGACAGGGGGATGGAGTGAAACGAGGCAGGATTGCTTTTTTAATAGGAAGCAGCAGGGCGAGCGCAAAGGGACAACGCCAGAATCGGGAAAAAAGAAGAAGATAGGGAGTACGGAAGTTCAATCAGCGAGTAACTGCTTCAGGCCTAAGGGTATTGTGCTGCCTTAGTTGGTGCGGAACCTTTTTGTCAACCACCAGCCCAAGAGAAAAAGGGTGGCGCCGAGGACATCGGCGCCAATATCGGCCAGACTCGGAAAGCGGCCGGGGATGAAGGATTGATGAAACTCGTCACTGATCCCGCACAACAGGCAAAAAAGGAGAATGCCCGCCAGGCTCGGAGCGGGTCGCTTCTTGACCTGGGGTAACCAGGCCCACAAAGATGCGGCAGCCAGAGTGCCATAGGCCAGGGCATGCCAGAATTTATCCTGGCCGAAGATGGCGGCATCAGGCAAACTCTTGCCCGGGATGTGGGAGAGCGCAAAGATAAGGGCCATCACGCCAACAATGGGCAGAAAACGCATGGCTCAGGGCCCCTCTGCCTTGGCATCCGGTTCAGGACATTGGCGGCATTTGGCCGGTCTTTTAAGAACAATAATAATCCAGAACATAATCACCACCATGACGCCGATCATGTCGGCCTCAAGATCAACCTTGTCCGGCCGTCGGCCGGGAATGATCGATTGATACCACTCTTCAAGGCCGCCGTAGATCAGGCAGATAAAGATGGTGGCCATACTTATACGCAGGGGAAAGCGCAGGGGAAGGTCGCGGCCAAAGGAAAAGAGGAAGCTGGCCGCCAGAACGCCATAGGCAAAGGCATGGGCATATTTGTCAACGCCACCGTGGAGGAAGGAGGGTTGGTATTTTCCAGGCAGCGAGGCTGCTGCAAAGATGGCCCCGGTCATGATCAGGGCCGGCAGAAGGCGCAGCAGCTTTCGTGTCCCTTTCATGGCCCTTATTCCTCGTCAAGATGAATGGCTGCCAGTACTTCCTTGGGGAATTTTTTGCGGATCCGTTTAATGGCGGCAAAAATGGAATGGGAGGGTAAATCAGTCAGCTTTGTCTCCGTCTTATCTTTATAGGCGGTGACAAAGAATTCTTTTTTGCGAATGCTGAAACGGTGCGACCAATTAACCTCAATGGTTTCTGGATTTTCCTTGATTTCAACGTCGATTTTTTTGCCGTTTTCGGCAACCTTGAGGGCATCGGTATCAGTCATCTCAAGAAGCCAGCCATCACCAGAATCAGTGGAAACGAAGATGAAAACCCCCATGGTGCTCACGGCAGCCTTTTTGGCAACGGCTAACTCCTGGAGCTTTGCTACTTGGTCGTTCAGGGTGATTTGTTCAGTGTTTTCCGGGGGTTTGGCTTGAAATTTGCTGATATCGTTACAGCATTTTTTAAATTTCTTACCACTTCCGCAGGGACATGGGTCGTTTCTTCCTATTTTCATTATATATCTTCGTGAGGTATTTTAATCTTGGTTTGCGAGAAAAGGTTGCGTTGCCAATTCTCCTCATGGGCAGGTGTTCTTCACCGGCTCTTATGTCTAAAAAAGGGTGAAGTGGTACTAAACCATTTCGCCTTATCCCTTGTCAATCCAGATATTTCTATGGGGTTGGGAGAAAGTGGTCGCGGCATGGAGATCTTGATGCCCCAGACAACGTGGCGTGCTGAGGTGGAGATGGTCACTTGGCGGCTCATCAATTCTCCATCTTCACTATCTTCTCCTGGCTACAGTAATATTGGACCAGTTGCCTGAAAAGATCATCGCGGCCAGCATAGATTCGGTTGTTACTGTTTAACAGCTGCTGCAGGGCCTTGGCATAGCCGTCAACGCCGATGATGTTCTTGTAAATGGGTATTTTTTTGTGGTTACCGTTGAGCAGGGTATCCATATAGCGGTTGACGTTGGCCCAGTAAACATGGTTGTTGCCGAAATGGGCGTTATCCCGCTTGGCAGTTGATATCTTATGGTCCATCATGGCGTAGAGCTCTTTATTAAAAATAAACTCGTAGATGGCGCCGGCAATTTGGGTGGGCCCCTGGGATGAGGTGCCGACGCTCTTGTATCCCCCTGAATTGGTGGTTACTGACACCAGCATGGTGATGGTTTTATCAGCATGGTTTTCGCGATCCTGATACGGGTTGAAATGGCTGATGAAAATGGAGCTTTTCCCCTGAGGGGCGGTGCCGGTTTTGCCGGAGACCAGATTCTTGAAATGTTTAAAGGTGTGTTTCATGGATGAGGCGGTGCCGCGGTTACAAACCTCATACATGGCGAGCAGTTCATTGTCGCGCTCTACCTTGGAGTCAAAGAGGGGGATGCTGATATTGGCAGGATCTGTGGCCCTGCTGTATATCTCCTTGCCGTTTACTCTGATTCGTTTCACAAAAGATGGTTTTTTGTACTGGCCGTCCAGGAAGGCATTATAGACCCCCAGCCAGGACTGGACAGGCACGCTTGATGAACCAATGCCAAAGGGCCAGTATTTTGCATCGTCATGATTATACTCCAGGCCGATTTTGTCAAAGGCAAGGAGCATGGCGTTTCGAACCTGCCGGTCGTTGTA
>JBFFNX010000260.1:0-4173 GCA_041562995.1 Desulfurivibrionaceae bacterium
GCGGCGCCATGGGCGCGCTGCAGATCGGCCACCCGGCCGTCACCGGTGATATTGGCCACCACCTCGACGCCGATCTTTTTGAAATAATCGCGGATCATCCAGATCTCCCCGGCCAGGTTAAAGTCGCCGAGGATATTGATGGAGTGGGGCGAGATGCCACTGGTGTCGCCGGTGCCGATCAGCCGGGCCATGGCATTGCAGGCCGCCGTATAGCCGGCCCGCTTATTGCCCATGAAGCCTTCCGATTTGACGGGGATCACCGGGATGCCGGTTTCCGCCTCGACCCTCTTGCAGATCGCCTCCATATCATCGCCGATGATGCCGACAATACAGGTTGCATAGACAAAGGCCGCCTTGGGGCTGTGGCGGTCGATCAATTCGATAAGGGCGGCGTACAGCTTTTTTTCGCCGCCGAAGATGACGTCCAGCTCCTGGAGGTCTGTGGAGAAGGAGAGGCGGTGCAACTCCGGCCCGGAGGACAGGGCGCCCCTGATATCCCAGGTATAGACCGCGCAGCCGATGGGGCCATGGACCAGATGCAGGGCATCGGCAATTGGGTAGAGCACCACCCGCGAGCCGCAGAAAACGCAGGCCCGCTGGCTGACCGCCCCGGCCAGGGAGTCTTTATCACAGACCAGGTTAAAGGGCTGTTGGCCGGTGCGGTGGATCTGGTCCTGTCTTTCGTCGAGGGCTGCTTCCATAGTATTTTCCTAGTTTTTCAGGTGGTTAGGGAGACCTTGGCGTGGTTCGGGTGTGCATCTGTCTAGAGCAATGGCTGTGCCAGAGTTGGCAGAGAGTGTTTTAGGGGCGGTATTTCAGGAGGTTGTGGCGGGAATGGTGGGAGGTGGGATGGTTTGGCAAGCGGGCGGTAATTGTCGGAAAGCTTACAAAAAGGAAGGGAGGCTTCTCTTTTGTGAAGGTGGCGCGGTGCTCCTTGACAGTCAGGGCGGTGGGATTATACATTTTAGGCTGGGCAGCGGCCTAAGTGTGCGGGCTGAAACTGAAGTCTTGGCTGGCAACATTTATCAGGGGCCCGGATTTCAGTGGCCCGTGGCGATCAGAGTGAAATGCGCCTTGCGGGCAAGGCGGCCAGAAGAAGGTCACGCAGGGATACGGAACAACAAGCGATAACTTAGGAGTAGGCGACCAATGGGGCCTCATGATTTGCCATTTACCGAGCACAGCCCATTCCTTGAGCAGGTAGACAAGATCTACACCGGGCCAGATTGCCAGCTGATCCACCAGGCCCTCAACTTGGTAAAAACACAACAGAAAAAGAATTTCCCGGCCCTCCTTGCGGTGCCCCGGCTCCTGGTCGAACAGAAGGCAGACGCCGGGGTTGTCATCTCCTCTCTCCTGGCCCCGTTGCTCTGGGCTCACTCCCTTTTCCTGGCCCAGGTCAGGGATGATTTCGGGGCGCATATCGCCGCCATTCTCGACCATTTTCTCCTGCCGCCGGTGGGCCGCACTGATACCGAGGGCCATCGTCACGATGATACCCAGGCCCTGCTCACCTCTTTGAGCCAGGATATCCGGAAAACCATCCTGGTCCTGGCCTTCCGGGCCATTGATCTGGAAAACAGGCGGCAGGAGCAGGGGGAGTTTGTCGTTCGCGAGGCTGAAGAGACCCTCCACTATTTTGTGCCCATTGCCCGGCGGCTCAATCTCGGCATCTTGCGGCGGCGCCTGGAAGATGCCGCCTTCCGCATTCTCAAACCAGGTGTCTATAACGAGCTTGAGTCCTTGGTGGCACCGATCCAGGCCGAGGATGCCGCCTGTCTGGAGATCCTGAAAAAGGCCACCCGCCGCTTATTGCACAAAAACGGCATCAAGGCCGAGGTTCAGGGGCGGATCAAAAGTCTCTATAGCATCCACTGCAAGATGGTGCGCAAGGGCTTAAGCCTAGAGGAGATCCTCGATCGCATCGGTATCCGGATCATTGTTGCCACCGTGCCGCAGTGCTACAGCGTCTTAGGCCTTCTCCACTCCCATTTTCAACCGGTGCCCGGTCGCTTTGATGATTATATCGGCCTGCCCAAGGATAACGGCTATCAATCGCTGCATACCTGTGTTTACCCGGTGCGCGATATCTCCCGCAAACCCATCGAGTTCCAGGTGCGCACCGAACTCATGCACAAAGAGGCGGAATACGGTGTGGCCGCCCATTGGCGCTATAAAGAGGGGGCGCCCCCCAATGCGGCCGGGGCCCAGCAGAAATCGCTGTGGCTCAAGGGCCTTGCCGGTCATCATCATGAGACAAAAAAACCGGAGGACTTCATCCATCTCCTCTACCAGCAGGTCTATGCGGAACACACCGTGATTTTTGGCCAAGGCGGTCAGATCATGCGCCTTGGCAAGCACGCCACCGTTAAGCACTATCTTCAGAAGGCGAATCTGGTCCTGTCCCCGCAAGCATTGATCAAGGTGAACGGCAAAGCCGTGGCCAGCGACCATTCCTTGCGCGATGGTGATTCCATTGAGATCCTCGAGCCCGGCGAGCCGGCGGCAAAGAATGGCCACAAGCTTGCTGCCTGGGACGGCGGGGTGTAAGCGGCAACGACTCTTTGTAGCCTTGGGAGCTTGAGACCATGTCTGACAAAAAGATTTTCCACCCTTTTGCTTTTTTCAAGAGCAAGACGATCGGCGAGCTGCAAGCCCGGGTCAAAAAGCTGGAAGAAGAGTTCTGCCGGCTGCGGGGCTACGGCACGGATGTCCACCGGCTTGCCGTTATCATTCGAGATTCCAACGATGCCATAACGGAGCAGGACATGGAGGGCAATATTGCCGCCTGGAATAGGGGCGCCGAAAAGATTTATGGCTATGCGGAAGAGGAAGCCCTGACCATGAATATTAAGGAGATTACCCCCGCCGACAAACAGGCAGAACTCGCGGAGTTCATGGAGAATCTGCGCCAGGGCCACCTGGTCGACTCCTTCGAGACAAGGCGCCTGTGCAAGGAAGGCACCTGTCTTGATATCTGGCTGACCGTGACCCCCCTGAAGGGTGAGGATGGGGAAATACGCGCCATCGCCACCACGGAGAGGGATATCACCCAGATAAAGAGAAGAGAGGCCGCCTTGGAAGAGGCCGTCACCTCCCTGCAGAGGGCCCTGTCTGAGGTGAAAACCCTGCAAGGAATCCTGCCCATCTGCTCCTTCTGCAAAAAAATCCGTAATGACAGCGGCTATTATGAGCAGCTTGAAGACTATTTTCATAACCATGCGGAGGTGGATTTCAGCCATACGATCTGTCCGGCCTGTGCCCGTCTTCATTACCCGCAGTATGCGGACAAAATTATCGGTAAGGATCTGGACAAGAAGGGCTGAGGCGCATGAGGAGGGAGCGCCACGGAGATCCAGGGGCTAGACCGCTCGCCTTGGGCCGCTAAAAGGCAATTGTAAAACTCGCGCCTCTTCGAGGATGCGCAGACATGCCACGAAGTGCCCTGGGGGTGCTTTTCCCTTTTGCGGCTCCCAGCGCGTTCAGGGCTGGATGGGGAAAGGAAAACAGCTGAACAGCATCTGTAATGGACTGATATGTAAAGATTTTGTGCTTTTCACAAAGAATAGGAGTAGGCTGGCAAGCGGTGGGAAAATGACGCTACTATCGGCATATACGAGTACGGGCCAATATGGCACTATGCAGCGCGCCGCATATCCCAACAGGCACGGCAACTGCCTATAACCGAGCCAGCACTGCTTAGTAACAAGTTATGTCTTAAATCAAATATGATCGACCGATTTTCGAACTTTTAAACCGGAGGCTAACAATGGCAAAAAGCGACAAAATTCCAACAAAACTTCTTGAAAAAGCAAAACAAATTTTAACGGATAAAAGCTTTAACAAAGACTGCTATCCGTTGAACGATCTAGTTCAGGAAATTGTAGCCACAGAAGAAAATGTAAGAAGAAAAGTATTTATGTATAAATGGTTTGGCCTATTTCTTTTGGCAGCCATTCCATTAATATCGGCATTTCTTTCTGTTATAATCACTCAAAACCCTGAAGGGATTGATCCCAAGAACCAACATGCTTTCGCTATGTTATTTCCGTTTGCGCCGCACTTTAGCTTGGCTCTAACCCTAATGACAATAATTAATTCGATTTTTAAACCAGGAGACAGGTTTAGGACAGCATGCCTTTTGTCCATAAAAATTTCACATTTTAGGAGTGA
>JBFFNX010000261.1:0-4153 GCA_041562995.1 Desulfurivibrionaceae bacterium
AACTGATACAGGGGCGCAGCTTCACTTTCTAGCTATACCTATCGGATACATGAAGAAGTAACTTTAAAAAACCCCAAAAAAAATCCCGGACCAGCCGGCCAGGGATTTTCGAGAAACGATTACAGAAATTACTTCCGGTCATCTATCTTTACAAATTCGCGGCTAGTGGGGCCGGTATAGATCTGCCGTGGCCGACCGATACGCCAGTTGGGATCACCCCACATCTCAGTCCAATGCGATATCCAGCCGGGCAAACGTCCCAAGGCAAACATCACGGTGAACATGTTCTGCGGAATGCCAAGGGCCCGATAGATAATGCCAGAGTAAAAATCAACATTGGGATAGAGATTACGCTCAATGAAGTATTCATCCTTTAGAGCGACCTCCTCCAATTCTTTGGCAATGGCCAGCAAGGGATCATTGGTAATCCCCAAGGCTGCCAGAACCTGGTCGCATGCCTCTTTAATAATCCGGGCTCGGGGATCATGGGTCTTATAAACCCGGTGACCAAAGCCAACGAGGCGAAAGGGGTCATTGCGATCCTTGGCCTTGTCAATATACTTCTTGAAGTCATCATCGCTGGCATGAATTTCTTCCAGCATCCCAATGACTGCCTGATTCGCCCCACCATGCAAGGGCCCCCACAGGGCATTAATACCAGCAGAAATAGAGGCATAGAGATTGACCCGGGCACTACCAACCAGCCTCACGGTTGAGGTGGAGCAATTTTGTTCATGGTCGGCATGGAGAATAAGTAACTTATTTAAGGCTGCCACGATATCGTCATCCACCACATAAGGATTAACCGGCGAGTCAAACATCATGTTGAGAAAATTGGCGCAATAACTGTAATCATGGCGAGGCATGACCAGGGGAGCGCCTAGACTCTTACGATAACTAAAGGCAGCAATGGTGCGCACCTTGGAAATGAGGCGGGCTGACATATTATCGATATCTTCCAGGGGATTCTCGTTCATCTCCGGATAAAAGGTGGAGAGCGAATTGACCATGGAGGAAAGAATGGTCATGGGAGCGGCATTGGGCGGAAAATGATCAAAGAAATGGACCATATCCTCATGAATGAGGGAATAGCAGTTCAGCAATACACTGAACTTACGAAGCTCCTCGCGGGTGGGAAGACTACCGTGCAAAAGGAGATAGGCAACCTCAACAAAGGAACAATTTTCTGCAAGAGCATCAATGGCATAGCCCCGATAGTTCAAAATACCCTGCTCGCCATTGAGAAAGGTAATTTGGCTGGAGCAGGAACCGGTGTTCATATAGCCGGAATCGATGGTAATGTAGCCTGTATCGGCCCGGAGTGATCGGATATCAATGGCCCTTTCACCCATGGTACCCACCACAATGGGAAATTGATAGGTCTTCCCGCCAAGGGTGAGTTCTGCTTTGTCATTTGATACACAATCCACCAACATAATTCTGCCTCACTAATATCAAGGGGAGGCGGCACTTAAAACCTCCCCGTATGTTTCAAAATACCTAGGGCATGTTCCAACCACCAGAAGCGGCCATACAACTCATAATTCCGAAAATCCAGCCCAGGAATAAGGTCAGCGCCCTTGACGATGAGAAGCTTTGCCTATATAAATGCGGCATTTCTCTTTATTATTGTATCTATTACGAATCAGACACTATATGAGAAATGCCGAAAAATTTCAAGTGATAACAATTTTTACCATACTAATTCAACGACTTACACTCAGGACTTAAGAGAACCGTGACACCCTTTCCATTGACCTATAGCCAACGACTGCAACAGTTTACAGAGCAGGTCACCGTCTATCCTGTCTCCTGCGAAAAACTGGCCTGCGGTCGCTCTGATATCCAGTGGCTGACCGGAGTGCTGGCCGGCGGAGCCAAAATCGTCCAGCTCCGCGATAAGACCTCCGATGACCGGACCCTCCTTGCCAAGGCCAAGCAGTTCAGAAAGATGACCGCAGAGGCCGGTGCCCTTTTCATCGTCAACAACCGTGTTGATATCGCCCTTCTCTCCGGTGCGGACGGCCTTCACCTGGGCAACAGTGACATCCCAGCCCAAGAGGCCCGCAGACTGGGACCGGAGCTTCTCATCGGCGTCTCAGCAAATACCGAAGAACAGGCAGCGGCCGCAGAAGAAATCGGCGCATCCTATTACAACATCGGCCCGCTCTTTGCCACAAAAACAAAGGCAGGTCTGCACACTTTTATTGGCCCTCAGGCCATTGCCAGATACTCCGCCCACTCCCACCTGCCCTTCACCGTTATGGGCGGTATAAAAAAAGAGCATATTGCTGAGCTTATTTCCCAAGGGGCAAGACGATTGGCCGTTGTTTCGGCGCTAACCGCGGCCGACGATATTGCCAAGGAGACCCAGCTCTGGCATGATGCAATTATCCACGCCTTAATGGAGAAGAAGGAATGATTTCCCCGAAGTTTAAAGAGCTTGATTTGTTTATCGAGTATGGCGTGCCCAAAAAGCAACAGAAGCAAGCGCGGGCCCTGGTGCAGAAATTTATCCACGACCCCCTTGCCATGAATATCTTCCACAGTTTCTACAGCCACCTGCCCGATGCGGTCGAGGACTGCATCACAGAGCTTGTTCTCTTAGAGCAACATCAGGGCCAGATGCTCTTTTGGGTCAAGACAACCCTGTCGTCATACTTTTACATGGCCAACAACGACATGGCCGCATATGGCGGTTCTGAAAAAGAGGGGATGAGAGAAGAGTTTCTCCTCTTTTACGGCTTTGGCAACCAGGAGAGTTTTGAGAAAAAATTTGGCGATTTCAGTAAGCTGGAGCCCTATTCCCCCGACTTTATTACCAGCCAGGTCTGTCCGATCTGCTATTGCCGAGAAGGCGACCTCCATGAATTTGGATGCCCCGTTGAAGTCTGCCCATGGTGTGACGGGCAACTCACCAGCTGCGATTGCCGTTTCAGCCAACTCGGAGTTTCCGAAATCAACTCCGAAAGCCAGCTGGACCTCTTCCAACAACTGGCCCAAAAAAAAGGCCGCATCACCTATGATGCGGCCAGCCAACGGCCAGCCTATCCCACGGCTGGCGATGAATCTAATCAAAATTAATTAAGAAAATCAACTTCTTGGACAAGTGTCTTAACAGCAAACACCAGCAGTTAATTACAAAACTGCTGGTGTTAATTTTCCACCACTTTTGCCACAAAAACAAATCTTAAGGCACTAAAAAACCCAAGCAGAATGGAAATTCAGCCTAGAGCTTATCAAAGTATTTATAGAACTCGGAATCAGAGGAAATGATGAACTTGGTATTGGCGTCCACCGTCTTCTCGTAACTCTGCAGGCTCTTGGAAAAGGAATAAAACTCCGGATCCTTGCTGTAGGCCTCGGCATAAATCTTTGCCGCTGTCGCATCCGCCCGGCCCTTGATCTCTTCAGACTCACGCTTGGCACCAGAGGTAATATCCTTCAACTCCCGTTCGAGCTTGCCAAGAATCTCTGATTTCTGCCCCTCACCCATGGAACGTTTCTCAGAGGCAATACGATTACGCTCAGAGATCATGCGCTGATAAACCTTGAGGCGTACGGATTCAATATAATTCACCCTCTTGAACATGACATCAACAAGCTCAATGCCGTATTTCGGGGTGATCAGAGAGGCGTTCTGGAAAATAAGATCGGCAATCTTATCGCGACCAAGCGTCACCTCTTCCGTATAATCCTTGCCCTTGGCGCCGACGAGGGAAACGTCCCAATCCGAACTCCTGATAATCTCCACCAGATCATTCTTGTTAACCACGTCACGGACAGCAGAGTCGATAATATCGTCAAGAACTGCCTGGGCACCGGCATAATCGCGAACCGCCTGCATAAAAACCATGGCATCCTTGATACGCCACCGGGCGGTGGTGTCAATAAAGATGAAGGTTTTATCATGGGTGGGCACCTGATTAGGCTTACCATCCCAGATGAGAATCCTCTTTTCCAGATAGCGAACCTTCTGGAGGACGGGCATTTTAAAATGAGGGCCGGCGCTGGTGACCGGTTCGCCAACCGGGGCACCAAGCTGGGTGACCACGGCCTGTTGCCCTTCAGGGAGGATGTAAAAACCATCCCAGACGACCAAGGTCGCCACCAGGGTGAGAAAGAGAAGTGCTGTTTTACCTGCTTTCATGAA
>JBFFNX010000262.1:0-4134 GCA_041562995.1 Desulfurivibrionaceae bacterium
ATCCTCTGGGTGGGGTTCAAAAAAAGCGCACCCCTGCTGGAGCTCCGCAAGAAGGTGGACAGTATTGTCCGTCACCTCGACATCCCGCTGGAAAAGAAAAAATTCTCCCCCCACATTACCATTGCCCGGCTGGGAAAAACGCCGGAGCCACGGCTGGGTGCCTATCTGGCCGGCAACAACCTGTTCAGGCAACCGCCCTTCCGGGTCAACTCCTTTCTCCTCTACTCAAGCATCCTGCGGCAGGAAGGGGCCATCCACACCTGCGAGGCGGAATATCTTCTGCGAACTGATCCACTCGAAATGGGCCAGAGATGAAGCAATTGGGTTGCCATGCTCATCGCCAACAAATCTTCACCACTGTTTTCTTAAGAATCCTGCCAACAGGGACGCATCAGCACCACGGCGTGGGCGGCAATACCCTCGCCGCGCCCGGCAAAGCCCATCTTTTCGGTGGTGGTGCCCTTGAGATTGATCTGGCCGCCCGCCACCTGGCAGCTGGCGCCAAGATTTTCCTTCATCGCCGCCCAGTGCGGAGCAAGCTTGGGCTGCTGGGCAACCACGGTAACATCGGCATTACCGAGCCGGTAGCCCTCAGCTGTGGCCAGGGCCATGACCTGCTCCAGGAGACACAGAGAGGAGACACCCTTATAGGCCGGATCGGAATCAGGAAAATGCTGGCCGATATCACCCAGTCCCAGCGCCCCAAGGATGGCGTCACAGAGGGCATGGGTGAGGACATCGGCATCGGAGTGGCCCATGAGTCCAAAATCATGATCTATTTTCACCCCGCCCAAGACCAGGTCGCGGCCGGCAACCAGGGTATGGGCATCATAACCGTGGCCTATGCGCTCTCTTTTATCGTTATCCATCGCATTTGTTGTGTTGACTGACTGGAGAAGGGCCGTGGCAATATGGAGATCCTCCGGCCGGGTTATCTTGATATTACGCTCCGAGCCTTCCACCACCACCATTTTTTCGCCAATGGCCTCAAGAAAGGCGGCCTCGTCCGTGCCGACAAAACCGGGCCCCACCTCAGCCAGAGCCCGGCGTAAAACTTCCACCCGCATCACCTGCGGGGTCTGGGCCTGCCAGAGGGAACTGCGATCAACAGTGGCCCGAATCAGGCCGCTGGCCGCCACATCCTTCAGGGTATCCTTAACGGCAATGGCGGCCATGGCTGCGCCTTTTTCCTGGGCGACCTGCAGACAGCGGCTGATAAGCTCTGGGGTTACCAAGGGCCGGGCCCCATCATGAACCGCGACAAATTCCGTCTCCGCAGGCACGGCGGCAAGGCCCTGGGCCACGGAATCCTGGCGCAAGCGGCCACCGACAACCACCTGCTGAACCTTGACCAAACCATAGTCGGCAACCAGCGCCTTGGTGGCTGGGAGATGGTCGGCGGGCACCACGACAATGACCCCATCGATCCCAGGGGTAGCTTCAAAGGCCCGCAGGGTATGGACGAGAATGGGCACACCCAGAAGCTCATAATACTGCTTGGGCATATCCAGACCCATGCGGCTGCCGCCCCCGCCAGCGGGAATAATGGCGATGTTCATGTGTAGCATGCTCCCTGTATGTCAAAAAAAAAGGACGAGGAACGAATTAAAGGTTCATCCTTCATAATTCATCCCTCATCCTTTAAAAAAAAAAGTGGGTTATAAGCCGAATTCTGTACCTGCCAGAAGGCAGGCCATGATCATTTCTCTTAGAATGCCGGTCGCCCGGCATCTCAAGCAACCTACCCGAAGGCACGGACGAGCAGCCCTTAACGCCTTCCTATTTGGTCTTGCTCCGGGTGGGGTTTACCCTGCCCCTGAATGTCACCACCAGGGCGGTGAGCTCTTACCTCACCTTTTCACCCTTACCCCCCGAAGAGGGCGGTATCTTTTCTGTGGCACTTTCCCAAGGTCACCCCTGGTTCGTGTTACGAACCACCCTGCTCTACGGAGTTCGGACTTTCCTCTGGCCGTTCAAGACGACCAGCGATCATGCACCCACTTAAAACTTTTTCCAGCCGATGCCCTTGCGCTTATTCTTCATCGACCGGCAGATTGTACATCATACGCTGACAGGTGGGGCAGCTATGGAGCTGATCGCCGCGCAGCACCTCATTAAATTGCTGGGCCGGGATATTCATAAAACAACCCTGACAGACACCGTTGGTGACACCAACGATAGCCACACCGTTACGGCGCTCCCGCAACTGCTCATAGCGCCTATAAATGGCCTTCGAAACCTTGTCAGCCTTCTCGGAGCGTACCTTGTCTATTTTAGACTTCTGCTTTTCAAGATCTTTGGCAAGGGCCTCAACCTTTTGCTTCTCCTCTATCAAGAGGCCCTCTTCAGCATCAGAGATGTTGTTAAGCTCCTTGATCTTGGCAACCATGGCCTCGCCGATTTCCGTATAACGCAGAATTTCTTCTTCACGCCGCTTGTTTTCAGCCTTGGTTCCTTCGATCTCCTTCAGGAGGGATTGGTACTCGCGGTTGGTCTGGACGTTCATCAGCTTGACCTGGCGATCCTTGAGACGAATGATCTCCTCCTCAAGCTCGTTGGCCACATCGCTCTTTTCTTTCTCCACTACCTCGAGACGTTCCTCAAGATCAGCAGCCTCTTCACGACGGGCATCAATAACGGCCTGACGGCCGTCCAAATCGCCATATCCCACGGCGATCTCTTCATCAAGCTTACGGATACGCAGATCAATAGACTGCAACTCCAGCAGATTCCCTAACTCTTTCTTCACTATCCTCTCCTCACTGGTAAGGGCCGCTTGTCCGGCACTTTTAATATTATGATTACAAAGGGGCTATACATAATTAGTAAAACTTCGTAACGGCCGATGCTGGATCGCCGTTGCCTTGACAGGCAGGGTGTCACCACAAAAGGCCATCATCTTTTCAATCAAAATGGGCACCACCACATTTTCAGTGGCATAATGCCCGCAATCAATCAGGCAAAATCCCGCATCCTCAGCCCAACGGGCCTGACTATGTTTCACTTCAGAGGTAATAAGAAGTTGGGCGCCTTTATCCTGGGCCTGGGGGCCAAACTCCCCACAACTACCGCCGCAGACAGCCACCCTGTTAATTTTCCCGGGGAGGACGCCAGCCAGCAAAATATCGGGTTGCTTTAAGGAGACGACAAGATGCTGTAAAAACTGGGGCCCGGTCATGGCGTTCGCCAAGGCCCCTATTCTGCCAAAACCACAGGTGGACGAACCATCACGCACAATCAGAGGCACCGTATCCATGATGCCGATCTTGGCGGCCAAGGCATCGTTTACCCCGTCAGCAACAACATCGAGATTGGTATGACAGGCGACAATATTAAGCTCGTCCACAAGGGCCTGGCGCAGGAGAGAACCCTGCACCGTGTTGGTAAGAATCTGCTTGAGGGGCTGAAAGAGAAGGGGATGATGGCTGATAATGGTATTACAACCCGTGGCTTTGGCCTCGGCAAAAACTTCAAGGCTGGGGTCAAGGGCGATAAGAATGCCGCTGATGACCGCCGTGGGGCTCCCCACCATGAGACCGACATTATCCCAGCTTTCCGCCAGGGCAAAAGGGGCATAGCCATCCAGGAAACCAAGGAGATCGCTGACGGTAAGACTTTCAGCCATGCTGCCCCCCCATTACCAATAAAAAAAGGTGCAACCCCTGAGAGGTTGCACCTTTAGTCTCAAACCGACGAAGAAAAACATGTCGGATATTTGCTATTTCAAACCATATAGTTAGGGATGTCGCCCAATCTGCCAATTATATTCCTGTACGTCAATTTCTTGCAAAAAAAAGGTGGTGGGCCCACCTGGACTCGAACCAGGGACCTACCGGTTATGAGCCGGTGGCTCTAGCCAACTGAGCTATAGGCCCATCTTGCACTTCGAAAAACCAAGGTAATATAGCAGCAAAATCATATTTGTCAACCAGGATTATCAGCAGCCCAAAGGACTCCAAGGCAAATCAACCCCCTCTTACGATTAGAGGTATTCCGGGCAAACAGCGGCCTTGAACTGATCAAAACCGATACGGTCGATAAAGCGGCCGACGCGCTCTGACTTCTTACCGTTCTCCTTAAAATAATTAAGAATTTTCTCGGCGAGATCCAGGGCTTGCTCATCATTGAGTCCAT
>JBFFNX010000263.1:0-4133 GCA_041562995.1 Desulfurivibrionaceae bacterium
CCGCTGCTGGTTGACGTGCTGAGGGAAAATCCGGCAACAACGGTGGTTTTCAATGAGGTTGAAACCGACAACTGGAGAATTGCTGGCAAGTCTGTTACAAAAAGAAGAAAAGGTGGCAAATAAATTTCATTTTATCAAAATTATTACCTTGCAAGCTTAATTCTGGAGGAAGGTTATGAACAAATATGGGTTTCTAGGAATCGGCATCATGGGCAAAGCAATGGCAACTAATCTCTTAAAAGCGGGTTTCGACGTTACTGTCTGGAATAGAACTGCAGAGAGATGTGCACCTCTAGTCGAATTAGGAGCTAAGCAAGGAAAAACACCTGCCGATGTTGTCGCTGAATGCGATATAACCTTTGGTATGGTATCCGATCCAGCGGCTGCCAACGCCCTCTGTTTTGGTAAAGCTGGGGTTCTGGAGGGTATTTCAGGAGGTCGATCCTACATTGATGTTTCAACGGTCGATGCCGAGACCTCCATAAATATTTATAATGCGATAAAGGAAAAAGGCGGTCGGTATCTTGAAGCACCGGTATCAGGGAGTAAAAAACCGGCCGAAGACGGTCTCTTGGTTTTTCTCTGCTCCGGCGATGAATCTCTCTATATAGATGCTAAAGAAGCATTAGATGTAATGGGAAAAAAAGCATTCTACTTCCCACAGATTGGTCAAGGTGCCCAAGTGAAATTGGTCATCAACATGATTATGGGAACAATGATGACAGCATTTGCCGAAGGACTTTCTCTTGGGGACAAAATGGGGTTGCAAAAAAAAGATATAATCGATGTTATTGGCCAAGGCGCCATTAACAACCCGATGTTTCAGCTTAAAGGTCCACTTATGGCAGAGGGCAATTTTACAACAGCCTTCCCATTAAAGCATATGCAAAAGGACATGAGGCTGGCATTGATGTTGGGGGACAAGTACAGTCAACCGCTCCACACAAGCAGTGCAGCAAACAATGCTTATATTATGGCTAAGAATAAAGGTTACAGCGATGAAGATTTTTCAGCTGTGATAAAAAACATTCAGGAATGAAGTGCATAGTTGAGAATATTTTTGAGGATGAGATTGGGCGATCCTTGAATGAAAGGGTTCTTTAGGTCTAAGAGGCTGCGGTTATCCAAATTCACGATCTATTAACATGTGAAGTGGCAAGGTCCCATATTCCAATTTAAGCCAGGTTTACCTTCTTCCTGAAAAGCCAACGCAGCACATCTGCCTGTATTGCGAAAAATTAGATTTCCACATTGTCAGATCAAATCTGAGCAACTACACCCCATTACACTTTTTTCGCTTCACCCGAACTGCCACAGACAGTAGCCAGTCCCGCTTATTCCAGAGAAATGATCTGATCCGTCACTTCGGTAAAGGCGACATCGTGGCTGATCAGAAAAAGCTGGTCGTACCAATGTTCAGTAACCTCTTCACGGCCAACATCAATGGCCCGGAAGGCATGGGCCAAATTAGCGCGGCGGGCCGCATCAAGGTTGGAGGTCGGCTCATCAAAGAAGGCCACCCGGGCGCCGATGGTCTGCAGCAAGGCCAGGCGCAGGGCAACCACGGCGCTCATGGTCTGACCGCCGGAGAGCTGGTCATCGCTGCGCTCCCGCAACTCGCCATCCTCCATGTCGCGCAGGACGATCTGGTATTTATCGCCCCAGGAGAGCTCTTCATCTGTTTCCGCTATGTTGCGGTAGATCAGGTCGGCCCGTAGACTTATTTCCTCCCGGAAACGGGCGGAGAGTTGGGCTGAAACATTATTAAATATCTGGTTGCGTAAGAATTTGACCAACTCTTCCTTGCCAGCCAGGCCTTTCTTGGCAGCGATGCGGGCCTTGATCTCTGCCTTGATCTCCTCCATTTTCTTGATCTCGGCGCCGAGGCGGAGTTGATTCGTGCTGAGATCGGCAATCTTCTGCCTGCAGGTGGCAACTTCATCAACAAGCACCTTGTTTGTCGCCTTGGCCTCAGCGTGGCGCTTTGTGTCATAATCTTTTTCGAGGGCGACAAGCTCTCGCCCTTTAGCTACCAGATCCTTTCGCAACTGGGCCAAAAGCGCCACCATCTTGGCCAGGGAAGCGCGCCGATTTTGCAGATCCAGGGCATCTTTTTGATTGGCAAAGAAGGCGTCGCGGCCAGCCTGATGTGCTACGCGTACTTTTTCGATGGTGGCTATTTGACCATCGAGAGTGGCGTACTTCTTGAGCTCTGCCTTGCCGGCTGCGGCCTTGCTGTCGGCCTCTTGCTGTTGTTTGTTAAGCCCGTCAAGAGCACCCTGGCGCTTAGTGTTGTCCTCCTGCCTTTGGGCCAGGGCACTGAGCTGTTTGGCCAGTTCCTGGCCGCGCACCTTGAGTGAATCCAGTTCCTGCTGGGCCTTCTCCGCTGCCGCGATGTCCGAGGCCAGCTCGGCCAGGCGCTGCTCAAGGGCCTGGCCCTCCTTATCCAGTTCAGCTACCCGGCTGCTGAAGACATCCCGCGGCGCCTTGCCGGCAATGTTTTGGCACTCTTCCTTGAAAAAGGGGCAGACCCCTTCGGCCAGTTTTTCCTTACCTTCCAGGAGGCCGGTCCGCCGCCCTTTAAGAAGGCCCTGGGCCAGATGCAGCTTTTGCGCCTCTTTTCTGAGCAGCGGTAGGCGGGCCGCTGTCCTAATGACACTTTCACCGCCAACAAGGGCCTTTTGCTCTGTGCTGAGCCGCTGTTGTTCGGCGCTCTGCGCGTTGGCGATTTTTTCTACCTCCTGCCTTTCGTGCTTTAAGGCCTGGGCCAGGCGGGCCGCCTCTTTATCCAGGGCGATGATCTCCTGCTCCAGCGCCCTTCTCTGCTTCTCCTGATCCCGCAAGGACTTGAGCTTGGCCTCAGCCCCCTCAAAGGCCTCCTTGCCAGCCCGGCTCTTTTCGACGATTTCCAAAGCCTGCTCAGCCTCTTTCACCCTTTTTGTCTCATCGCTGATCTTGCCTTCGCCGTCCCGGATCCGTTGTTCGAGCAGCTGGAGATCGGCCTTCACTCCCTGGCTCTTTTTTTCCTGACCATCAAGTTTGGCAAGCTGTGCCTCGCTTGCCCCTAAACTCTTCTCCTTGTCGGCCAACAGCTTCTGTTGGCCTTTGGCCTCGGCAACCAAGGCGGTTAAATCTTTTTGCCGTTCAGGCAGGGCAACCACCTGTTCCTCTTTGGCCTCGATCTCCACATTGAGGATGTCGATCTTGTTTTTTACGGCCTTGAGCAGGGTGCCGGTGCCCTTAAAGGTCTTGCGCCAGGCATCAATGCCGAGGATCTCGTCAAAGGCCTCCTGCCGTTTGGCCGGTTGTTTGATAACAAAGGGTCCCAGAAATTCGTGCTGAAAGGGGCCGATCACCAGTTTGAATTGATCAGCCAGGGGCCGGCCGCCATCGAGGCCCAGCAATTCCTTGATCCGCGCCTCGGTTTCCGGGGCGCCGGCATGGTCCTCAACCTCGAAGGTGCCGCCGATCTCCCGGGCCAGCAGCCATTTGGACCCGGCGCCGACACTACGGGAGACCCGATAGGTGTCGCCATCACCAGGGGCAAAGGTCACCGCGATATCGCCCTTCTTGGCGCCGAGGGAAATGAAACGGTCGATATTACCGACAAAGTCACGGGCATCTACACCGAACAAGGCATAGCCAATGGCCTCAAAGATTGTGCTTTTACCAACGCCGTTGACCCCGGACAGGACGTTGATGCCGCCCACAAAATGGAGCTCCTTGTCCCGGTGCGATTTGATATTTTTTAAGCTAATAGAGAGAATTTGCATGGCCTAGACCTCCGCCTCGAAAAGGGCGAGCAATTCCTCATCGTCAACCTCACCCTTCATGACCAGATCGCGGATGGACAGCGACAGCTTAGCCAACTCCTCTTCCCGGCCCTGATATTTGCTGTGGGCGCCGATCAATTCATGGAGGACATCGTTTTCAATCTCGGACAGGGATTTCTTAACCACCTCCTGGCCATTGCTCCGCGCCACCATGGATAGATGATTTTTTATCTCGACATGCAAGGGCGCACCAAACTCAGCAATGGCCAGCCGCAACCGTTCGCGGCCCAGCTCAAAGGGATGGAAGCCGACCCGACCGGCCAGTTTCAATTCCAACAAAGGCGCCCGCCCAGCGCTGAG
>JBFFNX010000264.1:0-4123 GCA_041562995.1 Desulfurivibrionaceae bacterium
AATAATTTCAATGTGGTACCTCCAAATTCCGGCATCTGTCATCAGGTTAACCTGGAATATTTGGCCCAGGTTGTGGTTGCGGCCGGGCCCCAGGAAAACAGGCTGCTTTACCCCGACACCCTGGTCGGTACTGATTCCCATACCACCATGATTAACGGCATTGGTGTCCTGGGCTGGGGGGTAGGGGGTATCGAGGCTGAGGCCGTTATGCTGGGGCAGCCATACTTCATGGCGATTCCAGAGGTCATCGGCGTCCGACTTGTCAATGAGCTGCGGCCTGGGGTGACCGCCACCGATCTTGTCTTGACCATCACGGAGAAGCTGAGAGGCTGTCAGGTGGTGGAGAAATTTGTCGAATTTTTCGGTGCGGGCATGAAAAGGCTCAGCGTCACGGATCGGGCGACCATTGCCAATATGAGCCCTGAGTATGGCGCCACCATGGGGTTTTTTCCTGTTGATGAAAAGACCATCACCTATCTGGAGATGACCAATAGGAAGGAGGCAGCCCGCATTACCGAGGCCTACTGCAAGCGCCAGGGGCTGTTTTATACAGGGCAAAGTACACCGGACTATAGCGCGGTCGTAGAGATAGATCTGGCCGAAGTCGAGGCCTGCATCGCCGGACCATCGCGGCCCCAGGACAGAATCTCCTTGGGCGCTGTGCAGAAGAAGTTCCAGGAGTTTTTAGACAACAGGGACCATAAAACGGCCACTCTTATCCAGCTGTCCCAGTTCTTTGATGAGTCGGGTTGTGTCACCTGTAGGGATAATGTCTGTGTGCCTTGCGGGGAGCAGGGAGCAGTGGTTGTCAACATCGAGGGCGATGAGACACCTTTGTCTGATGGCTCTCTGGTCATTGCCGCCATTACCTCATGCACCAATACCTCCAATCCTTCTGTGCTGATCGGTGCGGCGCTGTTGGCCAAAAATGCCGTGGCTCACGGCCTTAAGGTGCCTGCCCACGTCAAGACGTCCTTTGCCCCCGGTTCGAAGGTGGTAAGCCGCTATCTCCGCGATGCCGGTCTGTTGCACCCTCTGGAAAGCCTTGGCTTTTATGTGGCTGGTTTTGGCTGCACTACCTGTATCGGCAATAGTGGGCCTTTGCACCCTGATATCGAAAAGGCCATTGTCGCTCATAACCTGTCGGTGGCTGCCATTCTCTCCGGGAATCGTAATTTCGAGGCCCGCATTCACCAGCATGTGAAAGGGAATTTTCTGGCCTCGCCGTTGCTGGTGGTGGCCTTTGCCCTGTGTGGCCGGATAGATGTGGATTTGCGCCGCGAATCGCTAGGCCTGGATGGGCAGGGGCAGCCTGTCTATTTGGCGGATATCTGGCCAGATGATTCTGAGGTTCAGGCCTTGATGGAACGCCATGTGTCGCCTCGATTATTTGCCGAGGAGTATGCTGGAATTTTTGATGGTGACGAGCCGTGGGCTGCCTTGCCGGTCTTAAAGGCGAGGACTTTTGCCTGGGACGAGGGCTCCGAGTATATTAAAAAACCGCCCTATTTTGAGCGCTTTAAGATGGCACCGACCCGACCGGGTGATCTGAGCCAGGCCCGCGCCCTCCTGGTCCTTGATGATTCGGTCACCACCGATCATATTTCCCCAGCCGGCGCCATTCCCGCCGCATACCCGGCCGGCATCTATCTGCAGCAGCGCGGCATCAGCAATGAGGCCTTTAATTCCTATGGTTCGCGCCGTGGCAATCATGAGGTCATGATCCGCGGCACCTTTGCCAATATCAGGCTAAAAAATAATATCGTGTCCGGTAAAGACGGCAGCCTTACCCTGAAGTTTCCGGAAAAAAAGGAGTTGTCTGTCTATGAGGCCGCCTGTAGGTATCAGGATGAGGGCACCTCCCTTATCGTCCTTGCCGGCAAGGAGTATGGCACTGGTTCCTCCCGGGACTGGGCGGCCAAAGGGACTACCCTTCTTGGCGTCAAGGCGGTCATCGCCCGCTCCTACGAGCGTATCCATCGCAGTAATCTGGTAGGTATGGGCGTTCTTCCTCTCCAGTTCATGGCTGGCGAAAGCTGGCAAGGCCTGGGTCTTGACGGTTCCGAGGTTTTTTCGGTCAGCGGCATCGCAACGATAGCGGCCCAGAAGGTTTTGCAGGTAAAGGCAACGAAGGGTGATGGCCAGGTCGCAGAATTTGAGGTGATGGCCAGGCTCAATACCGACATTGAGGTCACCTATTTTCAACACGGTGGGATTCTGCCCTATGTTCTGCGGAAGCTAAGCCGCTGACCCCTCGGGCGGCTGGTGTGGCAAGCTGGCCTGGTGGACGACGGTCGGTATCTCGGTGGTTGACTTTCGGAATCCGCTTTTGTCCCAATAGGGGCAGAGCTTGACCACATAGGCGCAAACCTTTCGGAGTCCATGTCATGAACCCCGCCATTCTCTTTATCCTGATTATCTGCGTGCGCACCCTCAGTATTACCTTTGGCTCACTGCGTGATATCTATGGCCTGCAAAAGCAGATCATGGTGGTGATCGGCACCAGTATGATCGAGGTATCGCTTTGGCTGGTCATCATTTCCAAGGCCTTGGAACAAATACGATCCGAGCCCGTTTATGCCATTATCTACGGGACCGGATTTGCCCTCGGCAGCGTCCTCGGGGTCTTGGTGGAAAAAAATATCCCCCTGGGCAATGCTGAGGTCATTTTTTTTTCACCCAAGGATGTGGCCCTTGCCGATGTGATCCATGAAAACGGGTTTGCTGCCACCACCCTCGAGGGCCGGGGTCTACGGGACAATATTGATGTGATTTTCTGCTACGTCCAGAAGCGGGAGGTCCGCCACCTGCAAAACATTTTACCCAAGGATGAGCGGCTGTTTTACACCATTGCCTATGGCATCAAATCGAGCAAGCTGACCCGTTTTATGTAAGCAAAAGAGGCGCGCTTGCCCTGCTGATAGGCAGAGAGCGCTTATGGCCGCAACGTTTGCCGCGCCTGACCGATGCGTACCTGGCAGGGCAAGGTCCATCATGGTGCCACGCCCTTTTTCGGTTCAGAGGCCGCCAAACGACCACTTTCCACTCTTCTCCTTTATTTCTCCAAAACAGCCATGATATACTTTTAACTCTAACCATGGTGATTGAGGGGGAGTAGCCCCGGTTGATTTCTGGCAAGAGGATGAGCCTTGCAAGGCGTTGTGGTGTGTTTTGGGCTGAATAAAAAAAAGGGGAAGATATGAGGAGATTTTGTCGGATAAAACAGGCACCTTTTTTCAAAACTCCGGCGGTCATATTGGCGGAGAGTAATGGCCACAATAATATGCTGTAACGGCAGGTCGCTGGTTTTAAGCCCGAAATTGCAGAGTTGGTATTTTGGTTGAGATTATGAATTATTATCCCTCTACTTTTATGCGGATCAAAAGTGACAAGGGCCATGGATCCGCAGCTGGAAAAGAAGTCTACTTATGACAACAGGCCTGAAACGGATTGATCGGCGGATTGCGGAGCTAGGGCAACAGTATTGGCAGCGGATGAAGGGGGAGATGCCCAGCCTCTTTGACAGCCGCTATTGGCAGGGCCATATCCTTGACTGGGTCATGGATGATGAGGCCTTTAGGGTCGATGCCTTCCGTTTTGTCGACGTGCTGCCCGCCCTCCATTCCACCTCGGCCATGGCCTCCCATGTCCAGGACTATCTCCTGGGCCAGGACCGCAAGCTGCCGGTGATGGTCCGTTCGGTCCTGTCCATGGCCAGCGGTGGCATTGCCGCCCCCTTGGCCACCCGGGCTATTCGGGCCAATATCAGCGAGATGGCGCGGCGCTTTATCTGCGAGTCTGACCCTAAAAAAGCCCTGGCCGTCTTTAAAAAACTGGGCCAGGACAATCTCTCCTTCACTGCCGATATTCTTGGTGAAGCCAGCACCAGTGATGAGGAGGCTGATCGCTACCTCCAGAATTATCTGAATCTCATTGCTGAGCTGGCTGGGGCCGCCAAGACGTGGCCGGATAATGACCAGCTCTACTCCTCGCCTCTAGGACCGCTTCCCAAGGCCAATGTGTCGGTGAAGATTTCGGCCCTGGACCCCTATCTCGATGCTGCGGACCATCACGGTTCAGTGGCGCGCCTTAAGGAGAGGCTGTTGCCGCTGTTACGGGCCGC
>JBFFNX010000265.1:0-4089 GCA_041562995.1 Desulfurivibrionaceae bacterium
ATCGAGTTTATGGAACAGGGCTGCAGGGATCTTGGTATTGATCTGACCCCGGCGCAGCTCGCTGATCTTTGCCGCTACTACCAGGAGCTCTCGAAATGGGGCAAGAAGATGAACCTGGTGGCCAAGGCCTCCATGGAAGAGACCCTGACCACGCACTTTCTCGACTCCCTCACCCTGCTGCCCCATCTACCACAGGGTGTCTTCCGCTTTATGGACGTTGGCACCGGCGCCGGTTTCCCTGGTCTTGTTCTGAAAGTCGTCTGTCCGGAGATGCAGCTCACCTTGGTGGAGCCTCGGGCAAAACGGGTGAGTTTTCTGCGACATATCATTCGCAGCCTTGGCCTCGATGATGTCCGGGTGGTTGTCGAGAGATTGGCGAGCGATGACCCCGACCAGCTTGAGCGGTTGGGCTTTTTTGATTTTCTGACAAGCCGGGCCCTGGCCAACCTGGAGAGTTTCTTACCTCTGGTGGAACCTTATTGTACCGAGGGCGGGCAGGTTATTTGCATGAAAGGCCCCAGGGCCCAGGAGGAGTATGAGGTGTGGTTTGCCAGCCAATTGCAAAGCTTGTTGCGCCTGGTGGCCACCCCACAATACATCTTGCCCCACACCGGTCAGAGCCGGCAACTGATGATTTTTGAAAAGAAGTAATCCCCCTAGCCTTATACAATTTTTATGTTTGATCAACGTACCACTTCGACCACCACGCCGGCCCTGATGTTCCAGGGGACCTGCTCCAATGCCGGTAAATCGATTCTTACCGCCGCCTTTTGCCGGATTTTGCTGCAGGACGGTCTGTCCGTGGCCCCCTTTAAGGCCCAGAATATGTCGCTCAACTCCTACGTCACCAGGCAGGGCGAGGAGATGGGGCGGGCCCAGGTGGTGCAGGCCCAAGCCGCGAGGCTTGATCCTGATGTTCGCATGAACCCGGTGCTCCTGAAGCCCTCGTCCGATACGGGCAGTCAAGTCATTGTCATGGGTAAGCCGGTGGCCAATATGAGTGTCGGCGATTACCTGCGCTATAAGCCCGAGGTCTTTGCCAAGGTGCAGGAGGCCTATGACTCCCTGGCCGCTGAGCATCAGGTCATCATCCTGGAAGGGGCGGGCAGCCCGGCTGAGGTCAATCTCAAACACCATGATATCGTCAATATGCCCATGGCCCGCTATGCCAAGGCCAAGGTCCTGCTGGTCGGCGATATCGACCGGGGCGGTGTCTTTGCCTCCTTTGTCGGCACCATGGAGATTTTAGATGAGTGGGAGCGGGACCTGCTGGCCGGTTTTGTGGTCAACCGTTTTCGCGGCCAGAAATCGCTGCTTGATGACGCCCTGAGTTACATGGAAGAAAAGACGGGCAAGCCGGTGCTGGGGGTGGTTGATTATCTCGCCAACCTTGGTCTGCCCGAGGAGGACTCGGTGAGTTTTAAGAACGGCCTCTTCGATCAAGAGTCGCAAGGCCGGGCCGACATTGATCTGGCCCTCATTGATTTGCCCCATATCTCAAACTTCACCGATTTTGAGCCTTTTTTGGCTGAGCCTGATGTCAGGATCAGGCTGGTGAAAAATGTGAAGGAACTGGGGCGCCCCCATGCCATCTTGGTGCCGGGCAGTAAGAACGTGGTGGCGGATCTTCGTTATTTACAGGAGAGTGGTCTGGCTGAGGATATTAAGCTCTTGGCGGGGCAGGGCATTGAGGTGGTCGGTATCTGCGGTGGTTTCCAGATCCTCGGCCGCCATATTGCCGATCCCCACCATATTGAGTCGGCCGGCGACAGTCTGCCTGGACTTGGTCTCCTCGATATCGATACGGTTTTAGAGCAGGAAAAGACCCTGACCTTGAAGAGCGGCGTTCATCTCAGCTCAGGCTGCCAGGTGCACGGCTATGAGATCCATCATGGCATCAGCGCCAGCACGAGCCAGCCCCTGCTCAGCCTGTCTGGCGACGAGGATGCCGGCGTTCTTTCCGCTGACGGCCTGGTCTGGGGCTCCTACCTCCATGGTATTTTTGATGCCGACCCCTTTCGCCGCTGGTTTGTGGATCGGCTGCGCCGCCGTTATGGGATGGCACCCTTGGGCCAGGTCCAGGCCTGTTACGACCTGGAGCCTGCCTTTGAGCGGTTGGCTGCTGTTGTTCGTGAGCAGGTGGACATGGACCGAATCTATGAGCTTCTCGGCCTGTAATGATGCACTCCCCTGTTCTTCATATCGCCCTGGCCCTTGTCCTTGACCAGCTTCTCGGTGATCCGCGCTGGCTGCCGCACCCGGTTCGCCTTATTGGCCTTTTGCAGAGCCGGCTTGAGGGTGGTTGTCGGCGCCTTCTGACAAGCGCCCGCCTTGCCGGTGTGCTCACCGTTGTCATTACCCTTGTGGTCACCGGTGGGCTGACCTGGGCCCTGCTCTACGGCGCCGGGCTGCTCCACCCGCTGGCCTATGATGCGGTGGCTATTATCCTCCTCTATACCAGTTTTGCTGCCCGTGACCTGGCCCGGCACGCATCGGCAGTTCATGGTGCTCTCAAGGGGGGGGATCTGCCCTTGGCCCGCCAGCGGGTGGCCATGATTGTCGGGCGCGATACAGCTGAGCTTGATGAGGCCGGGGTGACCCGGGCCGGGGTGGAGAGTGTGGCTGAAAGCCTGGTGGATGGGGTGACAGCACCGCTCTTTTATGCCCTGATCGGGGGACCGGTGGCCGCCATGCTCTACAAGGCGATCAACACCGGCGACTCCATGTTCGGCTATAAGAATGAACGCTATCTCGAGTTTGGCTGGGCAGCGGCCCGCTTGGATGATCTGGCCAATTTTCTGCCTGCCCGTCTCACCTCCCTGCTCATCCCGCTGGCCGCCCTCTTTCTTGGCCTGCAGGCCAAGGGCAGCCTGCATATCCTCCGGCGTGACTGCCGGGCCCATGCCAGCCCTAACGCCGGCTTTCCTGAGGCGGCCGTGGCCGGCGCCCTGGATGTGCAACTGGGCGGCAGTAGCTCCTATTTCGGTAGAATCATCAGCAAGCCAACCATCGGCGATGCCAACCAGAAAATCCAGGGCTCTCACCTGGGCAGCGCCGTCAACCTGATGCTGCTCAGCTCAGCCCTCTTCTTTGCCCTCGGCGCCCTGCTAACCTCTGTTCTGTAGGGCCTCGTACCTTCTTCTTCTTCCTGTCCTTCTTATTTCTGTCTTGCTATTTCTTCCCTTCAGTCCTGAGAGCCGCCAGCAGAGGGGCGAAGAGTTCGTCATAATCGCGAAAGGATTTTTTGAGGATGATGGGCAGGTCGGGTAATTCGTTGTCGTTGACCACCAGGTTGGCACTGTTATGCAGGGCCTCCAGGTTGTAAAGGGTGTGAAACTCAGGGCCAATGATGACGTAGTAGATCGAGCGCCGTTTCTGCATGGGCATCTCGCACATGTGGGCATGGAAGATGGAGTCGGCCAGCATACCTTCGTAACGGCTGTGGAGCACCACGGCCGCATATTCGGTGAAACGCATACGCTCGATGCCATCACTCGCTGAATTTGGGAAGACAGGCTTATAGCCTAAACCTTCATAGATCGTGGCAATGGTGTTGCGGGCCTGGTGATCGTTTGGCATCAGAATCATGACCAGGGAAAAGTCGTCCAGGACCTCCTTGTCGGCAATGGTGCCTGTTTTCAGCCAATTGAGGCTGGGGGGCTGCGGCATATTGCCCTTGATCTTTGTCCCTGCCGCCGCCGCCGACTGCTGGGCGGTGGCGGTGATGTCCACTGCCATCTGGCAGGTGGGGCAGTTGAATTTCAGGCTCTTGCCCATGGGTAGGGCGGCATAGGCCTGTTCAATTTTTTTCTGATGGCCGGAGCTGAAGGGATGTTGGCAATGGGGGCATTCTGAAATCATGGTCTAACCTTTTTTTAAGGAATAGGGGTTTTATCGGGAGGAACCTTTTCTGCGGCCAGGTATGCTGTCGCTGTCCTCCTCCATGGCGAGGCCGGTGATCGAGGTCGTGGTCTCACCCTTGGCAGCCTTGAGTTGATCAAGGCCGCGGCCCATGACATTACGCTGGCTGCAGTACTGGAAGGCAATCTCTTCGCTCACCAGACCCTTTTCAAAGAGGGTCAGGATGTA
>JBFFNX010000266.1:0-4052 GCA_041562995.1 Desulfurivibrionaceae bacterium
GCTTAAGCAAATTGCTCAGGCCCTCTTTTTTTATGATATGTCAGTTCAGACGAGCTGGTTTACCACCAGCAGATGGTCTGGTCAGCTTCCCACACCATATCAACAAGCTTTGCGTAATCAGGAGAATCAACAGCAAGGTTGAACTCTACATTTTCGCGCTCGGCAGAAACGATCTCTTTGAGCTTAGTGACATCATCATTGATCTCAGCGGACCGCATAACGTGTAAGATTTTCATCTTGATAACTCCGTAATAAGGTTATAATTGGTCTTAGCTTTTGTCAGCTCTCATGATGCCGTAAGGGATGATGTATTCCATCTCCCGCATCTTTTGGCCAAGTTCTTCCAGGGTAGTCTGGGTGAGGCCAAAATTTGCAGCGTTACACTCAGGCAGGGTGTAGCAGTCGCCTTCCATGTCACGGAGCCATTCAACGTTTTCCATGTGGTACTCTTTCATGTCCTTCTCGTTGGTAGGGAGCTCAGTCATGTCATTGTACATAACACAGCCATAGGCATACATGTTTTCAACGGCAAGACCAAGGGCGGAACGAATACCATCAAGGACATATTCCCTGCTGGGCAATAAGAATAATACTTTAGACATTGTGTTTTCTCCTTATAAGGTCAGGTAACAGTCATAGTCTTCAATGATAGCGCCATGCTGAGCCTGGGTGGCCATCTTGGTGCTGTCAAGACCTTCGGGGATGTCTTCAATGTCGAAGCCAGCCTTCTTGTAGCTGTCCACGCAGATGGAAACATCAACTCCGTCCATTGCGCAAAGCTTAGGGAATGCTGAGCACTTAGTCAGGTTAGTTGCAAACCAGGTAAAGAAAACCTTAACCTTGGCGCCCTTAGCGACAGCAGCTTCGGTGACTCCCATAACGTGCCGCATGTGCTGCGGGGACGTAACAAAAATACCAATACTCTTTGCCATTTTATCCTCCAGATAAAAAAAGAAAAAAAAGGCATATCCAAAGGTGAATATGCCGTTAAATACAGATTGTGGGTTTCGCTTATTGTTTTCTCAGATAAAAACGAATGAAACCGGAATCTTCTTTCTCTCCGAGGTATTCATGGCCTGAGCGAGAGCACCAACCAGGAAGGTCGTTACGAGAGCCTGGGTCGGTACCGAGGATCTCAAGGATGTCGCCAACATTGATTTTGTCGATCTCTTTTTTGGTGCGCAGCAATGGCATGGGACAGCTCAGGCCTTTGGCATCCAAGGTGCGGGCTACTTCAAGCCCGTCTGGGGCTGTTAAATGATCACTCATGGGGATCCTCCGTAAAATAATTAGATAAATTAATACTTATGCGGCAGAGGCCGCTTTAACATCTCATATTCAGGTGGGAACAGCTGGTAGCTGATTACAATTTTAAAATTTCTAACAGGAATGGGGGGGGGTGTCAAGAGGTAATGAATAGGGATTCATCTCCGTTGTTCTGGGCCATCATCAGCACCCCTGAAAATGAGGAGCATATGGTTGACATTGACTTGCTTACTTTCTAAATATTTCGATATATCAATGTGTTAATTCGTTTTGGGCGCAGGCCTTGCCCGTGGGAAAAGAGAACGATGGACACATCATTCTTGACAAACGAAAGCGCCATGGGTAATGAATTGATCTTTAAGTCATTTGCCGTGGCTAATTTAGTTAACTAATGGATTTTTCGACTGATTAGGTATGATTACTTGGTCTTTCGAGATATCTGATGCAAAAGGGTTTGCGATAAAGAAGGAAATGGGTGCCGATCGGCGGTTGTTCAGCTCTTTTTTTGACCGCATAAAGTTGGCAAATCTACGATCTGCTGGTCCCAGGGTCACATGTTGAGGTTTTGGAGAGAACCGGGGCTAAAAGGGATCAGCATACTGAGGGAGAGGAGAAATTATGAGTGAAGGAAGCATTATTGGCAGCAAGGTAAACGAGCTGTACAAACGTCTCTGCAAGGACGAATGGAATGCCATGACCACTGGCCTTGTTGTCGGCCTCTTGAGTGTCTTGATTATGGCCTGGTGGCGACCTTGGGGCGCTGTGGGTGCTATTCGTAACTGGGGCGACTGGATGGTGCACGGTTTTGCCAATATGGTTGGCGCCGAGTCTGGTTTCCTTGAGCTCTATCTCGATGCGCCGGCTGGCTGGCTGGCCAGTTCCGGTTCTGTTATCGGTATCGGTTTTATCGGCGGTGCCTTTATCTCCGCCTGCCTGGGCGGCGATTTTGCCTTCAGGGTTCCACCCCGTCTTGAGCTTGTTAAGGGTATGATGGCTGGTATCCTCATGGGTATCGGTTCCACCCTGTCCGGTGGTTGTAATGTCGGTGGTATGTACAACGCCATCGGTAACCTGTCCGCCAACGGTTTTACCATGTGGCTTGGTCTGGTTATCGGTGTTGTCTGCGGTCTGAAATATATCTACTGGGAGATGTCCAATATCACCTGGGGCAGCGGCGGCGCCAAGACCTTTGATTTTCCCCAGGGCATGAAGACCTTCCTCGGTTTTGTCGGTTTTGCCGCCCTTGTTGTTGGTGCCTATAAATATGCCGGTATTGAGGATGTTGAAGGCATTGACGCCATGGGTGGGGTGCTTTTCTCCGGCGAGAAAAGCGTTGAATATCTCAAATCCCTCGGCGGCCTGATTATGATAGCTGCTGGTCTCGGTTATGCCATGCAGCGTGGTCGCTGGTGTATGGTCCAGGGTTTTCGTGAGCCCCATATGACCGGTGACTGTACCCTGGCAAAATCCGTGGCGCTGAGTATCTTTGTGGTGGCTATCGGTGCTGCTGTCCTTAAATATGGTGTGCCCATGCGCGCCGATGGCATCCCCGTGCTTGCCGAGGCGAACTATGTACGCGGCACCTTTGGCTGGGGTTCCATTGTTGGTGGCGCCATCTTCGGCTTCGGCGCTATGCTGGCCGGTGGTTGTGGTTCCGGTACCCTCTGGCGGGTAGGTGAAGGTCAGGTGAAACTGATCCTGGTCGTACCTTTCTTTGCCCTGGCCAACTCACTGATGACCAAGTGGTTCAATAATTTCGGTGCTGACCAGATTAATCTGGAGCGCGAAGGCAAGCTTGGTAAATATGTTTATATGCCTGATGCCCTTGGCTATACCGGCACCCTGTTTTTGATCGGTGCTATCATGGTTATCTGGTACCTGGTGGTGACCTGGAACGAGGAGTCCAATAAGCTGCTTGTTGACTTCTGATCTATGAAGAGGTAGTAGGGCAGGCTCCGGTCTGTTCTGAGGGAAGCGCATCTTTGCCCCTGGGCAGGATGCGCTTTTTTGTGTGTGCTGGGAAGCGGTTGTGAGACGAACAACTTCGGATGGTTGGCGTGTCCTGGCAGCAGGGTGGATCTCGCGGCCACCAGGAATTTTTATGTCATCATGGCCACGTACTTTGCTGGGAAATTGAAAATTCCGCGGAGTCTCGAAGGTGTCTGACAGAATAAGCCAAAGAGTACGAGTGCCCTTGGGGTGCTCACTTGCCTGTTGTCCATTCGTCTGTCCGCTACGCTTAAAAGAGGCGCCAGATATAATAGACCATGCCTGCCGAGATCAAAAGTTCCAGGGCAAAGGATGTGATGATGCCCGCCACGGCCCCGGCCCCGGATTTGGCAGCCTCGCGTAGTTCTTTTTGTTCAAAATAGAGCTCGCAGACCAAGCCACCGATAAAGGCGCCGATGAGCATGCCCCCTGCTAAGGGCAGGAAAAAACCGATGAGCAGGCCGATGGTCGCCCCCCCAATGCCCTTTTTTGAACCGCCGAAATGGTGGGCACCCAGGGCGGTGAGGAGATACTGACTGCCCCAGGCCACCAGTCCAAAACAACTGAGTACCAGGATGTTGAGCATGGTAAGGGGTTGAAAGCCGGTGAGCAGGGCATGGATAAAGGCACCGGCGACAATGATCGACGGTCCGGGCAGGACAGGGAGAAAGGTGCCGAAAATGCCCATGACAAGGAAGATGATCAGAAGAAGATCGGCAAGGGAAGGGGGCCAGGCCATGGCAGGAAACTCCTGTGGTTGGTTTGCGCTTAAAATTTTTGCCTCTTAGAGTCGACAA
>JBFFNX010000267.1:0-4046 GCA_041562995.1 Desulfurivibrionaceae bacterium
CGCATGTAGGTAAGTTTTAAGGTATTAACCGGGCAGACAGCGGCGCATTTCCCACAGAGGGTGCAGCGGTCTTCACGGTGCTCAATAATCCAGGGCAGGTCGTTGGAACTTAAGCTGCCTGGACGAGAGGGAATTGATCGAATTGAGACCATATCTCTAACTCCTGTCTATCGGGAGGAATAATAATTGTGTGTTCACGCATGGGCTGGAAGTCTTTGGAACGATCCCGATCAGGAATCATGGCATCCACACCACATATCTCTGAGGCCACGGCCCACTCGCCAGGCTTACCACCAACCGTGGCCGGACGCAGCTTCTTGGCGTCCATGACCAGCAGGCAGGTTTCATCAGGCAGGGAACCGATCACCGCGTTGGGGCCATCAATAATAAGGCGGCGGCAGACATTGCGCAGGCCCATGAGAAAATCACCCTGGGGATGAGCGGCAAGCTCGTGGTTCTTCAGGGGAGTCATCACATGCTTATAGGCCTGCAGGGGCAATTTCAACTGCTTGGTAACGTAGTGAAGGATATGGGCAAAGACCTCGGAGTCTGATTGATACCCCATGTAACCAGGGAAGCCCTTACCGGAAAGCCAGTCCTGAATCGGCACAAAGGCGGTGTTCTCGCCATTGGTCATGGTGGCCACACCCTCGATGAAGAAGGGATGGCAGGCGTAAAGATTGATGCCGTAGTTGGTGTTCTGACGGCCCTGGGCAAAACAGATGCGGGACTTAATCCGATCATTGTCAAGGCCAAAGGCCTGACCGATCCCCAGGGGCCAGCCCACCTCTTTAATCATGGCCACATCAGGCCAGAGGGAGAAAGCCGTAAGATCGTCGCCATGGTCAGCACCGTCAAGGCGAAGACCGATGCGGGTCATCATCAACTCATGCTCCACCTCTTCCTTGGAGAAAGTATCCCAGGCCGTGGGCTGTTTATAAACCCGAAGAACATATTTATGCCGATCTTGGGCCTCGATCATTGAGCGTTTGACCTCGAACTCATGGTCATACTTCAACTCGAAACCCTTATTGTCCATTATCGCGCTGAGACGGTGGAGGGCATCAGGGGTGTGGGCAATTCCCGACAGGATCGGGTCCCCAGCCTGATACTTATAGTCCGCAAACTCCAGACCACGAAGCAATAAGCCGAGACCGCTGCCGTCATACCCTTCCTGCATTGATTCCATGCCTTCCAGCACGGTAAAGGGAGAGAACGGCGTACTAGCGGTTTTCATAGCTAATCGGCACATGTGTTACTCCTTTAATATTAAATAGATAACGCCCAAAACAAAATGACCGTGGCGCATTTAAAAAAAATCACATTATTGTCACCTGCATTTTCCACCCAAAAAGGCGAAGTTGGCAACGGGTTGAATTACTCCACTACAGTAGACTTGTCAAGGGCTCGGCTCATATTTACCACGGCAAAGACGCCCCCCGGAAACGGGCTTGACAGTGCCCTGTTTTCCATCAAACCCTTATGACGACAGAGCCCATAAATAAAGAAATTATCCCATTAAAAATTTCTTTTTTGAAATACGTTTCCGGCGCCTCAAGAAAACCCTCACAACATAACGCCGCAGCATGCGTCATTACGGGATGGAACCTGAGAAAGAAATTATAAACGACAGCTATTTCGCTCCGTCACAAAGAGCGGCAGACCATATAAAGAGATGATCTACGAACCCTCTCTACAAAAAATCCTCCTCCTTGATGTAGAAAAAGAAATAGGGCATCTTTTCAGCAACCATCCTGCCGCCTCAGGAAAATCTTTGGCCATCACCCCGGCCCGGCCCGGCCAGACAGTTCACTCCGACTATTCCTTACTGATGCGTATTCTGACCAACATGGTGACAAACGCTTTTGAGGCCTCTAAGGAAGGAGAAACGGTGAGATACTGGGTCGCGCAACAGGGAAAGTCAAACGTCTTTTTTGTGTGGAACAATCAGGCCATCGCGCTGAACATCCAACCCCGCATCTTCCAGCGCCATTTTTCGACAAAAAAAAGGAGAAGGGCGCGGGATCGGCACCTTCTCCATGAAACTCTTTGCAGAACATTTTTTTAAAAGGCAAGGTCGACTTCAGCTCTTCTCCGCTGGAAGGAACGGTCTTTCGCCTCATCCTAGACAAACAACTTAGGCCCTAACAGAACTCAACCATCCCTACAAGTCAGCCCACTATTTGTCACCCTGGGCAATAAGACGAATCAGATCGGCCTTACCGATCACCCCCACCAGCTTGCCCTCTTTGAGAACGGGCAGGGTATGGACACCCTGTTCGGAGATCAGGCTGGCAATGTCTTCAAGCCCCGCATCCTCATCCACGGTGAGCAACCGCTCTGAACAGACGTCGCGAACCAGGGCGCCGGTCATTTTTTTAATCTCTTTTTCAAAGGTCTTGGCGCTATCAATAAAGATGACCGAATCTAGAAAGGAAACCATGGTGGGAATATGTAATTTCTTGTTCTGGTCAATGAGATCATTCTCCGTGACCACTCCAACAACCAGGCCATCATCATCCACCACAGGCACGCCACCGATCTTGTTTTCGTAGAGAAGGGCAGCGAGCTCTTTAACGGGCATATCGAGATGAGCAACCTTTACATCGCGGGTCATAATTTCTTTGGCTGTTCGCATTGAATGTTCTCTCCTTTGATTTTTTTTTAAGCCTTTGATTCATTATAGCAGAAAATCTCCTGCCGAGAATCTTTTCTGTCGGACTGATCACGCCGACAGAAAAAGTAGTGATCCCCTTACAACCGCCTGTAACACCTAGAAAAACCTCGGCCAGACACGGCCATTTCTCCTTGACAAAAGCACCGGGCCCAAGTAAGCAAGTCTGTTCTAGAGGCACAGAAAAAATGCTTTTTTTTGAGACTGTTGCAGTCCCATTTTTCAAGCACTCCGTAACACAAATACAGTCACCAGACTGAAAATAATATCAAGTACACACTATGATATCTTTACTGACATTCCCCAAGGGCGGCATCCATCCCCCGGAATCAAAAAATCTCACTGCACATCTTGCCATTGAGGTAATGCCGGTTCCCGATGAACTTGAAATTATTCTAGGTCAGCATATTGGCGCACCCTGCACCCCCACCGTTGACAAACAGGGCGAGGTTCAGGAAGGCGACCAGATCGGCGAGGTCAAAAAAGGCCTGGGGGTGCCTCTCCATGCCCCGGTGGCCGGCAAGATCAAGTCCTTTGGCATGTCTGCTCACCCCATGCGGGTTTCCGCCCCCTCCATTACAATCCAGCCCGACAAAGAGGCTGCGGCCCGCACTTACGCCAAGAACGACTGGCTCCACCTTGATAGCAAGGAGTTACTGACCAAGGTGCATGGGGCCGGAATAGTCGGCATCGGCGGGGCCGGTTTCCCCTCCCATGTCAAGCTCAGCCCACCCCCCAATAACCCCATTGACACCCTGATCTTAAACGGCGCTGAGTGCGAGCCCTATATCACGGCAGACCATCGCCAGATGCTGGAGAGGAGCGCTGATATTGTTGAGGGTGCCAAGATTATCTTGAAGATTCTCGGCATTAAAACGTGCGTTATCGGTATTGAAAGAAACAAGCCCGATGCCATTGCCGCCATGACCGAAGCGGCCCGCAACGGCTCCACCGCCGCGTTCGCTATAACGGTTCAGCCGCTTCAGGTTAAATTCCCCCAGGGCTCGGAAAAACAGCTTATCCAATCCATCACCGGCCGCAAGGTGCCGGCCTTTGCCCTGCCGTCGGCCGTGGGTGTGGTGGTTCACAACGTCTCCACCACCGCTGCTATCTATGATGCCGTGGCCCTGGGAAAACCCCTCTACGAGAAAGTGGTAACCATCTCCGGCAAGGGTATCACGAGGCCTGCCAACCTGCTGGTCAAGGTGGGCACTAAGATTAGTGACATCGTTGACTACCTGGGTGGCCTTACACCAAATCTTTCGAAAATCATCATGGGTGGCCCCATGATGGGCTTTGCAGTTTCCAGCCTCGACATCCCGGTAACCAAGACCACCTCATCCGTGCTCTTTCTCGCCGAGGATGAAGTTGA
>JBFFNX010000268.1:0-4005 GCA_041562995.1 Desulfurivibrionaceae bacterium
GCCAGGTGCTGGATCCGTTAGATGACATGACAGAGCGGGCTTCCGACATCCTCGTTACCGCCATCGTCTCGCTGGGTATTCAAAAAATCGCCTATGAGCTATGCGTATCCTTCGTTCCTTCTTTAATTGGCTTCGCAATCATTGTTTTGCTTGGTATTTCCTTCGTCAAGGGCCATAGGGCCACGACACTGAGGGGGCTGGTGATCAACTCAATTATCCTCCTCGCCGTTGCTCGTCTTTTCCTGCCCACCTCATCAATTATAAATGCCTATTTGCAGGAAAATTATTTTTCACCACAGATCACCAAGGTGCAGGACGAACTTGCGATGAATTTCCCGGAGTTGGAACGGCTTAAGGATATGACTATGCCAGACGTTGATGGGGTGCTTGGCACCGTGAAAAATGGTTTTGATTTTGTTGAGGAGAAAACATCTGATTTGGGCGCAACGCTTAAGGCGATGATTGGCAATATGGAAAGCATGGTTGCCAATCTCCTGCGATTGTCCTACTTGTATGTGGCGATTTTTATTGTCCAGGTGATTATTCTTCCCGTTGGGGCATTCTGGATTATGGCACGGATAACCAGCATATTATTTGGGGCCGGCATCCCCTATGCCTGCAAGAACTCTGATGCCGCAGCCCAAAATGAACCATGACGTCAACGATACCCCTAAAACATCTTTAAAAAGGGTGGAATCAAACCATTCCTGCCGTGGCAGAAAAATTCCGGGGCCACCCATACTTCATTATCGAAATCGAGGTTGGGGTTGCAGCAAGGCAAGTGGTTGATCATCCCTTTTCAGTAGCGCCAAGAAAATCCCTGTTTTGCACTCACAAACTGCATAATCACCTTCCCCAGGTTCCGGGGCCGCCATACGTCATTGATGCCGCTGGAAATGGGGGTGGGCCAAGCTAAGCCAACGATCTTTCGTTGTAAAGGTCGAGAGGATGAACGTTTCTATGCCTTTGGAGGCCATTTTGACCTATAGTGGTCCTTGGCTAAGGCAAAGATGAAAAGCCACCAATAAAGCAATCCGCCTGGATAATGCTACAAGGAAGAGCCCATGCCGATTTTTGAATTTGAGTGTCTTGATTGTCGTCATAGATTTGAAGAATTAACAAGGGGGCATGAGAAAATCTGCTGTCCTCAATGCAAATCAGGCAATCTTAGCAAACTGATCTCATCCTTTGGCACAAACGCACATGATAGAAAATGCAATTGGGGTGATGCGAGCCTGCCCAATAAGCAAGAGTTCGAGCGCATACGGGCCAAGGATTCTGCCTAAACAAACCTTGCCAAAAGCTTATGGGAATCAGAATATAAATATGTAGAAATCCCCCAGGGGTTTTTACAATAATGGCTCTCGTCTCCCAGATCGTTCACTTCCCCGCCGGGAAGGGCGCGGCGCAAGTGAGCTTGATCGTTCGGCAAGTAAGAAATTGCCGGGTCTGGAAAATGTATAGCCCGTAAAGAGGAAGTAAAAATGAAACTGGCCATTCTTTCATGTAACTCAAAATGCTATAGCACGCGTCGACTCCGCGAAGCGGCTGAACAACGGGGGCATAAGGTTAAGGTTCTCAACACCCTCAAGTTCGCAATTGACCTCGAAGAAGGCTTGCCGAATCTTTACTATCGCCAGAAAGAACTCTCAGCATACGACGCCGTCTTGCCGCGGATCGGCACATCAATAACCTACTTCGGCACGGCTGTTGTGAGACAATTTGAGCAGATGGACGTATTCTGTGCAAACACGTCAGCGAGTATCTCAAATTCTCGCGACAAACTCCGTAGTCTGCAAATCCTGAGTCGCCATCAAATAGGTATTCCTAAAACAACTTTCGTTCGGGATAAGAACGATGTGATGCCGGCAATAGCGCGAGTCGGCGGCGCACCGGTCGTCATCAAATTGATAGAAGGAACCCAAGGAATCGGAGTGCTCCTTGCTGAAACTGAGGAGTCTGCCGAAGCCATTATCGAGCTGCTGCAGAGCCAAAAACAAAATGTGTTAATCCAGAAGTTCGTTGCGGAAAGCAAAGGGCGGGATATTCGAGCCTTTGTGGTCGGCGATCAGGTGGTTGCTGCTATGCGCCGCGTTGCCCAAGGCCAGGAGTTTCGCAGTAATGTTCACAGAGGCGGTATCGCCGAGCCGGTGACCCTCAATAAAGAGTACACGGAAACCGCTGTTCGGGCGGCGCAGATAATGGGACTTCGGGTTGCAGGAGTTGACATGCTCGAGGGCGCCTCTGGCCCGCAAATTATGGAAGTGAATTCCTCCCCTGGTCTGGAAGGTATTGAGGGCTGCACTCAGCTTGACATTGCCGGCACCATTATCGACTATATCGCCGCTCGCATTAATTTCCCGGATATTGACCTGCGCCAGCGGCTGACCGTGAGCCAAGGTTATGGTGTTGCCGAGATATCTATTCCTGAAGGTTCCGACTATATAGGCAAGACAATCCAAGAGTCAGGGTTGCGTGATAAAGACATCATCGTTTTGACCCTGAATCGAGGAACGAGCGTCATCGCAAACCCTCGGCCGCAGCGGCAAATTCAAACGAATGACCGGCTGCTCTGCTTCGGCAAACTGGACTTGATGAGTAACCTGATCCCCACAAAAATTCGGCAAAAGAGACGACCGGATGTGCAGAAACTGCCCCAATTGCCCGTGGCAACAGAGGTCCGTGAAGAGCCGGACACTGAGGATGTGAGCTATGTACAACCGGACGAAAATTAATCTTGGACAGATGCTCCGGTTTCGGCCCCGGCCTCTTTGACATCCGGGGACACCATCCTTTAATAATCCCCCCTCCTTCAGCCCTGCGCGCCCAGGGAGCTGGCAGAGGGACAAGACAATTTTTCGGGCACCAAAGAGGCAAAGTTGGCAATGAAGGACGAAGCGCGGCCGCGCACGCTTAATCGGCAGCGGCCAGCGTGGCGTACATCTCGAAAATAGGCGGCCATGGGCCGCAGCGGCCGCATCTCCGCGGTAAGCGACAGGAGGATAGCATGAAATACAACTATATCGGCAAAAGTGGCCTGCGCGTCTCCAACATCTGCATGGGTACGATGACCTTCGGCAAAAAATGCGCCAAGAAAGTATCGTTTGAAATTCTTGATAAGGCCTACGCCGAGGGTGTCAATTTTTTTGATATGGCTGAAGTGTATCCCGTTCCTCCCACGGCAGAAACGTATGGGATCACGGAAGAGATCTTCGGTGAGTGGATGGCGGATAAGCCCAGAGATTCCCTGATCATTGCCACGAAAATAGCAGGAGCGGCCAATGGCTGGTTCGTGCCTCCGGTGCGCCATGGCCTGACTGCCATCGATGCGTTTCATATCACGACCGCCATCGAAGGAAGCCTGAGAAGACTGAAGACCGATTACATCGATCTGTACCAGGTCCATTGGCCCGATACCGTTGTGCCCATTGAAGAAAGCCTTGAAGCTCTCGATCAACTCGTCAGAAGCGGCAAGGTCCGCTATCTCGGGACATCGAACGAGAACGCCTACGGTTTGACAAAGGCCTTGGAGACCAGCCGTTATCTAGGGCTTAAGCGCTTTGAAACTATCCAAAACAACTTTTCGATGCTCAATCGCCGCTTCCTTGATGAAATTGCCGTTGTCTGTCGGCAAGAGCAGGTCGGCCTCCTGCCCTATTCGCCGTTGGCCGGCGGCGTATTGAGCGGCAAGTATACGCCCGCCCGCCAGTGGGCAGGTTTCCGCTACGGGGATTACCTGAATGATCCTGATCCGAGGATGCAGGCCCAGGCCAGCCGATTTGCCAATGAGCGATCGTTGGCAGCGGCACTCAAGTATGCTGCCGTCGCCGAAAAATATGGCCTTGCCCCGGTAACTATGGCGGCAGCATGGACGCTCAGTTTTGATTTTGTGCCCAGCACCATCGTTGGCGCGACGCACCCGGCACAACTTGACGACACCTTCAAGGCCTCGGAGTTGAGCCTCTCAGAAGAGCTTCTGAAAGAGTGTGACCGCATCAATCAAGA
>JBFFNX010000269.1:0-4004 GCA_041562995.1 Desulfurivibrionaceae bacterium
CACACCATGGCCTGGATCCCAGTCGTCGCCGCCGGTGACAAGATCATAAACCGCCTGCTCCAGGGCATCTATACCATGGCCTTTTTTTGCCGAGATGGATACCAAGGGAAGACCAGCAAGCTTACCCTGGAAATCCTCAACCTTATAATCTTTTACAATATCAATTTTATTAACCACATACAACACAGGTTTTGCCGGCAGGCTCCTGCGCACCTCCTCATCCTCAACTGTGATGCCACAGGTGGCATCAATCAGAAAGAGCACCAGATCCGCCTCACCAAGCTTGGACCGAGCCCGCTCAATACCGAGTGATTCCACGGCCTCAGCCTGCTCCCTGATCCCAGCCGTGTCGACAATACGAACAGGGACGCCGTGAATAGTCAACATCTCTTCGATGGTGTCACGGGTGGTGCCAGGTACAGCCGTGACAATGGCCCGTTCTTCCCGAAGCAGGCTATTGAGCAGGCTTGATTTGCCGACATTGGGACGGCCAAGGATGACCACGGAAATTCCGTCGCGATAAATGCTGCCCTTGTCAGCGGCATCTATCAAGGTGGCCAGGGGGGCAAGGACATCATGACTGATCTGCTGAGACATGGCCTGGGGATCTATGATCTCCACATCTTCATCAGGAAAATCAATGGCAACCTCGATGATGCCGCGGCAGACCATGAGTTGGTTGCGGATCGCCATGATGGTAGCGTGCAGACCACCGCCCAGCTGATTTCTGGCCATATCCACCCGGGCCATGGTATTGGCCTCAAGAAGCTCCATGACCGCCTCGGCCCTGGTCAGGTCAATACGACCATTTAAAAAGGCCCGCTTGGTAAATTCACCAGGGGCGGCAAGCTGAGCACCCTCTCTGAGAAGAAGGGTGAGAACCCCCTCTAAGACCAGGTAACTGCCATGACAGTGGATCTCCACCACATCCTCACGGGTATAGGTCTTGGGACCCTGCATGTAAACGGCCAACACCTCGTCGAGCATGGCACCGGTTTTTGGATCTTTGATCAGCCCATAGGAGAGCTGATGACTCCGCAAAGTCTTTTTTTTGTTTTTGGGGTGAAAGATGGAGGAGAGGAGCGGCCGGGCACGACTGCCACTTATACGGATCACACCGATGCCTCCCGGGCCGGGAGGCGTGGCAATGGCTGCAATGGTGGGTTCCTGGGGTTGGTCAATCATAGGATATGGCTCACAGGTTGAATTAACCATATCTTAACCACGAAGGCCCTGAAGGGCACGAAGAATATCTAAAAAACTTTGCGCCCTTCAGGGCCTTCGTGGTGCAACAAAAGGAGAGGGAATCAAGCCCCTTACTTGCGGGGGGTACGGGAACGATTCCCTCCCCGTTTGCGGCCTGAACTTGGTCGCTGGGTCCCAGGCTTGTAAATCAGAATTTTTTTAAACAGGCCACTGCCCACGCTGCGGCTGCGAATCGTGGTATCATCCTGGAGCATCATATGAACAATGCGGCGCTCTGAAGGATTCAAGGGAGGAATGGTGCGGGTCACACTCTTCTCCTTCACCTCATCGGCCAAACGCACGGCAAGCTCCTGCAGCTCGATCTGCCTGTTTGCCCGGAAACCACCGGCATCGACCACAAACATGGCGTCTTCCGGCAGGGTGTCGCTGATCATCTTGCGCAGCAGGTACTGCAAGCCATCCAAGGCCTGGCCATCACGATCCTGCAGGGCTTCAACATGGTCGCCGGTGATCTCGAGGATGGTCTTGCCGTTTTCTTCGCCAATAACAATATCAGACTCCATTCCCATGAGGGCGAGCATCTTGCCCAGCTCATCCTTGAGTTGGCCATGAAACTCGGGAGGCACAGGAAAGGGCTCCACCTTTGGCCGCCGGGGCGGACGCGTTTTTTCCTTGAGGTTTCCCGTACCCTCTGCCTCGATTTCATCCTGATCTGGAGTCGGGACAACCTTTGCCTTTGCCTTCGAGCGCTTCTTCTTATCAACCGGGGCCTTGGCCGCCACGGGTGTGTCGGTCGACTCGGCACCTTTTAAAGAGGCCCGCACCACCGACTGGCGCCGCATCAATCCAAAAATCCCGGTGGAGCCGGTGGAAAGCACATCAATATCCAAGGCCTCACGGTCAACGCCGAACCTTTTACAGGCGGCTTTGACCGCTTCATCAATATCACTGCCTTTAAATTCCAACTTTACTGCCATCTTATCTCCTTGATATCACAGGCACATCAAGCTTCATGTCGATCATTTCATTGGACCAAAAAAGTTCTATATATCCGGCGACTTGTTAATGGCGTACTGCTGGGCAATGGACAGGAGGTTATTGACAAACCAGTAGAGCACCAAACCCGAGGCAAAGTTGACGAACATAAAGGTGAAAACCACCGGCAGAAACATCATCATCTTGGCCATGTTCGGATCACCCTGGGCCGGGGTCATTTTCTGTTGCAGAAACATGGAGGCGCCCATGAACAGAGTCAGCACCGGAAGACCGCCGAGATAGGGAATATCAAAACCGACAAAGAGGCGGTCAGGGGCGGAAAGATCGGTGATCCATCCGAAGAACGGGGCATGGCGAAGCTCAATGGTCTGCATGAGCAAACGATACAGGGCAAAAAAGACCGGGATCTGCAGGAGCATGGGCATACAGCCGCCCAGGGGACTGACCTTATAGGTCTTGTAGAGCTGCATCATCTCCCGATTTATACGGTCACGGTCATCGCCATATTTCTCACGGATCTGGGTCATCTTGGGCTGGAGCTTCTGCATGGTCTTCATGGATTTCATGCCCTTAAAAGAGATGGGCCAGAAGAGAAGCTTGATGATCACGGTAACGAGGATAATACCGATGCCGTAATTATGGATATAGCCATAAAGGAAATTGAGCAGAAAGAGCATGGGCTTGGCCAGCACATCAAACCAACCGAAGTTAACGGCCTTGTTGAGATTATGACCAACCTCCTTAAGGACTTTCAGCTTCTTCGGTCCGAAAAAGACCTTGTAGCTGTATGTCTTCTCCGCACCCGGGGTAATGGCCACCACCCCGGCACTGAGGGTTGAGGAGACCTTACTCTCCCCCAACAGGTCAAAATGGGCGGTATGGCTGTCACCACCAGGAATAACTGCCATCATAAAATAGATGCCCTGGTAGGCTATCCATTCAAGATTACCGCTGCGCTCCTGGGCACCGTCTTCCAGATCCTTGACCTTGATTTGTTCAAGGGCATTATTTTGAAAGAGGGCCGGACCAGTGAAGACAAAACGCTCATTATCATTCTTACTGAAAGGCTCATTGACCAGGCGTAAATAGCCGGCCCCTTGGACCTGATGTTCCGGGGAACTGTTCAACACAGAAACATCAAGGCCTATCTCATAGGAATCATCCCGAAAGGTCATGACCCGGCTCATAACCACCCCGGAAGGGAGCTTGGCGTGCATGGTCAGGGTCGCACTCTCGCCATTGTCCAGCCTAAGTTCGGACTTGTCGGCCTCATAGACTGGCACCACAGCAGAAGCCGGTTCATTACCCCAGGAAAAATAGAGCGGCAATTCTTGGAATTTTTCCTGCTTATTAAGCTCCTTGAATCCGCTTGCCGGATCAAGCTGTTCGTTATAATTTTTAAGCTTGAAACTTTTGACGCCACCACCGTTTTCGGAAATAACCGCCTGATACAGGCTGGTTTCCACATAGATATCTCGGCCCTGACGGCCGGGAGTTACGGTGACAGCAGGAGTAGAAAGCAGTGATGGCGTCTCAGCCGTTGCAGGCCGTGAAGGAGATGGGACCCCAGGGACTATCTGCGCCGTTTCGGTTCCAGTATCTTGCAAACCGGTTGGCGGCACAGGGCTTGGAATGAAAAAATAATTATAACCGAGGAGGATGGCGAGAGATAAAACTACAGCCAGCAATACTCTTTGATTGTCCATGACACAGGTCCTTATGCACCTTGAGCGGTGCTGCAAAATGTCAACCCGCTACTTCACAGGGTCATAGCCACCCTTACAAAAAGGGTGACAGCGCAG
>JBFFNX010000270.1:0-4002 GCA_041562995.1 Desulfurivibrionaceae bacterium
AACCACACAAATGTTATCAAATTTTCGGGGCCTTTGTGTCTTTGGCTTGCCTCCGCCCTTACCCTTCTTGTCAGTCACGCCGCCCTGGCCGCCGGCACAGCCACCCTGCAGCACCAAGGCGTTGAAGCCTATGGGGCAGGCAGCTATGACCAGGCCCTGGATCTTTTCAGCCAGGCCGTGGCCAACAAACCGGAGGACGCCACCGCCCTTTTCAACCAGGGCACGGCCCTCTACAGGCTGGGCCGCTTCAGCGAGGCGAGCCAGAGCTTTGCAGCCAGTGCCGGGCTCGATAAAAACCTGAAGTCCCGGGCCAGGGCCGCGTATAATCAAGGCCGGGCCCTGCTGGCTGCGGCCGGTGCGAGCCAGGAACCGGCCAAAAAAAAGGAGCTGCTGTTGGCTGGCAACCAGGCCTTTCAGCAGGCTCTGCGTGCCGATCCCGGCCTGAAGGCGGCCCGCAAGGGCATTGCCGATTTCCGCACAGCATACGCCAAGGTTAAAGAGCAGGAAACCCAGGCAAAACAAAGGCAACAGCAGCCAGGCGACAAGGGCCAGAAACAAGAACAACAGGACCAGACCGGTCAGGGGCAGCAGGACCTTGAGAAGAAGCTTACCGAGGCCGGCCAACAGCAGCAGGACATGGCCAACCAGAGCAAGGAGGCCAGCGCCGGCAAGGGCCAGGAAGGGGCAAGCCCGGAGCAGCTGCAGGACAAGGCGGCCCAGCAGCAGAGCGTGCGCCAGTCTTTGGAAAAAATCAAGGAAGAGCTGAGCAAGGACCAGGAAGGCGGGCCAGACAGCAAGGAGCTTGCCAAAGAGCTGGAGCAGGCCATCAGCGCCCAGAAAAAGGCGGAAGAGGCCCTGAAGCAGGGTGATCTCAAACAGGCCCAGCAACATCAGCAAAAGGCCGCGGACAGCTTGCAGGAGCTAGCGGCCGACCAGAAAGAGCAAGCAGCACAAGCAGCCAGGGCCAAGGCCGGTGAGGAGAAGCAGGATGACCCGGCGGCGCAGGCAAGCGCCGCCGGTCAGCAGCAAGAGAACGACCAAGGCCGGGAGGCCGAAAAAACGGACAGTACCGTGGCCGACATCCTTGACGGGGAAAAGGCCCTCCACGAGATGCGCCGCCTGCGCATGAAACAACAGCGCCCCGCCAGCGGCAAAGACTGGTAGCAATCATGTCATTACAACAACAAACCATGCTCAAAAAACTTTCCCGAACAGCGGCCGTTGTCCTGGCCCTGTTCCTCCTTGCTCCCCAGGCCCGGGCCGCCGACAACATCTCGGTCCAGGCCCAGGTGGCAGGCAACGTCGTCTATGTGGGCCAGCCCTTCACCCTGCAGCTTGATATTAACGGCGCCGATAACGCCGAGCAACCCACCATCAGCCTGGATGATTTCCGGGTCGAGCCCCAGGGCGGCACCAACCGCAGCCAGAGCTATCAAATTTCCCTGAACGGCAAGGTGCAGACCACCACGACCTTAAGCTACATCTACCAATACCTGCTCACCGCCACCAAGGCTGGCGACCTCACCATTCCGGCCATCCCGGTGGAGATTAACGGCACCACCTATAGCACGGCGCCCATCACCATGAAGGTCAAGGAACCGGAGGAGAGCGACGACTTTAAGCTCCAGGTCAATCTCTCCAAGGGCAGTTGTTACCTGGGTGAGGCCATCACCATGACCACCACCTGGCTCATCGGCCAGGATCTCCAGGGCTTTGAGTTCAACCTGCCCATCTTCAGCGATCCACGCTTTGAACTTTTTGACCAACCACCGGCCAACTCAGGGGGCCAAAAGGAGCTGGTGGAAATCGAGGTGGCCGGCACCAAGGCCATTGCTGAAAAAAAGGCAGTCAAGCGTAACGGCCGGGACTATATCAGCCTGTCGTTCCGCCATACCTTGATCCCCAGGCAGCACGGCAAGCTCAGCCTGCCTGCCGGCTCCTTGGCCATTAACGCCTTTGATGGCTACAGCAAGTCAGCGGGCCGCCAGTTAGGCCGGGCCCCCTTTGACATCTTCGGTTCCAGCCGCCGCAAGATCTACCGCACCGTGGTCATCCCCGCCAACGCCCTGCATCTTGAGGTCCTGGAGCTGCCGAAGCAGGGCAGGCCGTCCCACTTCAGCGGCCTGGTGGGTAAGTACACCATCATCACCGAGGCCAGCCCAACCGCCGTCAATGTCGGTGACCCCATCAGCCTGACGGTGAGTATCGGCGGCTCCTTTATCGACAACCTCAGCCTGCCGCCCCTGGAGGCAGCCCTGCCGGCCCGGGATTTCAAGGCCGCCACTGATAAGCCCCAGAGCAGTCTCGCCCCCGGCATCAAGACCTTCACCACCACCATCCGGGCCAGCCATGACCGCGTCTCCAAGATCCCCGGCCTCAGCCTGCCCTTTTTCAACCCTGACACCAAGAAATATGAGGTGGCCCGCAGTGAGGATATTAAACTCACCGTCCACCCCACCAGGGTGGTGACGGCGGAGGATGCCCTTGGCGGCACCGCCTCCACCACGGCCACCGCCAACCATACGGCCATCGTCAGCGAGGCCAGACAGGATATCCGCCCCAACTATGAAGATATTTCCGTCACCACGCCGGCCGCCAACAGCACCCTGCTTTATGTCGCCATCCTCCTTTTGCCCCCCCTGCTCTTTGGCCTGCTTTTCTTTATCGACCTCTACCAGCACGACGACACCAGGGAGAGCAGGCATCGGCGCCGCCAGGCCTACAAGCGGCTGCGCAAAAGGCTGCACAGCTGTGGCCAAGAAGAGTTTTTTGAAGCCTGGCTCTGCTTTCTCGGCGACAAGCTCGGCCGGCCGGCCAGGGCCATCAGCCGGGGCGATGTCCATAGCATCCTGACCGGCCGCCACGATGATCCAGAGCTTGGCAGGGAGGTGGATGAGATCTTCAATCAGGGGGAAGCCGCCCTCTATGGCGGCCTGGGCCATGTCCTCGAAAAGGAAACCCTGCTGCGCGTTGCCAAAAAAATCGCCGAGGTGCTGTGATGAGACCAACAACCCCTCTCCTTCTTCTCCTGCTCATCCTCTGCCTGCCACCATTTGCCCATGGCCAGACCAGCCAGGAGGTGCTCAGCGAGGCCCACGCCCTCTTCCATCAGGCCAGCGATGAAAAGGATCAGGACACGGCGCAAAACCTCTACCGCCAGGCCCTGTTACGTTACGAGCAGGTCTATCGAGACCAGGGCAATGCCCGGCTGGCCTATAATATCGGCAACACCTATTTTCGTCTTGGCGACCTGGGCCGCGCCCTGGTCAATTACCGGCGGGCGGCAAAGGAGATGGCGGCGGACATGAACCTCCAGCATAACCTGGACTTTGTCCGCTCCCAGCGCCAAGACCAGTTTGACAACATGGATAGCCGGGCCAGCCGCCTCAACCTGCACACCAGCCTGTCTCTTAAGCTGCGGACCCAGATCTTTTTTGGCCTCTATGTCGCCTTCTGGCTGTCGCTATCCCTCTCTTATCGCCAAAAACCCGCCATGCCGGCCTGGCTCCCTGCCCTCCTCCTGCTGGCCACCCTGCTGGCCTCCACCTCGGTGGGGCTGGACAAGGTGCAGCCCCCTGCCAAGGAGGGCGTTATAGTCGCCCCGGAGATCGTGGCCCGCCAAGGCGATGGCCGCAATTATCAGCCCGCCTTTGCCACCTCGCTGCACAGCGGCACCGAGTTCGTCCTCATCGCCAAGAGTGGCTACTGGTTTCACATCAAACTCAGCGATGGCCGGAAGTGCTGGATCCCGGCCCGCAGCGCCGAGCTTATCTGACTGTGATGAGGGGCGGCAAATCAGGCCTATGCCTTACAGGCGGCAACAGGCTCTTACCCGGTCGTGACGGTAGAGCGCTAGCCCCTTTTGCCCTTGGGAAACTGTTTGATCTTCTGGAGAATCTCGCGGACAAAGGCGCACGAACATTTGGCGGGGCAGGGTTTGAGCTCCCTCTCGTTGAGGCAATAGCCCGCGCAGTGTTCGCCGCCGCTGAGCCTTTCCTGATA
>JBFFNX010000271.1:0-3985 GCA_041562995.1 Desulfurivibrionaceae bacterium
ATCTCCAGGCTGCCATCGCCGCCAACGGCGATATGACAGCCGAAGCCCATCCGCTTGAAGTTCCTCATGACCCGGTCGGAAACATCATGGATTTCAATTTCGCCGGCCAGATTCTCTATGGGCATGGCAAAGGGATTGCCCTTGTTGGTGGAGCCGATGATGGTGCCGCCGGTGGGGGTGATATCGGCCACCATCTCGGGGGTTAGGCGGACCATATCATCAAGGTTTAAAAGGCCGAGATAACCGCTGCGGCTGCCATAGACCTCCCAGCCCCGGGCATGGGAGGCCTTGACCACGGCATAGATAACGGCATTGAGCCCTGGGGCGTCACCGCCGCCAGTTGAAATCACAATTTTTCTCATAGGAATCACCCGTATGGAACGTTATGCAAAAGAGGGAAGATAAGGCACTTATTAACAATAGTATAAAAGAGGGTTGCCTGTCAGGCAAACCTATCAAGAATTTAGAAAAAATAATATTTTTTGGTGTAGACACTTGGTTGACATTGTTTAAGTTTTCCCTTAAATTGCTGCAAATTGATGAAACAGGGGTTGCTTCTGGTGACCAATGGTTTATTGTATGTTATTATTGAGTGCGACAAATGTGTTGTTTTTGCCAATACCCCTTTGTCGTTCTTTTCGACGAAAACATTATGAACATACCATACGGCAATTCATAGGAGGATTTCATGTTAAAAATTACCGATAAGGCTATTGAGAATTTAAAGTCCTATCTGGAGCAGAACAGTATTGATTCTGCCATCCGGATAGCGATGATGCAGGGCGGCTGAGCTGGCCCTTCATTGGGATTGGCTCTGGATGAGTCAAAAGATAATGATGAAGTTGTCGATCAGGAAGGCCTTAAATTTCTGGTTGAGAAAGGACTGTTGGTAACCTGCGGTGAAATCCTCGTTGATTTTATGGAAGCAGGACCCCGTTCCGGTTTTTCCATTACCTCCAAGATTCCCTTGGCAAGCGGTGGTGGCGGCTGCAGCAGCGGTGGCTGCAGCAGTGGTTCCTGCGGTTAAGAAGTCACCATTTTCTTAGTTTGAAAAAAAAAATCCCGGTCTGATTACAGACCGGGATTTTTTTTATGTTTTTTTGGGGTTGGCCAGCTCTTGGCATAGCGCATTCTGCCACTGTTCAATCTGGTCTCTGTACAGTTTGGCGTCAGACTCCATCCCGCATGACCTGCAGGATACCGTGGCCTTTGCTCAGCGGCCTTTGAGGGAGGCTTGTGCGCCACAAAAGAGGCAGCGCAAAGAGTTTTCCAGGCTGGGTCTTGCCAGGTCTGGTTCTCGGGATTTCATTTTGCCAAGAGGCTCCATAAAAAAAAGGGATTCAGATTTAACCTGAATCCCTTTTGATGTTTAAATGGGGTGAGCGATGGGACTCGAACCCACGACCGCCTGGACCACAACCAAGAGCTACCACCAGCTGAGCTACGCCCACCATGCATTTTCGTTGCCAAGGCATACGAAAAGAACAATCGGTATATAATAGATTGGTTTTATTATGGCAAGGGGAAATAAGGTCTATTTAAGCTCCTTGCCGCAGTGTTTGCACTTGAGGGCCTTGTTTTTAACGATCTCCATGCAGTCAGGGCATTCTCTCATGTAATTGTTTTTGAGAATTCCAATAATGGCTTGTGTTCTTAGCATTTCCAGGTCACCGTTTTTGTATTCAATATTGCGCAGGGCATCAATACAGGAGAGATCGCTGATGGGAATAAGGAGGCGAATTGCCTTTAGCTTATTGTTCAAGCTGGCCTTTTCATCTAAAAGAATACCCATAACCGGTGTGACATCCTTGTCAGCAACACAGGTATCAAGCTTTTGGGCCCATTCTGATTCCTGTTGATAGCGTTTGTTGGCCGCCATAATTACTTCTGGGTCTAAAATGCTGCCGGTGAAGGCCATTTTATTGCCAACCATCATCATCTCGCCTTTTTCCTCGTTGGACAGGCGCATATAACGATAGGAGCCGACATGGCCGAAGGATGCCTCAATATGCTCCCAACCCTTGACAAAGGGCGGGCATTCATCATTAAGACAGACAAACATCACCTCGGCACCCCAGCCAAGGCCATCACCAATGTGGAAAGGCGGGGTTTCGCAGGGGGAAAGCCTGGTGTTGCAATGGGGGCAATAAAATTCCATTTCACAGTAACGTAAACAGTCGTCTGCGCTGAGCATGGGATAGATCTCCTCTTGGCTGACCCGTGTGGTATGGGTCACGTGTATGTGAAGCCTTGCTTAATGTATAACAGAAAAGTCTGTCACCGTATGCAGAAGGCGAAAGAGTTTTTGATAATAAGCATTGATATCTACATGATCAAGGAAGGAATAGCAATAACCAGCTCATTGGCAAAGAAGGGGGGCAGAACAACAGAGGGCGGGCGAGGACGCGATGAAAATCTGTACTGAAATGACCCGGTGGCGGGATTGGTGTTGGCGGTGGCCTAATTAGGCATGGGCCATGATCAGGGTGTTGTGCAGTACAAAATCTGCCAATTGGTTTTTCTGGGAGGTGGTGAGATCGGTAAACATGACCCTGGCCTCTCGAGTAAAAAGGTTGATGGATGGGGCGATGGGGCCGAAATCATTGAAAGAGATCGTTTTACAGGCCAAACTCTTGATACATTGATCGCCGGCGCCATTAAGGAGAGATATCTTAAATGAATGCTCAAAGGGCTCATTGGGGCGGACCAAATATTTTATGCGCAGGCCACCCATGCTTATGTTAATAACCTGACCAAAATTTTGGATGTTGATGGCCAGGATGTTGTCTAAGGCCTCAAAACGTTGATCTTGTCGGCGTTCTTTTATTGTATTCATCGAGAGTCTCTCCAAACTAAAAAAGAAGTTTTAAAGATACATGGTAGATAGAATACAGAAGATATATTTAAAGATCAAGCTAGTTTACCTCAAAGGGGCGTTGGTGTCCACAGGCAAGGGCCGCGGGGGTCTGGTGACAGATGGTAACTATAGTTGACTTCGGCAACCTCTTTCCGGTCGTAAACAACAGCGATGAGCATAGCTTCAGGCGTTGGCTTTTTCAGTCCGGGATGGGGTATGGCGATTTGGAGTTCTGGTGGTCTGGACTTCCAAAAAAACGGCCGCGGGCCCATGAAGGAATTGATTTTTTCTGTTATGAAGATAGCAGGGGCAGGATCCATTCTCTGGCCCAGATTTTGGTGCCGGCCCCTTGTGCTGGAGAGGTTGTTGCTGTCTGTCCTGATTTTCTCGGCCAGTCGCTTTTTTTGCGTGTAGATCACCCGAAGAGTCACCGATGCATAGTTGTCCTGGCCCATATTGCCTCGCATCTCCATGTGGGGCAGAGGGTGGAACAGGGGGATGTTGCTGGCAGGGTCGTGGGGACACCGGGTGAGGTTCCCCCCCATCTCCATGTCTCTTTATTGCTAGGAGATGAGCGTGATTTACCTGCTAAATTGAGCTGGCCGGCGCTTCTTGATCAGCAGAGACTCCGGTTTGTCCGGCCCTTTTCAATATAATTTTTATCGATGGAAGAGCATTAATGGCAAAGCAAGTGAATAAAGTTGAAAGAAGTTTCATCCCCAGCCTGCGGGAAGGGGTTGATGTGGTAAGGATGGTTTTTTTTAAGAAGCTGCGGGAGCATTTTGCTGAGAGTTCTCCAGGGCAGAGTCCACAGGTGAATGGAATGTTGGCTGGGGCCGTGATGAATGAGTTTTTCGGTACTCCAAATCCTGAAGAAAAATTTGCCGCCTTTGTGGCTGAAAATAGAGCGAGGATTGACCAGGAGCTTGCCAATCTAGCCACAAATTTCAAGGATCTGCGTATTCCCCTTACCGATGCCCTGCGCGTCCACTATCTCTGTAATTACCAGGAAGGTATTGATGGTGATGAGGCCACCGTGCTGGCCCAGGCCCGGGATCTGGGCGTCCTGATGGAGGAGCGTGATGTTCCGCTCCCGAAAGGATTTATGGAACTTGTTTATAGGGTGGG
>JBFFNX010000272.1:0-3971 GCA_041562995.1 Desulfurivibrionaceae bacterium
AAAGGGAAATGTGATGCCCCTTCATCCTCAACCTCCCCGTATTGCGGCGAAGGCGGGAATATGGAGACTTCGGTTAAATCGCCCAGATTAAAGTCGACGCCTATCTCCCGCCCTCGCGGGAATGACTCGTAACATGGCTGAAGTTTAGTGGTAATCGGAAAGAAAAAAGCAGAGCGCTCTGGAAAGGAGGCATATGCCTATCGCACCTAAGGGTCGATCTGGCACCCTCTGGGTAACGGAACACCCCAGGCCGGGGCGGTGGTGACTAAACGTGAAGATCTCGTCGCCTCAAGGCCTCCCCCTGGTGATGGCCAGTAGCTTTGACGACCCTGATGGCCGGGAAAATCGTTCAGCGATCAAGGTCGTACTTCTTCACCTGATACCTGAGGGTATCATAGGTTATATTGAGCAGCTTGGCCGCCTTGGTCTTATTGTAATCGGCCCGCACCATGGCCTGATGGACGAGATCCTTCTCTACCTCTTCAAGGGAGATGCCGGTTTCCGGCAGAATAATCCGCATCTCTTTTCGCCTTTCCACCATGGGCTGGCCACTCAGCTCAACGGGCAGATGCTCCGTGGATATATAATCCTCGGTTTCCAGAACCACGCAGCGTTCTATAACATTACGCAGTTCCCTGATATTGCCTGGCCAGCTGGCGAGGACAAGGGCCTTTGCCGCCGCGGGAGAAAACCCCTTAAGGTTCTTTTTGAAATATTTTTGGGCAAAGGATTCGAGAAAGTAGCGGGCCAAAACGGGAATATCCTCGGCCCGCTCGCGCAGGGGGGGAAGGTGGACCGCAAAGGTATTCAGCCGGTAAAAAAGATCCTCGCGGAACTCCCCTGCTGCCACCGCCTTTTTGAGATCCTTGTTGGTCGCGGCAATGATTGCGGCATCAAAGTGGAGATCGGTTTTCCCGCCCAGCCTGCGCACCGTTCTGGTTTCCAGAACCCGCAGAAACTTGCTCTGCATGTCCAGGCGCATATCGCCGAATTCATCCAGCAGCAGGGTGCCGCCATCAGCCAGCTCAAACACCCCCTTCTTATCGACCTTGGCATCGGTAAAGGCTCCCCGGGTATGGCCGAACAGCTCATTCTCAATGAGGTTTTCAGGTAGAGCCACACAGTTGATGGCAATAAAGGGGGTATACTCGCCGGTGCTGCCATGGGCCTCATGGAACAGGCTGTGGAAATAACGGGCCAGCACCTCCTTGCCCGTACCTGACTCCCCGGTGATGAGAAGGCTGCCGGTCCTGGCCTTGGCAAACATCGCTACCTTCTGCAGGATGTCCTTCATAGCCGGTGATTTTCCGACAATCTGGCTGTCGACGCAGGCCATGCCGGTTTTCCGCAGGTAGTCGACCTCATCCTTGAGCCGGGAGTTCTCCAGGATATTGGCCACGACGATGTGGAGCTCTTCGATATTAAAGGGCTTGGTCAGGTAATCTGCTGCGCCGAGCTTCATCGCCTTAATGGCTGTTTCGGCCGAATCGTCGCTGGTGAGCATTACCACCGGGGTCGCCAGCTTCTCCCTCTTGATCTCTTTCAGGACATCCAGGCCGCTCAGGTCTTCATCCAGGTTGATATCGAGGAGGATCAGGTCCGGATGCCAGGCCACGATCTTATTGAAGATATCAATGGCGCTCGTCTGCACCTGAGTTTTATAGCCTTTCTTCTTTAAGGAGCGAGCGGTCATCGTGATAATAAGCTCATCATCGTCCACCATGAAAATCCTGCCACCAGTCTTCATTGTACGTAAACCTCATTATCTTGTTTAACCGGTAGGGTAATCGTAAAGGCAGACCCCTCTCCCTTGCTGCTGGTGAGTTCGATATGGCCATTGTGCTGCTCGACGAGCCGCTTGCTGATCGCCAGCCCCAGACCGGTACCTTTCGATTTCGTTGTGAAAAAAGGCTGAAACGCCTTTTGGAGCCCCTCTTCATCAAAGCCCTTGCCGTTATCCTTGATGACAACCTGGATACTGCCGGCCTGGTCCAGGCTGGAATTAACGGTAATCGTGCCAGATTCGGCAATAGCATCGATGCCGTTTAAGAGAAGGTTGAGAAATATCTGCTGGAGCTGAGAAGCATCGGCGTGAATCATCGGCAGTTCCGGGTTCAGCTCGGTGACAAACCGTATCTCCTTTTTCATGTCGGCAGAATGGTTGGGGCTTTTGAGAACAACCTGCGTATTCTTCACGGAGTTCGCCAGCAGCACGTTGAGATCAACCAACTCAAAATGCGGTTTAGGCGGCCGCGCATAGTTGAGCAGGTTTTTCACCAGGTTTTCCAGTCGGTTGACCTCCTGGATGATGCGGAGAAACACTTCCTTGTCTTCCTGGCCCAGATCAAGCTCCTCAGCCAGGATCTCAATGGAGACCTTGATCCCGGCCAGGGGGTTTTTTATCTCGTGGGCAAGGCCTGCCGCCATCTCCCCGACCATGGCCAGCTGCCTGGTCCGCTGCAACGCCTCATCGGCCTTAACCCGACTGGTTATATCACGATCAAAGGCCAGAACGTACCTATGCCCATCGTATTCAAGAAGGCCGGCACTGATCTCCACGGGAAAAACCGTGCCATCCTTTTTCCGGTGGTTGACCACCTCATTAATCCATTCCCCGTTCAGAATACGGTGTATACGCCCCGGGATCTTGGCAGCGGCGACGGGATCGTCAAGATCCCGGATGTGCATGCCGAGCAGCTCATCAACCGAATAGCCATGTGTGTCTGCGGCAGCCTTGTTGGCGGAGATGATCCGGCCGGCCTCCTCCCCTTCGGCCTCCATGATAAAAATAGAGTCAGCGGCGCTTTCAAACAACATCCGGTAGCGCTGTTGAATGGACTCGACCCGCTGGCATTGCTCCTTGAGAGACCCCCCCATATTGTTGAAAGCATCGGCAAGATGCCGGAACTCGTCGTCCATTTTTGCATCAATGCGGTATTCCAGATCGCCTTCCTGTATTTTGCTGAAGGCCGTGGCAAGCACCTTGACCCCACGGGTGAAATGGCCGAAAAAATAGGCGGACACCAGAAGAACAAAGAGCGGGCCGAGGGTAACCAGCACAATAAAAAGTTTCCTGGTGGCGGAAATCGATAGCTGGGCCTGGGCGGTTCTCTCGGCAATTTGCATATCGGCGTTAATGAAGATTCGGCCAACGGCGTGCTGTAGTTCTTCCCCTGCCTCATAGGCATTTTTTTTGGCATCGCCAAGCCGCTTGCTATTGGCCCTGAGGGTATAGACCCTGCTCAACTTCCCCTGATATGCCTCCAGGATAAGCCGCAGCTTGCCGATTTTTTCGCCAAGAATATTGACCGGATGGTCATGACAGCTGAAGCAGCCGTTCAGCGTCTCCGCCATCTCCTCTCCATGCTGGACAAAGGTATCAAGATTTACGGCGTGGGGGGAATCCTTGAGCAGCAGGTCCGTCTGCACCTCCTTGATTTTCTCCACCAAGGTCTTGCGTTGGGAATGCATCTGCTGGAGAAGAATGATGTCCTGAAGTTTGCTGACAACCCGATTCATGCCGGCAGTAATATAGATCCCGCCTACAACGAAGGAGAGGGAGAGGATGATAAGACCGATAAATGCTTTCCGTTTCATTGCAGTCTGTTCGCCAGAGAAAGAAGAGAGTAGGTGTTATGCGGATGAGCCCCTTTATGTATGAAAAAATGCGCCATCTCCCTGACGCGCTCAGTGGACGATCCCGGCTCAGTTGTTATCATAGTTGTAGTTGGTCATGTCTAGGCCGATATTCTTGGCAAAATCCAGGACAACCTGGTAATCCGCAGCCGTTGTTTCGATGAACCGGGCGGCCCCGAACTGGGCAAGGACCACCTTGCCCTCCGGGTCCTGATCCATGTCGAGAAGGGTCTTTTTCAGCTCGGCCACCAGGCTCTCATCGAGACCAGGCCGCACTAAAAGCGCGTTTTCCGGCACCGGCATCGAGGTACTGAGGATCTCCAACTCCTCGCGAA
>JBFFNX010000273.1:0-3939 GCA_041562995.1 Desulfurivibrionaceae bacterium
CTGTTATTGCCTGGGCATCACCCAGCATATCTGCGGCACCAGAAACGTCCAGGCCCTGGCCAATTTGGCGATGATGACCGGCCACATCGAAAAAGAAGATACCGGGGTTGACCCCCTGCGCGGCCAGAACAATGTCCAGGGTGCCTGCGATATGGGGGCGCTGCCCAATGTTTTCCCGAGCTATCAATCGGTGAGCAATGATGATTACCGTGAAAAATTCGAAGCAGCCTGGAATGTCGATTTACCCAGCAAAGCCGGCCTCTCTCTGCTGGAAATGACCCATGGCGGTATAGCCGGCCCCATCCGCGCCATGTATATCATGGGCGAAAACCCCATGCTCAGTGACCCGGTGCTGGCCAAGGTGAAAGACACCTTATCCAATCTTGAGTTTCTGGCCGTCGCCGATATCTTTCTCAGCGAAACCGCCCAACTGGCCCACGTGGTCTTTCCGGCCGCCTCTTTTGCTGAGAAGATCGGTACCTTTACCAACTCGGAACGACGGGTGCAAATGGTGCGGCCGGCCATCGCGCCGCTTGGTAACTGTCGCACCGATGCTGATATTATCAGCGCCCTTTCCCAGCGCCTTGATTACCCCATGTATTACGACTCCCCGGCCGAGATAATGGAAGAAATATCCATGCTGGCCCCCATTTATGGCGGCATGCACCATGATCGCCTGGAGAAGTGCTGGGGCCTGCAATGGCCCTGTTGGGATCGCAGCCATCCAGGCACGCCCTTTCTCCATAAATACTATTTTACCCGGGGCAAGGGCCATTTCGTGCCTGCCGACCACCAGCCGCCCAGCGAACTACCAAACGAGGACTACCCCTTTATGCTGATCACCGGCCGGATATACCACCATTACCACACCGGCACCATGACCCGAAAAAGCAGCACCCTGAACCGGGAGTGCAACGAGGCCCTACTCCAGATTAACAAAACCGACGCCGAAAAACTCATGATCCGCAACGGCGAGATGGTGGAGGTTGCCTCCAGGCGCGGCAAGATTCAGCTGGCCGCCGAAATCAGCGACCAGGTGCAACCGGGTTCGGTATATACCACCTTCCATTTTGCCGAGGCGCCGATCAACAAACTGTGCATCGACACCTGGGACCCCCTGGCCCATTGTCCTGAATATAAGGTCTGCGCCGTACACATTTCGAATACCTGACAAGGGCTTCAGCCCTAACACAATCGAGCCTCCATAATGACCGACAAACTCACCCTCAAAAAAGACCATCTCACCGCTTTTCTCCGTAAGCTCAGCAAGGAGTATAGCCTGGTCGCCCCCTTACAAAACCGGCATGGTGACACCATCTTCACCGAGATTGACGATATCGACAACGCCACCCTTGACCTGGCCAATCAACCCCAGAACTCGATCAAACAGTTCCTTCTTCCCCAACGGGAGGTGCTTTTCTCCTATCGCACTCAGCCCGACGGCGCCTATGAATTCAGCCCGGCCGACACCGCTGGGGCACCGACGGTATTCTTTGGCGTCCGCTCCTGCGACCTCTCCGGCGTGTTGTATATGGATGTTACCTTTCTGCAGGGAACCACCGATAGCCATTATCGACAGAAGAGACTAAAATCCATCTTGATCGGCCTCAACTGCAATCACCCCTTCCCAAACTGTTTCTGCAACGCCACCAAGAGCGGTCCTTTTCTGGAGGATGGCGCCGACCTGCAATTTACCGATATCGGTGACTGCTTCCTCGTCGAAGTGGGCCGGAGCCAAGGCCAGGCAATCGTTGATAAATGGCGCCATTTTTTTAGCCCGGCCGAGAAACAAGATAGCAACAAACAGTACCAGGCCTTTTTGGAATCACGGGGCAGCTTCAGCCAAATGGTCCATGTCGACCAGGTCATCAAACGCCTGCAGGTGGATGGCGTTCCCGATCAGATCTGGCACCAGCTCTCCAAGCGCTGTCAGGATTGCGCCGGCTGCGCCTTCATCTGCCCGACCTGCACCTGTTTCACCATAACTGACGCTCCCCTCACTGCCGACAGCGGCGAACGCATTAGAAGTTGGGACGCCTGCACCTTTTCCGGCTTTACCAGAATGGCGGGGGGCCACAATCCGGTGGCTCGAAAAACCGATGCCATCCGCCAGCGCTTCATGCACAAACTCTGCTACGATGTCCAAAAACATGGCCGGCCAAGCTGTGTGGGCTGTGGCCGCTGCGTGGGTATGTGCTTTGGCGGCACCGACATTCTCCGTTTTATCAACATGGCCTGCGAAGGAAGCTGACCTATGAAGACATTCAACCTCGAGGATTATCTGCCCCGCCCGGCGCAGATTGTCGAAATCATCAGCGAGAACTCGCAGATTAAGACCTTTGTTTTGCGTTTTGTCGATCAGCATTTCAACGCCAACTTCTCTTACCAGCCCGGGCAATTCATGATGGTGTCCATACCCCATTGCGGCGAGGCACCTATCTCCTTTTCGTCCACTCCGGCCGACAAAGGCCTGATACGCCTCAGTGTCCGCCGGGCCGGCACCTTAACAACCGCCATGCACGCCCTCACCGAAGGGGCAATAATCGGCCTCAGAGGGCCGTACGGCAAACCATTCCAAATGGGGTATCTGGCCAAGCGCGACCTGCTCTTTGTGGCTGGCGGCATTGGCCTGGCTCCTTTGTCTGCGGTCATCAACAGCTGTCTGGCCGACCCGGACTACCATGGTCACATAACCATCCTCTATGGCAGCCGAACCCCGGAAGATATCGCCTTTATGGGCGACATTGCCCTCTGGCGCCAAAACCCGGCCGTCCACTGTCTGCTCACCGTTGACCAGGCATCCGCAGATTGGCAGGGCAACACGGGCCTGGTTACCAGCCTCTTTGACCAGGTGGAAATCAACCCAGCCCGGCAGAGTGGCGTGGTCTGCGGCCCTCCGATGATGATTAAGGCCGTGCTCGCGGCCCTAGAAGACATTGGTTTTAGCGATAATGACATCATCACCACCATGGAACGCCATATGAAATGTGGGGTGGGGGTCTGTCGCCATTGCCATATGGATGGCAAATTGGTCTGCGTTGACGGGCCGGTGTTCAACCTCGCCCAGTTGAAGGAACTTAACGTTATGGAAATCAGCTGATGAGCCAAGAACAACTCTATAAAATCCATTTTCTGCCCAGCGGCCGCGCGGTTGAAATCCAGGGCGGCCAATCATTTATCAAGGCGGCCCGCGCTGCCGGTATCCATATCAATGCCTCCTGCGGCGGGGCCGGGGTCTGCGGCAAATGCCGTGTCATTCTGGAAAAAGGTTCTGTTGAAGGGGGACGGAGCGACAAACTCTCTCCAGAAGACTACAGCGCCGGCTATCGGCAGGCCTGCATTGCCACCATCTCCGGCGATGCCACCGTCACCGTCCCGGAGATATCGAGCCTCAAAACGGGTGGCTTGTCCACTGCCGTGCCAGTCAGACACCGGGCCAGCATGCACCGCTTCGACATCCAGGACCTCCGCGAGGAAGGCATCTTTGTGCCGCCGGTGGTCAAACTGTTTCTGGAACTGCCCCCGGCCTCGGCGCTGGACAACATGGCGGATGCCAGCCGCATTATCCTGGGCCTGAGCAACCAATACGATGAGCGGGGCATAGTCACCAATCTGCCCATCCTGGGCAAGATACGAAAGGCATTACGGGACGATAATTTCCGGCTCACCGTTACCTTGGCCCATCCCGTTAACAGTAAAACCAAGACCCACCTGATCAATATCCAGCCCGGCAACTGGACGTCCAGAAATTTTGGACTGGCCTTTGATATCGGCACCACCACCGTCTATGGTCTTCTCCTCGATCTCAATACCGGCAAGGTCCTGGCCCGCCATGGTGATTACAACGGCCAGTTAAGTTACGGCGAAGACGTTATCACCCGCATCATCTATGCCGAGAATCCGCAAGGACTTGCGCAGATGCAGGAAATGGTGGTGAAA
>JBFFNX010000274.1:0-3932 GCA_041562995.1 Desulfurivibrionaceae bacterium
GCCAGGGTTGCGGTTCCTGTGATCATGACCCTGCGGCTGAGTACTGCCAATATTGCGGAGAGAGGTTGTAAACATGGAAAACCATAAGTTAGTCATGCCCGAGCACCTCAACCATTACGGCTTCCTCTTCGGCGGCACCCTCTTAAAGTGGGTTGATGAGTACGCCTACATCGCCGCTGCCATGGAGTACCCGGGGAGCAATTTTGTCACAATCGGCATGGACAAGGTCGAATTCAGAAAAAGTGTCCGGCAAGGAACCATTCTAATCTTCCTGGTTGAACCAATCAACCGGGGCAAGACCTCATTGCAATATAGCGTTCACGTTTATAGAGGAGACACCAGAGAATATGACAATCTGATCTTCTCCACTAGCGTAACCTTTGTCCGCGTTGATCAAGAAGGGAGAAAAAAACCATTACCGCCACCGGTGAATCCACCAAGTGCAAAGATATGAAAAATCGGGGATAAACCAAGCATTCCGCTCAATATTTTCAACTCTGCTGGTGGCAACTTGATAGCGAAATTGGCCAAGAGCGGATTACACCTACACAGCAATCCTACCAAACAACTCGGACCTTTCACATGAACAGAACCTGATAGATTGCAAATGTCGTGCAGATGCAGAAGATAACGCCGAATGCGGTATAGAGGCCCATGGTGGCAAGAATCATCTTCGAAACTCTGGCGGCGTAGACCCGCTTCATGGAGAGGAAAAGATAGATAACCGTCGTCAGTAACGCCAGGCCGAAACCTGCTGGCTTGTTCACCAGAAACAAGGGGAGAAACACCATGTCGCGCAGAAAGGAAAACGACATCAGGTGAAGGCAGAAAATCAAGTGCTCGACATAATATTGTTTTTTGGCACGAAAAACCACTTTGAAAACAACGACATATGCGAAAATCGCCAGGAAAAGCAACATGGCGATCTTGTTGTTGAGTTGCTGGTTGACGCCACGATAAAACAGTTCTTCACTCAGGGCACCGCCAAGTTGCTGTTTGGCGTTTATGGCGGGCAGTAGCCGTCCTGTAAAATCAAATCTGAGAACATGGCGGATATCAAGTAAGGCCGCCTTGTCAAAAATAGAAAAGCTGAGGAAATACAGCATGCTCAAAGAAAGATAGAGCCGGACGGGCCGTATGTATTTATTCTTGCGGCCAAGCAGGTATTCCTCGGTAAGCTGCCCAGGCCTTGTCACCAGCAACAAAATGGTCTTGAAAATTTTGGCATCGAGATGGGTAATCTGGTAGAAGATTTCGCGGGAGTAATGCAACAGGGCAAACTCATGCCGCTGGTACAACTTTTCGCCGCACTGATAGCAATATTGGCCGGCAAGGGGGGTTCCGCAGGTGGCGCATAAATTGTTTTCTAGGTCAGCAGTCAAAAGGCGGTATTCCTTTGTTTGTCAATTCGGTACGATAAAAATCAGTTATTATTGATCATTCCTGGCAAGTTCTTTTCACTCCCTGGGATAAAGAAACGCATTGTAGCAACTTCGGATATCAATATCCAGCGCTCCTGTTTTCTGGCACCTTCCGCCGGCGGTTATACTTGAATGGTTGGCGAGGCATAGTTCTTGTCTGATTGGGTGCTCTGCTATTAACGTCAGCAGTGCACTTATAAATCCAATCGGCTCTATAGCTGCGGGTACAGAACCACTTCTCAGCGCATACATGCTTTTGCGCCCTCGAAAAACAGGGCAGAACCTCGATGTGTTGGTCAAAGGGTTTAAATCTTGAGTGACCAAGTCATCCGGCGCTGCCCACCGACTATTCAGGCAACACCTGGGTTTCGACCGCTTTTATCGCATCGGCGGCAGAACTCGTTATGCCGCCAGTATAGCCCGAACCTTCACCTATCGGGTACAGATTTTTTATATTTACTGATTCAAACTTCTCATTGCGGGTGATCCGAATCGGAGATGAAGTTCTAGTTTCCGCTCCTAACAAGATCGCCTGATTTGAGACAAATAATGGCACTTCTTCTTGCCATTTATTAAATGCGGCCACTAGCTGGTCGATCACAAAACCGGGAAAGATCTCTTTCAGATCGGCAGGAACGCTCCCCATTCTGTACGAGTTTTCATTTAAATCGGCAGAGCTCTTCTCGCCTAAAAAATTAAGCAGATTCTGGGCAGGGACGGCCCAGCTTCCACCTCCGGCCTTAAAGGCCTTGCGCTCAATATCCTTTTGGAACTCCAGGCCAGCCAAAGGACTGCCTGATTTGTAGTCTGCCGCATGACAGCTTACCACCAGCGCACCGTTTGAAAATGGCGAGGCGCGGTGGGAGTAACTCATCCCGTTTAGAACCAGGAAACCTTGTTCAGATGAAGCATTAACGACCTCACCGCCAGGGCACATGCAGAAGGTATAAACCCCCCGCTTAATTTTTCGATTGGTGTAATTCAAGGAATAGGTCGCAGCCCCTAAGCCACCGTAATCCTTATATTTATCTCCATAGCGGATCCGGTTGATAGTTTCAGCCGGATGCTCAATCCTCACTCCCACCGAAATAGGCCTCTGCTCAATGGCAACCCCTCTTTTATGGATCATTTCAAAGGTATCGCGGGCAGAATGGCCCAAGGCCAAGTAGATAGCGGAAGCAAGATACTCCTTCTCACCATTAATGATAATACCCTGAGCCCTTCCCGCCGAGATCAGGATGTCCGTCATCTTTGCGCCGTAAAAAATCTCACCGCCATGCTCAAGGATATAGAGCCTGATATTACGGACTATTTTGCACAACACATCAGTCCCCAAATGGGGCTTGCTGATGTACTCGATCTCTGCCGGCGCCCCGAATTTAACAAAGATCTGCAATACCCGATTTACATAGCTCGTATTATTATTACGCCGGGAAAAGAGCTTGCCGTCCGAATAGGAACCGGCGCCGCCTTCCCCGAATTGGATATTTGATTCAGTATCCAGTTCCCGTTCTCTGATAAATCTTTGCACATCAACGGAGCGTTCCTCTATCTTCTTCCCTCTTTCAAAGATTAGAGGTTTAAGGCCAAGATCAATAAGTTCAAGGGCTGCAAACATGCCGGCTGGCCCGAAACCAACAATTATTGGCCGATCCTTAATCTTAACGGCCTTCCTGTTTGACTGTATTTGTTCGGTGTATACGGGGAATTTTGGCTTGTTTGCATAGCTGTCATCAATAGTGACAACAAGGGAGATTTTGTAATAGAACTGTTCTTTATTGCTGATATCAAGTGCTTTGCTAAGGATTTTAGTGATGGCTATATTTTCTACGGCTATTTCCAGCTTTTGGGCCGCACCATTGAGATATTCATCAATCCCGTCTTGTTCAATTGGGATTCGTAAATTGCTGATTATGAGATCCAAGGAATGCTCCTTTTTCTAGCGACTCCAGGCTGCCAATTCAGCCACTTGAGCCCGCAGCCTGGTTAGAGTCTCAGGGGAGTTAAACATTTTCCGACACAGTTCGCACTTACTATAAGTTATGATATCGCGGCCCTTCATCCCGGTAAAAGAGGCGATATTGGATATACCCATGGTTCGAATGAGGTTGTGCAACCTGTCTGTTTCACTCTTAGCAAAAAGCTGCTCAACCGTCTGGTCTTGCAGATTGCCCAGGTAAAAGAAGTTTGTTGCCATGAAATGGCTCCCCGCATCGCAGCAAGCGTACATATCAAGATCCGGAGTAAGGTAGGGGTTCATATCGCAGCAGTTTGCTTGATAATCGGTCAGAATACTCCTGCGCTTGAAAGACTTCGCCCGACCGGCATAGATGACTGGTTCCGGAAAAAATGTCAGACCATGGTCACGCAGAAACCGTTCATATTGGTCATCCTCTTCCGAAAAATCGGTAACAAATGAAATGAAATAATCAAGGCCGATTTTCTGGCAACTGCGGGCCGCATTCAAGACATTGTTCCAGTTTACATGTTTCTGGTGCCACCTTGAGTAGC
>JBFFNX010000275.1:0-3880 GCA_041562995.1 Desulfurivibrionaceae bacterium
GTTGGATTATAATTCCTTCACTCCGATATTATCAGGAGTCGCGGTCAGATTGGTGTTGATACCATGGGGAACGTCCCTGTGGCAGTCCCAGCATCTTCTGTCGATGACGGTGTTGCTGCCGGAAACCTGGTATAAACCGCTGTTGATTGCTATTTGTGATACCATTTCCTGGTGACACATGATGCAGTTGGCCTGAATTCTGTCAGATGCATTTTCGGTTGCCCTGATGTTGAGGCCGTAAGTACGGAGTGTCATGGCCACGGAGTGTTTAAGTCCATCCCGTGACTTGGCGAGCATTTTGTTTGGAAAATTGTCCCTTGGCAGATGGCACTCCACACAGGTAGCTCGATTCCTGTGTGAACTGTGCTGCCAGGTTGCATAAACGGTGTTCATGGTATGGCAGTTGATACATACCTTCGGGTCGCTGGAAAGATACGATATCATGTTGGACGCATTCACCACATAGGCAAAGAGTCCAATAGCCCCCAGAACACTCAGGGTTGCGATATATTTCATCGCTTTACCAGTTTCCATAAATTAGCCTTCCTGGTTGATGTTCTTTGGTGAGCATTGTCTCCCCTTGTCAATTTTGTCCCTGTTCATTTCTCCTCCCTCTTTTCATCAGTTAGAGCGACAGCATCTGCCAGAGCGGACAGACTTGCTTGGCATCCTCTTTTCACGCTTTCATTATTGAATAATATTGATAATTATCCTGGCAAATGTTTGCTCCTCCTGTCAAGTTTACTTGTCGGACTGACGCCCGGCTTTTTTTGCGGTGCTTTTTCAGGGTTGCCTCAATACTCTTGTGTGGTTGAGAAAAACAATTCCATTATCTCATGATGAAATAGCAAAGACCATGCCGGACGAGGCAGAGGCTTGGCGAATCAAAACGCAAACAGGTAACAACTCGAAATTAAAAGTATTTTTATGGTGAACACAGTTCTTTTTTTACGAAAAAGTGAATCAGTCAAGGGTGTGTAACCGCAAGGTAACGCCCTGGCGCTATAGGTGTTACTTTTGGGTAGCGTTTGGTGGACATGATCATAAAATGTCATTGCGCTTATTTTTTTCATGAGTAGATATAAGGAATGAAACGAAGGCCTGAGCTCGCTCCAATGCCTCTATTGACAAACCTTGGCAAAGATTAGATGCTAAACAGAGATTTTTGCATCTCTCCGCTGGCCATTTTCCCCACGCCCATTCTAATATCGTCTTATGCCACCAACCTATTTGCAACTTCACACCTCTGGCGCACTCAGGCCGCGGGCTGAGCAGGCCCACGAGCTTCTTGCTTGCTGCACGCTCTGCCCTCGACGTTGTAAGGTTAACCGGCTGAGCGGGGAACAAGGATTTTGTCAGACCGGCGCACGGGCCATGGTGGCGAGTTATGAACCCCATTTCGGTGAAGAGACACCGTTATCCGGGGTGGCCGGCTCCGGCACCATCTTTTTTAGCCACTGCAATCTGCGCTGCGTTTTTTGTCAAAATCATGAGATCAGCCACGGCGGCGCCGGGGTGAAGGTGGACAGCAGTCAGCTGGCGGCCATGATGATCAGCCTGCAGAAGCAGGGCTGTCATAATATAAATCTCGTCACTCCCTCTCATGTTGTCCCTCAGATTCTCGCAGCCCTGGTTCTGGCCTGCGAGCGCGGCTTGAACATCCCTTTGGTCTATAATTCCAGCGGCTATGACAGTGTCGAGACCCTACGACTGCTTGAAGACGTGGTGGATATCTACATGCCTGATTTTAAGTTCATCGACCCTCATTCTGCCAAGAAATTTTGCGCGGCCGCAGATTATCCGGAGATTGCCAGGCAGGCCATCAGCGAGATGTTTCGCCAAGTTGGGGATCTTGAACTTGACGGACAGGGATTGGCGGTGCGGGGACTTCTGGTCCGCCATCTCGTCATGCCGGGCGGTCTGGGCGAGGCAGGGGAGATTTTTGGGTTTTTAGCCGGACTTTCTCCTGCCATGTACGTCAATGTGATGGATCAATACCATCCCTGTTATCATGCTGCTGATTATCCACCCTTGGATAAGCCCTTGGCGACGGAAGATTTTGAGCGGGCCAGGCAGGCGGCCAGAGCCAATGGCCTGTATCGTCTTGAGGAGGGCGGCATGGAACGGCTTCTGGCCAGGATTCTGGCTGATAACTGAGTTTCAATGTTGTCGCTGAAGTTTCTTTGGCCTGAAAGCCCTTTCAAAAAAACATCAGCTGTTTTATGATGGTTATCCGTATTAATACCTGGGGTATGTCTGGGGGCAGTGTGCATGAAAGTTTTAAGACGTTTTTGCGGCACCTCGGTGGGCCGCAAGTACATCATGGCTATAAGCGGTTTAAGCTTGGCCCTTTTTATGGTGGTTCATTTGCTGGGCAATACCTCTATTTTTTTTGGGGCGGCAGCCTTTAATCGCTACGCCGCCCATCTCCACGGACTGGGGCCGTTGGTGACTGTGGCCGAGGTGGCCCTGCTTTTGTTATTTCTAATCCATATCATTTTTGGCACCAGCCTCTTTATCCGTAACAGCCTGGCCCGCCCCTCCCGTTATGAGGTGAGCCACTCGTCCGGCGGCCGCACCCCAGGATCACGGACCATGTTCTATTCCGGCCTGCTGATCCTGTCCTTGCTTGTTTTTCATCTGGTTACCGTCCACTTTGCCAGCCATTCGGGCCCGATCAGTGTCCTTATTCGCAACGAGTTTGCCAGTCAGCCTGTCGCGCTTTTCTACTTGAGCGGTCTTGCCGCCCTGGGCCTTCATCTCAGCCATGGTCTCTGGAGTTTTTGGCAGAGCCTGGGAGTAAATCATCCCCTCTATGACCTGACCCTGGAACGGGGTGCCCTGTTGGGCGCCGTGGTCATTGCCGGGGTTTTTATGGTGATACCTGTGCTTGGTCTCGTGTGGGACGGGTTTTTGCGCTAGCAGCCTGAAAATTCTCTGATGTTAATTTGATCAATAGGCATTTGCCATGAAACTCAACGCCAACATACCTGCCGGCAATCTGGCCCAGAAATGGGAACAGCATTGCTTTTCTGCCAAGCTTGTTAACCCAGCCAATAAGCGCAAATATACCATTATTGTTGTCGGTTCTGGCCTGGCCGGCGCCTCGGCCGCTGCTACCCTGGCCGAACTCGGCTATAACATAAAATGTCTTACCATCCATGACAGCCCGCGCCGGGCCCACTCCATCGCCGCCCAGGGCGGTATTAATGCCGCCAAGAACTACCAGAATGACGGGGACTCGGTCTTCCGCCTTTTTTACGATACCATTAAGGGTGGTGATTTCCGCTCCCGGGAGGCCAATGTCTATCGTTTGGCCCAGCTCAGTAATCATATCATCGATCAATGCGTGGCCCAGGGCGTGCCCTTTGCCCGGGAGTATGGCGGTCAACTCGCCAACCGTTCCTTTGGCGGCGCCCAGGTGTCGCGGACCTTTTATGCGCGGGGCCAGACCGGCCAGCAGCTTTTGCTGGGCGCCTATTCCTCGCTCTCCAGGCAGGTGAAACTGGGCAAGGTTACTATGATGCCCAGGCGGGAGATGCTTGATCTGGTGGTCGAGGAGGGACAGGCCAAGGGCATTGTGGTCCGCAATTTGGTGACCGGTGAGCTTGAATGTCATGGTGGCCATGCCGTGGTCCTGGCCACCGGCGGCTACGGCAATGCCTTTTATCTCTCCACCAATGCCATGACCTCTAATGTCACCGCCGCCTTTCGGGCCTATAAACGCGGGGCCTGCTTCGCCAACCCCTGCTACGTTCAGATCCATCCCACCTGTATCCCGGTCCATGGCGACTACCAGTCCAAACTCACTCTGATGAGCGAGAGCCTGCGTAATGACGGGCGGGTCTGGGTTTCTACAAAACCTGGAGATAAACGGCGA
>JBFFNX010000276.1:0-3865 GCA_041562995.1 Desulfurivibrionaceae bacterium
ATCTGCTGTCAGGAAGACTCCCCTTGCAAATGGAAGTTGATCATAAATTTAGTCATAAACACATCCTGGGGCTTGAGCAACTCAGCCCGGATGATATTGACTTCCTGTTACGCTCAGCTGCCTCGTTCAAAGAAATTTCCACTCGCCAAATAAAGAAGGTCCCGGCCCTGCGTGGCCGCACCGTTATCAATCTCTTCTTTGAGCCAAGTACACGAACCCGCCTTTCATTTGAGGTTGCCGCCAAAAGAATGAGCGCGGACACCTTCAACATTTCCGCCTCCACCAGTAGCTTGAAAAAGGGTGAAACCCTTATCGACACAGCCCTCAATCTGGCGGCCATGAAGCCCGACATTATTATCATCCGCCATTCCCATTCCGGCGCACCTGGGCTCCTTGCCAAACACACCAACGCCTCCATCATTAATGCCGGCGATGGCACCCATGAACATCCCAGTCAAGGGCTGCTTGATCTCATGACCGTCCGTGAGAATAAAGGGCGGCTAGAGGGCCTGAAGATCGCTATTATTGGGGACATTGCCCATAGCAGGGTGGCTCACTCCAACATCATCGGTTTCACAAAAATGGGGGCCTCCGTTTCCGTCAGCGGTCCTGCTACCTTGCTGCCCATGGGCATTGATCAGCTTGGCGCCACTGTCTGTTCATCTGTGGATGAGGCGGTTGAGGGTGCCGACGTGGTCATGGCACTCCGCATCCAAACAGAACGCCAAAAAGACCCTCTCATTCCGTCCTTGCGTGAGTACGCGACCTTTTTCGGCATTAATAACCGTGTTCTTGCCCTGGCCAAACCCGATGCCATCATTATGCATCCCGGCCCCATGAACCGTGGGATTGAACTCGATCCAGACCTGGCTGACGGTTCGCGCTCCGTCATTCTCGATCAGGTCACTAATGGCGTTGCCATCCGCATGGCCCTGCTTTATGCAATTATGGGAGGAGGTGAAGGATAATGTCACAATCACTCTTGCTGAAAAATGGCCGAATTATCGATCCGGTCCACACTATCGACAGCCAAGGCAGTATCCTCATTGAAGATGGCAAAATAAAGGCCGTTTACCTGGGTGATTTCACCGACAGCCAGCAGAAAGACTTCCAGATCATTGATGCCAGCGGCAAATGGATCGTTCCCGGCCTCGTTGATATGCATGTCCATCTGCGCGAACCCGGTGCCGAGCACAAAGAAACCGTGGAGAGTGGGACCAGGGCCGCTGCTGCCGGAGGCTTTACCGCTGTGGCCTGCATGCCTAATACCACCCCGGTCAACGATAATGAGGCGGTAACCGCTTTGATTCTGGCTAAGGCCAAAAAAGCCGGTTTTGCCAAGGTATACCCGGTGGCAGCCATCAGCCACCACTCCGACGGCTCACGCCTTGCCGAGTTTGGCGAACTGAAGAGGGCCGGCGCGGTAGCCCTTTCTGATGATGGCCGTCCTGTGGAAAACAGCCAGCTCATGCGCCGCGCCTTGGAGTATGGCGCCAATTACAACATGCTCCTCATATCCCATGCTGAAGAGATGAGCCTCAGCGGCAACGGCGTCATGAATGAAGGAGCTCTCGCCACCCGCCTTGGACTCCGCGGCATCCCTCGTGTCGCAGAAGAAATCATGATCTATCGTGATCTGGCCCTTGCCGAATATGTCAAACGCCCCATCCATATCGCCCATATCTCCACCCGTGAATCCGTTGATCTGATCCGCCGGGCAAAATTAAAAGGATGCCAGGTAACAACCGAAACAGCGCCCCATTATTTCACCCTCACCGAAGAGGCCATTGGCGACTACAATACCTCAGCCAAGATGAACCCGCCCCTGCGCACCTCGGATGACCGCCAGGCCATCCAGGACGGCCTGGCAGATGGCACCATTGACGCCATTGCCACAGACCATGCCCCCCATTCCCGCTCGGATAAAGAGGTTGAATTTGACCTGGCTGCCAACGGCATCATTGGCCTGGAGACCTCAGTGCCCCTGGCCCTTGCTCTCGTACGTGCCGAAATTATCACCCCGGCCAAGATGATTGAACTCATGTCAGTCAATCCCTGCCGCATCCTTGGGGTGGAAGGTGGCACCCTTGGCCAAGGGGCCAGCGCCGATGTCGCCCTCATTGATCCAGACCTTGTCTTCACCTACGAAGAAAAGGATGTGGTCTCAAAAAGCAAAAATTCCCCTTTTCTCAACTGTTCCCTCCAGGGCAAAACCGTTCTCACCATCCTCGATGGCGAAATAACCTTCAACGCCCTCTAAAAAGAGGTGACAGCTCGCCAGGGGCTATAACCCGTGGCAAACTCTTATAAAAAAAGCCTCCCTCCAAAACATGGAGAAAGGCTTAATATTAAATCGATATCTTTCCGACAAAAATGGCGGAAGCTTTTTTTAGGCCTCGCCATCCTCCTCTTCCAGATCCTTTCGATAGCCACATTTCTTATCCGAGCACCGCAGGTGAAGACCTTCCTTTTTGGTGTTTTTTTCAAGCAGGTAGGGCAAACCACAGTCAGGACACATCTCCGCCACCGGTTTATCCCATAGGGCAAAGGTACATTTCGGATATTTATCGCAGCTGTAAAACACCTTGCCGCGCTTGGATACCTTTTTTATGATCTCGCCCTGGCAGCCTTCTTCCGGACATGTAACCCCTGTCCCCTCTGACTTGATATTTTTACATTTTGGATAGGCCGAACAGGCCATAAACCGGCCGAATTTACCATGCTTATAAACCATGGGGCTGCCGCATTTATCACAAATCTCCCCGGTCTCCTCAAGCTCTTCCTTCTGCTTGGGGATAATCTTGCCGTCCTTGTCTTTGCTGAAATCAGTGGTGTTTTTGCAGTCCGGGTATTTTTCACAGGCTAAAAATTCACCCATGCGGCCCCATTTTATCATCATTATGCCACCGCATTGATCACATTTGATATCAGTGGGCGTGGCGCTGCGCTTGACCGACTTCATCTCGAGCTTGGCTGCTTCCAGGGTCTGCTGAAAGGGGGCATAAAAGTCCTTAAGTATTTTCAGCCACTTAACGGTCCCCTCCTCCACCTTATCGAGCTGCTCCTCCATGGATGCGGTGAACTCAACATCCATAATGGCAGGGAAATGTTCAACAAGAAGATCATTGACCAAGGTGCCCAAATCCGTGGGCATAAACTTCCGGGCCTCCAGAAGAACATACTCCTTATCCTGGATGGTGGATAAAATGGCGGCATAGGTTGAGGGCCGACCTACGCCATTATCCTCGAGGGCCTTAACCAGAGTAGCCTCAGTGTAGCGGGCCGGGGGTTGGGTAAAATGCTGTTTATGATCCAAGCCTTGAAGATTGAGAACCTCACCCTCGGTTACGGACGGTAAAATAACATCACCATCAGAGGCGACTGTGCCGTTGCCACCCTCATCAACGGCCTCGGCATAGAGGGAGAGAAAGCCGAGGAACCGCATGATGGAACCGGTCGTTTTGAACTGATAATCCTTGGCATCAATCAAAATTGTGGTCTGGTCATACACCGCATGGGTCATCTGACTGGCCACAAAGCGCTTCCAGACCAGGGTGTAGAGCTTGAGCATATCCTTTTCCAGAAAGGGGGCGACCTTATCAGGGGTAAGAGAGACATCCGTGGGCCTGACCGCCTCATGGGCATCCTGGGCCGACTTGCTCGTCTTATAGACATTGGCCTTGGCGGGCAAATACTCAGGGCCAAGGTTGCTGGCGATATGATCACGGACCTGGGCCAGGGCCTCGTCATTAATCCGGACAGAATCCGTACGCATATAGGTAATCAGACCCGTGGGGCCATCACCACCCACCTCGATGCCCTCATAGAGACGCTGGGCCAGGGTCATGGTCTTTTTGGCAGAAAA
>JBFFNX010000277.1:0-3839 GCA_041562995.1 Desulfurivibrionaceae bacterium
ACAGATCGGCTGGAACGGCATTCGTATCCATAAAGAATCATCACCTCTTTTTAAGGGATTTCAAGGGGAAAAGCTCTATTTCGTCCACTCCTATCATGCCCCTTTGCAGGAGGCGAATCAGGAATGGGTGCTTGCCACCACTGATTATGGCGACGAGTTTATCTCGGCCGTCCAGAAGGGCAATATTGCCGCCTTTCAGTTCCATCCAGAAAAAAGCGGCGAGGCTGGTCTCAAGCTGTTTAAGAATTTTCTCGAAAACGATACTCTGGATGCTGCTGGTCCGGCAGATGTCGGCAGGTTGGCGCGCACCAAAATTGCCCGCCGGATCATCGCCTGCCTTGATGTGCGCTCCAATGATGCCGGTGATCTGGTGGTCACCAAAGGTGATCAGTATGATGTTCGGGAGGAGGGCGAGGTTCGCAATCTCGGGATGCCGGTGGATCTGGCCAAGCGCTATTATGAAGAGGGGGCGGATGAGATCACCTTCCTGAACATCACAGGTTTTCGTGATTTTCCCATGCAGGATCAGCCCATGATTGAGGTCCTGCAGCGCACCTCGGAAAACGTCTTTGTGCCCCTTACCATCGGGGGCGGCATCCGTGCGTTCACTGATTCCGAGGGCAAGCATTATTCGGCCCTTGATGTCGCTGCCGAATATTTTCGTTCCGGGGCTGATAAGATCTCCATTGGCTCAGACGCCGTGTACACGGTGGAGGAGTTTCTGGAGACCGGCAAGAAGAGCGGTAAGAGCTCCATTGAACAGATCTCACATGTCTATGGGGCCCAGGCCGTGGTGATCTCGGTGGATCCCCGCCGGGTCTATGTCCAGGGCCCGGAGGAAACCAGGCACCATGTTATAAAAACAGCCCATCCTGGCCCAGACGGTGAGCAGTATTGCTGGTACCAGTGCACGGTGAAAGGAGGTCGGGAGGGCCGCGATATTGATGCGGTGCAGCTGGCCCAGACCTGCGAGACCCTCGGTGCTGGCGAGCTTCTTCTAAATTGCATTGATAAGGACGGCACAAATTCCGGATTTGACCTGGAGCTTGTTAATATGGTCAAGAATGCGGTGTCCATTCCCATTATTGCCTCAAGCGGCGCCGGTTGTCCCGAGCATTTTTCCGAGGTCTTCGCAAAGACCAGGGCTGAGGCTGCCTTGGCTGCCGGTATTTTTCACCGGCACGAGGTGAAAATCAGCGAGGTCAAGGAGCACCTGCGTGCAGCGCATATTGAGCCGCGTTGATCTCTGCCTATTGCCGAGGTGGCCATATGCAGCGAATCAGTTTTAATGTTTTTTTTATTCTTTTCATCTTGGTTGGCGGCCCTTTTCAAGACTGGGCCCTCAGCCAGGATGACCTCTCCCGCCTCTGTCCCCAGGCCGACAAGTATCGTCTGCAGCGCAGTTTTTATTTTTCAAACCTGAAGGAGGTGGTCAGGGCCCCGCAATCCCCTGAGGAGGTCAAGGCCCGCTTTGCGGAGCTTACCTCCAACGAGAAGTGGCGACGGCAGGCAGCCATCTCCTCCCTGGCCCTGGCCGGCAATATCGATCTTTTTCAGCAGTTGCTTGCCGAAGGGGATAGCGACGGCATGACGACCTATGCCAGTAATTACCTGCGCCAAGATGGTAACCTCTGTGTTGACCCACTGATAGAGGAGGCCATTAATCATCATTTCCATGACCCCCGATTGTCCCAGGCCTTTCTGTCCTTTTTTCATGAAAATCTCTACACCAGTCGGGCCCTAGTCAAGACCCTGACCCCCCTTCAGCTTGAGGCAGTTGACCCGGATCAGTATGGGCGTTTGGTAACAGCTCTCTGTGCCACCCGTCTTGCCGGTCTCGACCAGCAGTTGTTGGCAATTGGCCGGGCGGCCTTGGCCCATGATACTCCTGTCCAGAAACGTGTGATGCCAGGGGTGCATCAGAGTCTCATCCGCTATTTTGTCAGCCAACAGACCCCGGCTTTTTCATATTATAGGGCTGTGCTCGCCGCTGAACCACGCAGTGAGGAGGTCGCCTATTTTCAAAACAGCTATATCCAGACAAGAATCGCCATTTATAAAGCCCTGAGCCAGTATGCTGACCAAGATTCCTTTGCCATATTTGAGGAGCAGCTCATCGAGCTTACCCGGGAACCATGGGGCCCTTTTTTCGTCAATGATCTCCAGCAGCTTGTCAGTCAGCTCAAGGTCCATGTCCTTTTTGCCGAGAGAAAAGATAAAATAATTCCCTTTGTCGCGAAGATTTTGGCCACGCCATCGTTGCCATGGCAACCCGGTTTTACGCTACCCCGGGAAAGGGCGGGAGAGCCTGATTTTTATGATCAGCAGGTCCGCAAAGAGATGTACGCCCTGCTCGCGCAAATCGACACGGCCGGGGCTGGGGCCCTGTTGATTGATGAGTTGTCCCGTCTTTTCAGGCGGCCAATGAATGATTCGCATACAGTTTTAATCAGGGCGCTGTTCCGGGCCCTGGCGGATCTTTCTGGCACCACTCCTGTCGATGTGGGGGCTCTTGTGGATGTTGTCGGTGCGGGGCAAGATCAGGGCGAGATCCTCCAGGTGGCAGAGATTCTGGCGCGTCATCCCCATCCGGCTGGTTTTCGATTTGTTTTGCGCCAGTTTGCGCGTTGTTGTGCCGGCAGGGATGAGAAGGCGGAAATCTTGGTGCATAGTCAAATTAGAGGAAGGCTTTTTGATATTCTCCTTGAGTTCTCAGCCCCTGAATATCTGGGGCAGACCAGAGAGGCGATTGATACCCTTTTTATGGAAGAAAAGCTGCCGGATGATATGTACAGCACCATGAGTAGAGCTGTGGCTGAGCTGTTGGCTGAGGATTCTCCCACCTACCTCGCATTACTGCAGGTCAAGAAAGAGGGGAGGGAGGAGAAACGCCAGCAGGAGCTCGTGGCAGCACAGGCCCGCTGGCGGCAAGAGATGGATGAAGAGCTGGTCCGGCAAAGTTCTGAGCAAGGTATAGCCGCCAATATAGAGGCCCTGGCCAAATTCGGCCCTGGGGCTAAAAAAGCTGGCTATTGGCTCATTCGTATCGGCACGCCGGTTTTGCCCCAGGTCCATGCTGCTTTGGCCCAGCCTGCAGCCACTGCCGAATTAAAGATGCAGCTCATGGTTGTCTTGGGCGAGATTGGTGATCAATCGTCAACGGCTGCCATTATCGGTGCGGCAAAAACAGAACCAGCCAATACCATGCTGCTTAAAGATGCCTTTCTGTCTTTGGCCAGGATTCCTCAGACAGAAGAGTCAATCACCTTTGCAAATGAGTGGCTTGAAAACGCTGAGAGTAGTAGCCGCCAAAAAATGAGCGCCTTGGCCTATTTTGCCAGTCATCGAGATCAGCAGGGTTTGCTTTGGAGTCGTAAATTTTCAACTCTGGACACGGTGCCTTCTTTGCGGGCGGCAGCCCTTTATCTGGCCGCCATGTTAGGTGAAAAGGGAAGCAAAGGGCAGATCGGCGAGATGTTGGCTACGGCTCAGGATGAGGCAGTAAAGCATGTGCTGTGGCGAGGATTGGCCGAGATCACAAGTTCTGAGGAGTTTCAAGATATTGTGCTTACGCTGGAGGCCGAGGAGACATGGGAGCTCAAGCAAATAGAACAATATGTGCGCTTTCGCAACAGCGCTGGGCCTGAAAAGATTGGGCTTGCCAAACAATTAATTATGGCTGAGACGCCTTTGTATTCCGAAACAGCTATTCGATTTCTGCTGGAAACTAAGGATTTTGCCAGCCTTGCCACATTTTTTCAAAATAAAGGGCCCTATGTCATGTCGTTGGAGATGGGGCTTTATGTGTCATCCGTCCAGCAGCGTATTTTTAGCGAAGC
>JBFFNX010000278.1:0-3829 GCA_041562995.1 Desulfurivibrionaceae bacterium
CATCAAGGATGGTTGCTGTTTCTTCCAAGGCTGCCTGGAGTTCAGAGACGTATTGGGCGTTTAGAATGGTCTCTTTTTTCTGAAAAGCCTCATTGAGCAGTTCCTCTGAAAAGGATCTCATCTCAAGCAATTGTGCCAGAAGATCCGAAACCTCACAGCGCTGCTGTTCTGAGAGGTTTTCGTTGAACTGCTGGCTGTGCAGGCAAAGAAGAAGAGAATGCCATTTTGAGGCGGGGGGAAACTGCTGTTTGGTGATGAAGGTCGTCACCTTATCGTGGCTAATAACGTTATTTTTCATAATCAGAGTAAGAGGCTTGAGGTCAGAGGTATCCTTACAATGTCTTGCCATGGAAATTCGGGATGACCTTTACATAAAGGGGTGGAGGCCATATGAGTCGTCCATGCTGGGTGTCATTTCTTCACGGATGCGGGCAACCTGGGTCTGCAGGTCTTGTATTTCTTGAAGCCAATAGTTTTCACTTCCCCAACCTGGGACCAAATTTTGCGAGGCGTTTACATCATAGGCCTGATGGGCACACCAGGCAATAAAATGGATATAACGCATGGCCCGCAAGGGTTCGATAAGGGTGAGCTCAGCCCTGTTAAAGGTACGGAATGTCTCGTAACCATGGATGAAATTTTCAATTTCATTGGGACACTCATTTTTGTAACCGGGCAGAAGCATCCAGAAATCCTGCACTGCTGGGCCCATGGCGAGGTCGTCAAAATCAATGAGCAGAAAGGATTCCTCGGCTCGATGGAGGATGTTGCCGAAATGGCAGTCACCGTGGAGGCGGATTGTTTTTATGGCGCTGAAAAGGGGGGTAATGAGGTCAAGGAGGGTATGACAGATTGCCGCAAAGTTGGCTTGCAGGTGTGGCGGGATGAGTTTACTGGCCAATAAGAAATCTACCTGGCCAGTGGTTGCCTGGTCAGGGGTTAAAATAGGGCGGTCAGTGCAGGTCTTGCTGCTGGATATGGCATGCATTCTGCCAATGAGACGGCCGAGTTCCTGCCATTGCTCGAGGCTGAATTCATCAAAAAAACGGCCGCTCTTTTTTGGATAGACAGCAAAATAGATATCGTGGTGGCGGGCCAGGCTGTGACCGGATGCGAAGGTGATCGGGGCAACAACCGGGAGCTCATGGTCGGCCAGTTCGCGGACAAAGGCATGCTCCTCCTCGAGGGCGGCAAGGGACCAACGGTCGGGTCGGTAGAACTTGACGATTAGTCGCTCTTCATCTTCTGTTTGCAGTTCATAGACCCTGTTGATGTATGAGTTGAGCTGCAGGCAATAGCCGGTGCAGCGAACATCAGCCGCCTGTTCCACGGCCGTTAAGATCGTGTCGGGGGTGAGGATGGAAAAGGGCTCGCTATGGGCAGGTTGTTTCATGGGAGCAGTAAACCAGGGTGATGACGAATGACTTGGTTACGTGGCTGGACGAATATTACTCTGGCAGCTAAGGGCAGCCCGTCGAGGTGGCGCTCTAAAAACCCGGAGGTGTAGCCAAAGCTCTAATGAAAACGATGTTGAACAGTATCTTAAGATTTTACCCGATAATAACGGCCATGGGCACAGCTTTTACAAAGGATCTTGCCGTTTTCTTCCACCTCACGGCAATCTTGCACCCAATCGCCGCATCCTTGGCATTGCACCCTTTTTAACGGGCGGCCCGGCATATCTTCAGGGGGAATGGTGATCTCCACCTCTTCGATCTTGAAAAGCTCATCTTCCGGCATGACTTGGTAAGCTTCGAGCTGCTGCTTATACTTACCCTCCACCTTGGGGACATATTTTTTGGCCAGTTCCCGGGATTCTTCACGGGCAGTAATGCGGACCGCCTTGCCTGTTTCCAGGTTGACAAAGGTGGCCGCCATGATCCCGTAATCAAGCCATTTCAAAGAACGTTTACCAAGGGTGCAGCCGGTTACCGATTGGATGGCATCAGTGGCACAGCGGTCAATCTCAACCAGGACATAGAATTTTTTGCGTTCAAGGCCCTTGGGGTCGGTGATATTAATTTCCCGCAGACCGATCATCGACATCCGTACGCCGATAACCTGTCCGGCGCAAATATGACCGTGGATAGTTGTGGAATGGTCGAGAAGTTCTTCGAAAGTTTGCATTGCTCCCTCCTGTAGGAAATATGTTGATTCCTAGCACGGCAGGGGGCAATTGTCAAAAAGCAATTGGCAGTGGAGCGTATAACGCTGTTATAGGTCTGCGATTATTGCGTGAGAGACCACGCTTGGATCACCGGCGTTTTGATAGGCGTCTTTTATAAAAAAGAAGGGCCCGGTTATTCCTCTTTGATGGCAAGGAGCGGCTCCAGACGGGCCAGGCGGAAGACGGGTAGGGCCGCGCCGGTCAGGCAGATCAGGACACCGGTCAGGCAACCGATGGCACTGACGATAATGTTCTTGCTGGAGAGCAATGAATCGGCACTCAAGGTGTTGAGGAGATGAAAGTCTTCTGCCAGAATATAGATAAGGTAATGACCGATAAAGATGCCTAGGATCGCCCCGATAATACTGATTATCAAGGCCTCGCTGATGAAGAGGGTGATGATGTGTAATTTCTGAGCCCCAAGGGCACGGAGGATACCCACCTCGCGCCGGCGCTCGTTGGCCAGGGCAGAGAAGGTGGACCAGGCCAGGAGGGTGGCAAGTAACGATGATATAAGAATGGTAATGGTGAAGACGCGGACGATATCGCGCAGGGTGGAGCGCACATCAGCGCCGATATTGCCACGGGTCATGATGCCGATGCGGGGGTTGATATCGCGGATCTTGCCGACCACTCGCTCAATATCAAGGCCTTCCTTGATTTTCAGGAAGATGATCGATATCTGGCCGCGTTTATAGATACCAAGGGCCTCGTCAGTAATATCATCAAGGTCTTCCAGGCGCATGAACAGGCCATGGTCAAGGCCGGTACCGGTTTCCTCCAGATGGCCAACCATCTTTATTTCCTGGCCAAAGAGGGCCATGGTGTCAATGAGTCCTAAGTACTGCCAGACATAATCGCCAACATAGACCTCCCCCTTTTTAAGAGGAACAGCATTGGCAATCCAGGGTTTGATGACAAAATCCTTGTCCTGATTAAACGCGATAACCTGTCCTTCGATAATGGAACAGCAGCCGGAATCAAGGGTGTTGAGGTAGACCTGATAGGTAGAGGCGGCAATCTCCTCCATGTCCTTAAGCTCATCATATATTGCCATATCCATGTAAAAAATCTTCTCTTTACTCTCGAGAATAAATTCCTCGGCCATGGATTTTGCCTTAGATGGTACGATGACAATGTCGGCTCCCAGCCTTTTGGTCGCCTGGTCGAGATCCTCTTGCACAGCCTGTTTGAAAAGCAGGGCAAAAACAAGGAGGGCCACGAGCAGACCCACGGCAATAACAAGAACGATATTGCGAAATAATTTTCGGGAAAATCCCTTCCAGGCAATAAGGGGAAGGGGTAGGCGGCCGGGCTTGGACATAAAATTACCTTAAATTACCAATAAAGAAAGGGGGGCTAAAAGCCCCCCTTTCTTTATTGCATTGCGGTGAAGAGAGAATTCTATTTCTTGTATTCTGCGTCAAGGCCACAGAGTACAGCATGAACTCCATCTGGGCCAGTGCCGATCTCTTCATCATGACAGGCCAGGCAGACTGAGGTAGGCTTGCCGACGAATGTCTTGGCCTTCACATCATAAAGCTTGAGCTGGCCGTCCATTAAATATTCATCGGGGCCGGGCTTGGTCCGATCCTGACACGCTTCGTCAAAAATGGCCTTTGTCCTGGAGGTGACAACAATGTATTTGTCATCCGGGGTAAA
>JBFFNX010000279.1:0-3725 GCA_041562995.1 Desulfurivibrionaceae bacterium
GGGACACATCAAGAACCTGAGCCGTGAAAAGACGGCGGCTGTTTTTGGGGACACAGGTGAGGGTGGACTGCTGAGGGGTAAAGACACGGGGAAACTTGCGGCGCTGGATCTCAAAGATTTCCGCAGGGAGCTTTGCCCTGGCATACCTTGCCGACTGCCGGACAAAGTGCAGGGAAAATCCGCGCATCAGGGCCTGCGGGTCTCGTTGATAAAAAACGTAGTAGGGCTCCGTTTCATCAAGGACCGAGGCGGGAGGTTTACCGATCTCAACGAGCACGGAACCCGCCTCACCAAAAATCTGGCGGACAGTAATGGTGACTGACTCCTCACCTGGCCGTGCCAGAATAAGGGGTATTTCTTGGGCACCGAGGGCATTAAGCTCCTCGATGATGTCGTTTGTATCCGTGCTCCATTGACTTTTCAAACCGCAGCCCCCTGCAGACCATAGCCGCCGGCCAAAAAACGATTAGATAATAACCGTCCGTTTGATATAGCGAATAATCTCATTAGGATCATCCAGAATCTGAAAGATATGCAGGTCTTCCTCCTCAATGGTCTGGGCGGCGAGCATCTGCTCACGAATCCAGTCCACCAGACCAGACCAGTAGGAAGAGCCGACAAGAACAATGGGGAAACTTTTGATGCGCCTGGTCTGGATGAGGGTGATGGCCTCGAAGAGTTCATCCAAGGTACCGAAGCCACCGGGCATGGCAATGAAGGCCATGGCGTATTTGATCAGCATGACCTTGCGGACAAAGAAATATTTAAATTTCAAGGGCATATTGGCGTAGGGGTTGCCTGCCTGCTCAAAAGGCAGATCGATATTCAGGCCAATGGAAATGCCGTTCACATCATCGGCGCCACGGTTACCAGCTTCCATGATGCCAGGGCCACCACCGGTCATAATGGCGTATCCCGCTTGAGAAAGTCCCTTGCCCACGGTGCGGGCTATCTTATAATACTCATGATCCTCGCCGAAACGGGCGGACCCGAAAATGGACACCGCCGGTCTTTTGACCGCGGCCAGGGAGTCAAAGCCCTCGACAAACTCCGCCATAATCCGAAACAGGCGCCAGGAGTCGCCGACATTAAACGTATCAAGCCAGTACTGCTGCGCATCATCAACCTTGCCACCATTAATCGTTACCATGAAACACCTTTTCTATTGCTGATTACCAGTACATTTCAAATTTCAGGCAAAGACGGGTTATAAACCACGAAGTTCACGAAGGCCACGAAGAAAAAAAACTTCGTGGTCAACAATTGCGGGTTATCGCCAGTCATCATTGCCGTGGCAGAAGATGAGTGATAATTCGATTTCTATTTAGCAACACCCTTGCCTGGAATCCAGAAGAAGATTTGCTTTTCATTTAACTGCCAGCCAGCCTCTTCATCGCCTGTTGGGCTCTTTTATTACCAACATCAAGGCGAAGCACCCGCTCATACGCCTTCAGGGCGAGGGACTCCTTATGCTGGGCCTCGAGAACTTCCCCCTGGAGCAGAAAAATTTCCGCCCTCTCTCGATCCAGGCGCATGGCCTCCTTCAAGGCATCATGGGCCGCTGGCACGTCACCATACGCCAACTCAACCCGCGCCAGGCGCAGCCAGTGGCGCCAATCCTGGTCATCAATCTCAACCGCCTGCCGGCAGAAGGTGCGGGCAATATCGCTGCCCTGTTCCTCCAAACTGTAAAGCTCGCCAAGGGCACTGAGGGAGGCGGCATCCTGGGGGTTATTGCGGATAGCCCGCTGCAGGCTGGCCGTGGCATCCTTCCGGCTCCCCAGTTGGTAGTAGGCCTCACCCAGATAGCGATGCACCGCGCCGTGACTGACGTCACGCACATCGCTGGGCCCTATCTTCTCCGCCTTCTTGAGAACCTGCACCGCATCGCCATGGCGCCCGCGGCGGCAGTAAAGTTTGCCGAGCTGCAAAAGGAGATCAAAATGATCGTCCTGACAGCAGAGGGCCTCCTCAAAGGAGGCCAGGGCCTTATTCTCCTGACCGCGGGCAAGGTGGGCAAAGCCTAGATTGCACAGGGCCATGAAGTTGCCGTGATCAATGGCCAGCACCTCTTCAAAACAAGGAATCGCCTTGGTATAGCGGGCCATTTGGGCCAGGGTGACACCGTAGGAATTGAGGAGATTGACGTTTTTGGGATCCAAATCAAGGCCGCGCTGATATTCCCGGGCGGCTTTGACCATATCCCCTTCATTATAATAGATATCACCGCTGATATTAAGGCTCACCCCGTCAAAGATGGTAAAGGTGCCCGGCCCAAAGAAAGCGGTGTGGAGAAGGGCCTTGCGGCAGTTGGCTATCATCTCAGCCCTTTTAAAATCAGCGCAGGGGAAAAGGGCCATGCCAAACGAATAGCTGGGACCTGTCTCTGCAAGGTCTATTTTTGCATGCCGGCACCATTCCAGGGCGGCATCCTCTCCTAAACCAGGAAGCAAGACATATCCCTGGCCCGGGGAGACCACAACAATGGTGGGCTTGACACCGGCAACCTTCTCAAGAGTTTTCTCCGGAAAATGTTGGCCGGGCTCACCATCACTGCGCATCTCGACCAGACAGAAGCGAGCGACATTTTTCATCGCCGTGCCGAGGCGGGAAACAACCTGCCGGGGCGGGGGGTAGAGGGGGTGGGAGGCCCGGTTGGCAATGGTGCGGAAGGAACAGAGGCCAAAAGGCCCTCTCTTGTAGGCTGTCTGCAAGGCCTGCCAGGCCTCAGCCAGAATATCCTCAGGATCTTTTGGCCCGCCCTTGCATTCGGCGATGCCGATATGGACAGTGGGAATATTTTCTCGTTTCAGCCATTGCAGGAGCTGATCTGCCACCCTAAGGGCATTACCCTCATCCACCCCTTCCCACAACAGTGAAAAAAGACCATTACCAAGATGGCAGGGAGGGGAAAGGTGACCAATCAGGGAATCCAGATAGGCCCCGGCCCGGCTCACCTCTGCCAAGGCATGGCCGGCATCCTTGGCCTTGGGGAATATTTCCAGAAGCAGTAGGCAGTGGGCAACCTCTTCAGCCGAGTCATGCCCTTGCTCTTGACAGAGTGCCCCCAGCCTGGCCTGCAGCACCTTGACGTTGCCAAGACCTGTTTGGGGATCAATGACCCCCTGCTTGACACATTCCAACTCCCGGGAGATCAACCTACTCTTATCAAGCAAGGTGGCAGCGGTCAAATCCATCACCCACGGTTCCACCCCAGTGAGAACCGCTACCCCGCACAGGTTGTCATGGCCCCAGAGGGGGAGGTAGAGGGAGGCCTGGCGGCCATTATCCTTCACGGGCTGCTGGCCGTTGCGCACCACCTCAATACCCGCCTTCCACTGCACAGGAACGCCATCGCCGCTGATCTCGGGGCCCACCAGATAAACGGCCGCACAGGGACAAAAATCCTTAATTGTCTTGGCAAAGATAAGGGCCAGCAGGTCCAGATCTTTATTGCCAAGGGGCATATGTTGGGGCAGAAAAGGAAAACTCATGATTCGTCCTTACAAACCGCGATGATGGCAGCTGCCAGCTCTGGAACTTCCTTGTCGGCAACGGTGCGCATATCAAGGATGAGCCTGTCGTTCTCAATGCGGCCAATGACCGGCAGCGCCCCGGCCCGTAGCCGCACCTCAAGCTGGTTCAAGCTGCAGGATGTCGGTTGCAGGGTAACGGCCCGGCTCCGCAGACCCTGCTCGGGCAGAGCACCACCGCCCACCATGGAC
>JBFFNX010000280.1:0-3710 GCA_041562995.1 Desulfurivibrionaceae bacterium
AGGGGTGAAAGTCGTGGATATGTCAGCAGCTTCTCTTGGCGATCTTTTGTATGTCGCAGCCTTCTTTCTCGGTGGCCTTGGTTTTGCCATAGGCCCATTCATTGTTGTCTATTTTCTCAGTCCTCGAAAAACACGAAATATCGCAAATAAAACAGGCCAGTTCATCGAATGTGGCATGGATCCCATCGGCCCTGCCTGGATTCGTTACGGTGTGGTGTATTACCTCTATGCCTTGATGTTTCTCGCCTTTGATGTGGATGTTCTGTTTCTCTTTCCTGTGGCGATGGCCTATAATTCCGGGCAGTTTGCCGGTGGAATACGTGATTTTGTTGAGGTCGTCATCTTTGTTGGAATTCTGTCACTGGCACTCGTTTATGCCTGGAAAAAGGGAGTCTTCAAGTGGGATCGGAAAGTATACCGTCATCAATAATCCAGCTTTCTACGGTCGATAAGGTTCTTGAGCTCGGCCGGGCAAATTCACTGTGGCCCATGACCTTTGGTCTGGCCTGTTGCGCCATTGAAATGATGGCCGCCGGTGCGAGCCGCTTTGATCTCTCACGTTTTGGTGCTGAGGTGTTCAGGCCCTCACCAAGGCAATGTGATGTCATGATTGTGGCCGGCACTATCTCCAAAAAAATGTTCCCGGCCGTAAAGACCCTTTATGATCAGATGCCGGAGCCGAAGTGGGTTATTGCCATGGGCAACTGCGCCATCTCCGGTGGACCCTTTAAGTTTGACGGTCAGTACGGCATTATCGAAGGGGCAGATACCTTCCTGCCGGTGGATGTTTATATTCCAGGTTGCCCGCCTCGGCCAGAGGCCTTGATCGAGGGTATTCTGGAACTTGAAGAAAAGATTACCGGCAACCGCAGGTGGCCGAGAGTTGAATCCGGATTGAGTCAGCCATGAATAAAGCAAATGTAATTCAGGAACTTAGGGCCCTGGCCTCTGAAGGTATGCCTGACGAGCCAGAAGTGGCAGCTGTTGTTGAACAAGCATCCCCCGAGGGTGAGGAAGGTGCGGCACCGAAGAAGGCTGCCCCGCCTGCGCCCCGTAAAAACGGGGTGCTCGAAGTCGATTACGCCGGCAAGGGTGTCCATGTCGATGCTCAGGTCAAGGCTGATCAAGTGGTTCGTGCCGCCCAGATACTTGACGAGGCGGGCATGACCCTGGAGGCCATAACCGGTGTTGACTGGATCAATGACAAGGAGTTGGAGGTCGTTTACGATTATTCCTACACCGGCGGTGAGTGTTTCCGTGTTGTTGTCCGCGCCCGTATCCCGCGCGACCAAGCCAATATCCCTACAATCTCTGAGGTTTTTCCTGGTGCCAACTGGCACGAACGGGAGACCTTTGATTTCTTCGGTATTCATTTCGAAGGTCATCCGCAGTTAGAGTATCTCCTCTTGCCGGAAGATTGTGATTTCCATCCCTTGCTCAAAGATTTCAAAGGATGTTAAGCCATGAGTAGCCAAGCACTCAGCCAAAACAAAGAACGTTTCGAGCTCAACCTGGGGCCCCAGCATCCTGCCACGCATGGTGTCCTCCGGGTTAAGCTTTTGATGGACGGTGAGTACGTCGTCGATGCCGAACCGGTTCTCGGTTATATCCACCGCATGCATGAACTCATGGGTGAGAATAGGACCTGGGCCCAGTATCTACCCAATATGGGTCGGCTCGATTATCTCTCTGCCCTGTCCTATAACCTCGGTTATGTCGAACTGGTCGAAAAGATGGCCGGTATTGAGGTTCCGGAGCGGGCTGAGTATATCCGGGTTATCACCACCGAGATGAACCGGATCTCCAGCCATCTTTTGTGGTTCGGCGCCTTTGTTCTTGACCTTGGTGGCTTTACCCCGCTGCTTTATGCCTTTGATGATCGTGAGCAGATTCTTGATTTGCTGGAAGCAGTCACCGGCTCCCGTCTTACCTATTGCTATTTCCGTTTCGGCGGTTGTTATAACGATGTTGAGGATGATTTCCTCAGTGGTTGCCTGGCCTTTATCAAGCGTCTGCGCGCCCGGATGCCCATGTACCATAATTTGGTTACTAAGAATGTCATCCTCAGGCAGCGTCTGGAAGGTGTTGGCCCCATCTCGGCTGAGATGTGCCGCAAATATGGCGCCACCGGCCCTGTTCTGCGCGGTTCTGGCATTAATTACGATGTCCGTAAAAACGAGCCCTATTCCGTCTATCCTGAACTTGATTTTGATGTACCGGTCTATCACGAAGGTGATTCCATGGCGCGCTATATGGTGCGTATGGATGAGATGGATCAGTGTATGCGCATTATTGAACAGGCCATTGCCAAGATTCCTGAAGGTCCAGTGAGGGCCGAAAAAGTACCGAAGATGATTAAGCCTGAGCCCGGCGACTATTACCATGCTGTCGAGGCTGCCCGCGGTACCTTTGGTATTCGCGCTGTCAGCGATGGTAAAAACCAGGCCTATCGTATGAAATTACGGTCCCCGACATTCTCGAACCTGAGTCTTTACCAGGAGGCGAGTAAAGGCATGTTGTTGGCGGATGCCCTGGCTCTCATGGGCAGCCTTGACTTGGTCATCCCCGAGATTGATCGCTAAGGAGAGATAACAATGGATCTTGGTATCAATGTAGTTGAAATGGTTATCTATCTGGTGGGGATTATTGCCTTTGCCGCTGGTAACGCCGCCTATCTTGTCTGGGTAGAACGGAAGGGTGCTGCCCATATCCAGCGCCGGACCGGCCCCAAAGAGGTTGGCCCCTTTGGTCTCCTGCAGCCCTTGGCTGATGGTGCCAAGTTGATGAGTAAGCAGATTGTTATCCCAGATGGTGTTGACAAGCCTCTGTTTATGCTGGCGCCCCTTCTTGCCATGGTGCCGGCCGTGATGATTTTTGTCACCATCCCCTTTTCAGAGACCCTGATCGCCCGGGACATCAATATCGGGCTGCTGATGATTTTTGCCTTTGCTTCGGTGAATGTCCTGGCCCTTCTTATGGGCGGCTGGGCATCGCGTAACAAGTATGCCGTTATCTCTGCGGCCCGTGCTGTATCCCAGAATGTCGCCTACGAAATTCCCATGCTGGTTATTACCATCACCATTGTCTTGATTTCAGGCAGCATGAACTTGAAAGAGATTGTCGTCAGTCAGGCTGGGCCTTTTTGGAACTGGAACTGGTTGCCCTTCAACGGTAACTTTCTTGGGCCCATAACCTTTATCATGTTTTATATCTGCTCTCTGGCTGAGACCAATCGGGCCCCATTTGACCTTGGTGAGGCTGAATCTGAACTCATTGCCGGTTTTCACACCGAATATTCCTCCATGGGTTTCGGGCTGTTTTTCATGGGTGAGTATGCCAATATCGTTATTGGCGCTGCCCTGACCACCATCCTCTTCTTGGGGGGCTGGTATAGCCCGTTCCCGGACACTATTCCTTACCTCGGAACAGCAGGAGTGTGGTGGTTCCTGATCAAGTTGTATTTGCTGATTTGGCTCGTGGTGCTGATTCGCTGGACCTACCCCCGTGTTACCCTGTGGTCCCTGCTTAATCTTTCCTGGAAAATATTGATTCCGTTCTCTCTTTTCAACCTGCTGGCCAGTGCCGGACTCGTAAAGTTTCTGGGTTAGGAAAGGGTAGAAAGAGATAGCGATATCATTAATAGAACAAGGACAAGAGGCCGTCATATGGCTGGATATTTTACAAACATACTGAGTGGAACCAAGAGTCTG
>JBFFNX010000281.1:0-3615 GCA_041562995.1 Desulfurivibrionaceae bacterium
CTTGTCCTCGTTCAGAGAGAGGCTGGCCACTACCGGCCGCATCGATTTGTAGAGAAATACCGCCATGGACAGAGCGACACCGACCATGATGCCCTTGTCGAGATGGGGGGCAAAATACAAGGTCACCAGGAAGCTGAAGATGGCAATCGCGCCATCATACCACTGGGCCTTCCAGGCATGAACAAATCCCTTAACGTTCACCAGACCGATAACCGCCATCATGATAACCGCAGCCAGAGTAGCCTGGGGGAGATGATAGAGCAGCGGAGTAAAAAAGTACAGAGTGAGGACAACCACCAGAGAGGTGACCACCGAAGAGATACCGGAAACCGCTCCAGCCTGCAGGTTGACTGCTGAACGGGAAAAGGAACCGGAAACCGCGTAAGAACCACCAAAGGAACCCAGGATATTACCAAGTCCCTGACCAATGAGTTCCTGGTTGGGATCAAGCTTCTGACCGGTCTGGGCGGCCATGGCCTTGGCAATGGCAATAGCCTCCATGAAGCCGAGTAGCGAGATAATAATAGCGATTGGCAACAACTTCATGAAGGTTTTAAAACTAAGAAGACTCTCGCCAACAATTTCTTGGGTAGCAGGATCTTTAACAGTTCCGGGCATGGCGAAACTTAAGCCTTTAGGAATTTCACCAACAATCGCGCCGCCACCCATTATTTTCAGGTTCGCAGTATTAAGCGGTTTATTGCCAACCTTCAAACGCCACGTGCCACCATCTGTTTCAACAGCACCACTGTCGCCTTTGGGGTAGAAAGCATATTGTGCATCGTCACCTGCGCCAGTCTTCACAGCCTCAAATTTAGTACCGCGCAGGTCGGTCCGGATGAGATGGGCGTCATGCTTGGCCGTATCCATACGGGCGGTGAGCATGGCTACCTCTGATTCGAGCTTGATCAGCTCCACAGATGTTGATCCATGGCCGCCTTCGGCGTCATGCTTCTTCTGTTCATCAACCTTTTTACCAAGATCAGCACGCTTCGTGCCTAGGGCCTTGATCTCAGCAACAGCATGGTTGAACTCAACAATCTTCTCAGAAAAGCCATCCGCCTTTATACTGCCGACATCCACAAAGGCATCGTTATTAAAGCCGGTGGCAAGGGAGAGCAGGGTGGTGATAGCTACCGCCACCAGAACATTGGGAATACGTGGATTTACCTTCTTCAAACCCACCATGATGGCAACCGCACCAACTCCATACAGCAAAGTAGGAAGGTGGGTATAATCCATGGCGGCCTGAGCAACTCGGCCCATAGTCTCATAATGATGAGATGCCTTGTCAACATAGACTCCGAAAAATTTGGAGAACTGGGAGGAGGCTATGATGATAGCCGCCGCATTGGTGAAACCATTAATCACCGGATGGGATAGGAAGTTAACCACCAGACCGAGACGCAGGACACCCAGAGAGAGCTGAAAAACACCAACAGTAAGGGCAAGAACAATAGAGTAGGCAATAAACTGGGGACCACCAGCTGTTGCAAGAGGTTCAAGAGATGCCGCCGACATCAACGAAACAACAGCAACCGGACCAGTCGCCAATTGACGACTGGAACCAAACAAAGCCGCCACCATGGGTGGCAAAAAGGCCGCATAAAGTCCGTAGTAAGCGGGCAGGCCAGCAAGCTGGGCATAAGCCATGGACTGGGGGATAAGGACCATGGCCACGGTGATACCGGCCAAAAGGTCTATCTTGAACTTACCTCCGTCATAGTCCTTAAACCAGTCTATGAAAGGAAAAATTTTGGTAATCATATGGATCTCCTCAAGGTGTTTAACAGGAACTCGGCAAAAAATTGAGCCTAAATGGCACCGGGTCCCTTATTTAAAATTAACTATTTTATTTCGTGAAAATGTTGCAAACTGAAACAATTTGCGCGAAGGTAGCCCCTATTTACTTCTCTGGCATATGCCTGTCAAGCGGAAATCAGCTCCTTAGAATTGCGATATTACTTGCAGATCAGCCATGTTTTAAGATTTCACCTTGATCATTAACCGAAAGAAAATTAGCCACATGTGCGCCATCCAAACTGAACTATCCAGTTGCTCTGGCAAAAGTTAGCGAAGCAAATTTTGCCAAAGATATGATAGTATTGCCAAACCAATTGCTTGACGAAAATCAATTTGGCGAACCCCGCAACCAAAAACTTTGACCCTCAAGCCAGGTTTCCCCATCATGACTGCCTCCGTTCAGACCATCCCCTTTGCCAATTTAACTCTTGCCTTTATCCCCGTTATTGTGGTGGCCGGAATCCTTTACAGATGGACGGCAGACGGGCACAGCACTATCTACGCCGTTTTCAGGATGCTGGTGCAGCTACTGCTGATTGGTTATTTTCTGATTTTTCTTTTTGAATCCGATAGCGCCTGGGTCGTACTGGCCGTTTTGCTGGTCATGATCTGCACCTCGAGCTGGATTGCCCTGCGCACCATAAAAAATGATCGCTGGCCTCTGTATAAGAAAGCCTTCCTGGCCATATCTCTGGGAGGCGGCATTACCTTGCTGCTGATCACCCAGGGAGTCCTTGCCCTGGATCCATGGTATCTGCCCCGCTACCTGATCCCGCTGGCCGGGATGATTTTTGCAAATGCGATGAATAGCGTCAGTCTGGCGGGAGAACGTCTTACCGCCGAAATGACCAGAGATGTCCCATATGAAAAGGCCAGAAGTATCGCCTTTCGGGCCTCGCTGATCCCAATCACCAATGCCCTGTTTGCGGTGGGACTGGTCTCTCTGCCAGGCATGATGACCGGCCAGATCTTATCCGGGATCTCCCCGTTAATTGCGGCGAGGTATCAGATCATGGTTATGTGTATGGTCTTCGCCTCGGCGGGGATTTCTTCCGCCTGTTTTCTGAAATTTCTTGAACCGCCAGCACGTGATAATTGTAGAAATTAAATGTGGGTATGTTATTAACTTTTTATGCGCTATCTCTACACATTTTTACTCATGTTTGGCTTCTGGCTCTTGTTGTCGGGCAAGTTTGATCTGTTCCACCTGACTCTGGGCCTGTTCTCCAGTCTGCTTGTCTCCTGGATGTCGTCCGACCTCCTGTTTATTGATAACGCCAAAAAAGGGCGACTGATCGAAGTTTACCGCTTCATTCTTTATATCCCCTGGGTAATGAAGGAGATTGTGCTGTCGACCCTGCACGTTACCTGGCTAGCCTTACATCCGGCGATGAAAGAAAAAATTGACCCCCGCATAGTGAACTTTAAAACTAGGCTTAAAACTGATGTGGCCCGGGTAACCCTCGCCAATTCAATCACCCTGACGCCAGGTACCATCACGGTCAGGATAGAAGATGATGTTTTTACCGTTCATGCCTTGAGTGACAAGGTGGCCAGCGGCCTGCCCGGTGAAATGGAAGAGCGGATTGCCCGCATTTTTACGGAGGAGCGGTCATGAGTAATTTCTTTATTGCCACCGGCGTTGTTCTTTGCCTGTTCATGCTGCTGGCCCTCTACCGGACAATATTCGGGCCGACCATTATCGACCGGATGATGGGAGCCAACATCATCGGCACCAAGACCACGGTTTTGTTGATCATTATCGGCACTATTTATGAACGGGTCGACATGTTCGTTGATATTGCCCTGGCC
>JBFFNX010000282.1:0-3594 GCA_041562995.1 Desulfurivibrionaceae bacterium
TAGAGTAGTTTTTCGGTATAGGTAAGGGGCCGATCAAGGCGTTCACGGATAATGGCGAGGTTCTTCTCCATTTTTTTATACACCCCTTTAACAAATTGCGGGGTGGAATCAACAGCAGTACTCATTGAATTTATCTCCTTATACTCAAAGGCGCTCTGGCCTCTTTATTTACGGAAAACGAACGTTGTTCAACGGATTTTTCCATAAAATTCCTTGAGATCTTTGCTCAGGAATTTCTTGATCTTGTTGAGATTGCGGGTGTGGGCGGCAAAGATCTGTCCTAGGCCGGCGCTGCGCAAAAGCCCCAGGACATGGTCTTCCACCTTCTCCCAGAGATGGCGGCGATAATCGCTCTCCAGGCTTACCAGGCTACGGGGATTTTTCAGGCGTTGGGCGAGGAGACGGGGAAAGGTCATCCTGGTAAGCCAAATCCAGAAACCCATGACAACAAGGGTGACGCCGGCCAGCGGAAAGGTGAGGTGGGCGAAGCTTGTATTGCCCTGCAGCAGGGCCTCCAAGATGCTTTCTTCTGGAAAATTAAAGAGGAGCTTGCTGAGCAGACCACTGAAGAAAAAGGCAAGGATGGAGGCGACAGCGGCAAGTTTGGTAATATCGAGCAACTTTGTCCGAACCTGTCTGCTGAAATGGGCCATGGCCTCACAGGTCAGTTGCAGTTCATTGACCTGACGATCAATGTCCTGGAGGATGTGGAAAACGCGAAATTTCGGGGCGGTGAGGATTTTATTTTTCAGCTGGTCGCGCTCCTGGCTCCAGGGCGTTATATCAAGGCCAGGGCGTGGTGAATCAGGGGCACAGGTCAGGAAGATATGGGGGATATCCTTGCGGCCCGTCATTTGCGAGAGGTTCCAGCACAGGGTGCCGTAGGAACGGACAAGGTCACTGGTTGAATCACACTCGTCGATACGGCTCATGACAAAGACCAAGCGGTCTTCTCCGGCACTTTTGGGCAGGGTGTCGCGAATGGCAGTATAGGTTTCTTTGATGGTGCCGGCCTTGAGCGGATCAAACATGAGAACCACCAGGTCGGCAAGTTTGGCCAGGTGAGAGATGACGGCCATGTAATCATAACCGCGGTCTTTTTCTGTGACCGAATCGAGCATGCCGGGGCTATCAATGATGGCCATGTCGGTTAAAAGAGGGGTGGCAACCCTTTTCAGGTGGAGATGGGAGATGAGTTGCTCGCCCTGATCTTTCAGGCTGGTAAAGGGCAGATTCTCGTCATTAACCAGGGAGGAGCCGGGGATTTCCTCTCCGGCCTTGTCCGCGCCGTCGTGGGTGATGATGGTAAAAGAGTCATCAGTGGGAGCCTGGCCGGTGCGCTGGATATCTTCACCGGTCAGTTCATTAATCAGGGTAGATTTTCCAGAGGAATAATTGCCGATGAGCAGAACAATGGGTTTCCACTTGAGGAGCGATTCCAGATCACTAAAGTCCCGGTTGTACTTCTCAAAGAGTGGCAGCAGGGTCTGGTGGATTCTGTTTTTGAGCAGATTTTGCAGTTCCTTTTCATCCATGGCTGGGCCTTCCTTATTGCAGAGACGGGGGGCAGAAAACCAACACGGCATTCGAGAGCCCAGGAGAGTAATGTCTAAACATTACTTTTTACATTGAACATCTCTGTAAAACAAGGAATTTGATTGAGAAGCGAGGCTTGGAGCGGCAGGGCTGGGAGGGCTGATCTTTGTTGCGAGAAGGGACAAAAAAAAGAGCCGGGGGAAGGCTGAATTTCCCCCGGCATGAAGAGAGGTAAAGATGGATAGCGTTAGTGAGGTGTTGTGCGCCAACTACCCAAAGGATGAAAAATATTTTTACCTCTGCTGCATTTGGTGGATCCGTAAAAAGTTACGATGATGCCGCCGCAAGGGGGTATAAGCCAAGGCATCGGCCCCCGACTATTTGTGGGAGCACGTGAGCATCACATTTCCGGGACAATGCCGTCTAAGGAATCAAAGATGCGCATCTCATGGCGGCTTGGTTCAAATTCCGGAGTGAATGAGTTGCGACGGATGGTGACCTGGCGGATTCGCTGCCCAGGAGAACAATCGTGGTCCTTACTGCACGGCAGCAGTTTGTTGATGTAGGAGTCGCCGCTCATCAGCATGGCCAGATGCATGGACTGGGCGTCCCAAGAGTCGCCTTCGGCAAAGCGAAGGGCAAGGCTCTCGTCCCCTTTAATGGTTGAGACGAGGAGGGCACGTTGGTGGACGGCGGCAAGCTGCCGGTCGGTTTTGGTGGGGATCATCTTCTTCATACTAAGCTCCTCGCTGTAATACCGGCCATGGTGGCCATCAAGTGGAGATCACTCAAGCCTGGATTCAGTGCCTATTAACTAGAGCGTACAGGAGCGGTGCCGAGAAAAAAATGGGTGAAGTGTTTATTCTTGTTTAGGTCTTTGTTTAGTTTTTCTAAACGGAAAACAGGGGATGATTATGATTTAAAAGTCCCTGATTTTCTGGTACAACATGAGGCAGCTTGTAATCTTCTGAAATGACTGACTGTTTTCCCCTAAAACCTTTGAGACCTCTGTTTCTTTTCCTTCTTTTCAGTCCCAAACCCCTAACTAAATCAAGCAGATATTTGTGCTGAAAGCGGTTTAAGTAAAAAATAAAAAATGTTGAAATATCCGCAAATAGATCCTGTGCTTTGGCAAATCGGCCCCTTGGCCTTGCACTGGTATGGGCTGATGTATGTTCTGGGCTTTGCCGCCACCTTTTTTTTGGTTCGCCGCCAGATTCGCCTTTATGACATAGAGGAACTCGCGCCGCTTTTTGAGAATCTGAACATGGTGCTCCTGGTCAGTCTCGTGCTCGGCGGCCGCTTGGGGTATGTGCTTTTTTATAATCTGTCCTATTATCTTCGCCATCCCCTGCAGATCGTCAACACCCTGGGTGGGGGAATGTCGTTTCATGGCGCCCTTGTCGGCGTCCTTATCGGCGGGGTTTGGTTCTGCCGACGCCATCAGCTGCACTTTTTGAAGATGGCAGACCTCTATGTCGCCACTATTCCAGTGGGGCTGGGCCTAGGAAGAATAGGCAATTTTATTAATGGGGAATTGTACGGCCGGGTAACCGATGTGCCCTGGGCTATGGTTTTTCCGGGAGGCGGCCCGTTTCCCCGCCATCCCTCCCAGCTCTACGAGGCCATCCTTGAGGGAGTGCTCCTTTTCGCACTTCTTGCCTGGATGGCCGGCGTAAAGAGAAAAAAAGGCTGGGGCCACGGTTCCATCTTGGCTCTCTTTCTGGTTTACTATGGAGTCCTGCGCTGTTTCGTGGAACTTTTCAGGGAACCGGATGCCCATATAGGTCTCATGGCTGGTTTTGTAAGCCGGGGTCAACTGCTCAGCTTGGCGATGGTTGCCAGTGGTATTTTGCTGTTATGGTATGCTCTGAAACCTCCGCAAGCAGCATGATTTTCTTAAGGGTAATGCGCCAGGCCCACTGATGAATACTTTCGTAGCAATGGGATTGAAATGAAACACTCTCTTTTAAACATTTTTTTTGTACTGATACTTATGATGACAAATAGCGTATATGCCACTGAGCTTGCCCCCCATCTTCACAAAGACACCCTTGA
>JBFFNX010000283.1:0-3582 GCA_041562995.1 Desulfurivibrionaceae bacterium
ATTAAAACAGCTTTCGGTGATGGTCACTCTTTCCAGGTCGCCGGGGCTATAGGTGGCCGGGCTATGGAAATTAACAATAAGGTTATGGCTGCTCCGGCCACTCCACTGGCCATGGCCCATCTTGCTTATCCCCTCAATCATTACCTCCAGGGACCTGCCGACCATCTCCTGGTGGCGCTCTTCGGTGATCTCTTTTTGGCGGTTTTGGAAGATGGCCAGGCGCTGGGCCTTCTCCTGGTCACTGACCGTGTCCTCAAAATCGCAGGACTTGGCAGGGGGGCGGCTCGAATATTTAAAGGAAAAGGCGGAGTCATAGCGCACCTTCTCCATGAGGTCCATGGTGGCCTGAAAATCAGCCGTGGTCTCCCCGGGAAAGCCAACGATGATATCGGTGGTCAGGCTGATATCGGGGCAGGCCTGACGGAGGCCGACAACCCTATCCATATACTCTTCCACCGTGTATTTACGATTCATCTTAGCCAGCACCGCATTGGAGCCGGACTGGACCGGCAGATGAAAATGGTGGCAGAGATTATCAAGGTCCTGAAAACAGGTCATCAGGGCAGGGGAGAGGTCCTTGGGGTTTGAGGTGGTAAAACGCAGGCGGACCAGACCGGGTACGGCCGCCACCTGGCGCAGAAGCTCAGGGAAGCTGGTGCGTTCCTCCTGGGGTTGGTCGTTGCCGTAGGAATTGACATTCTGGCCAAGAAGGGTGATCTCGCGAACGCCATTCGCCACCAGATGCCGAACCTCGGCCAGGATATCCGACCGACGCCGACTGACCTCGCGGCCCCGGGTATAGGGGACAATGCAGTAGGTACAATAATTGTTGCAGCCCTGCATGATGGTGACAAAGCGCTTATGGGGTAGGCCGTGCCTGAGGTCGGGTAAAAAGGAGGGAATGGCAAAATCCTTGCTCTGGGTGGTGGAGATGATGCCTTTGCGCTCATTGGCGACCTGTTGAAAGAGGTCGGGCAACTGGTAAATGGATTGGGGGCCGAGAATAATATCCACATGGGGCATGCGGACCCGCATCTTTTCACCTTCCTGCTGGGCCACGCAGCCGGCCACGGCAATAATGAGATCGGGGTTCTCCTCTTTCTGGCGCCGCAGGGAACCAATGAAGCTATAGGCCTTTTGCTCAGCCTTGCCGCGAATGGAGCAGGTGTTGACAATGACCGCGTCGGCCGAGGCCAGATCTTCGCTGAGAGAATAGCCGTTCTGCTCGAGAAGTTGCAGCATGATTTCGGAATCACGCGTATTCATCTGGCAGCCAATGGTTTCGATAAAGAGATTTTTCAACAAGTTAAGTGACCAAGTAAAATATACATAAAAACAATATGTTGACAAATAACCTCATGTGATACATGAGGTTATTTTAGGCTTCCGCAAACAGCAAGGGACGACAAGAGCCCTGTAATTTCCTGACCGCACTCAGGGGCAAAACGAATGAGCACCAGGCCGTTGCGCGGCTCAACCACGGAGAGGATGGCCAGGCCGTCATAGGCCTCAAGAATGAACTTGAGAAAATGGATCCTACTCCTGTTGATTCGTAAGTGGAGCTCGGCGGTTCGTCGCTGGATACCCATGATATTAGACCGAAAGGGTGCTATCCATGGAGCCGAGGAGGTCTTTGTATTGGCCAAGGCGGACATCAACGACCTCAGTGAGGTATTCTTCGGTCTGCTCAGGTGCCCGTCCGACAAATTCACTGCCATCGCCCACCATGGCGTTGAGCTGCTCGGTGCTAAAGGGAATGCGATCATCTTCACCCAAACGGGAGAGAAGATCATTTGCCACCCCGTCATTTTTGACAGCAAGACCGGCCTCCACGGAGTGAATCTTGACCACCTCATGCATCTCCTGGCGACTCTTGCCCATCTCAACACACTCCATGAGGATCTTTTCGGTGGCCATAAAGGGCAGCTCCTGGCCCAGATGGCGCTGGATCTGGGAGGGATAGACCACCATGTCTGAGGTGATATTGAGATAGAGCTTGAAGATGGCGTCGGTCAGCAGAAAGGCCTGGGGAATATCCATGCGGCGGATGGCGGAATCGTCCAGGGTGCGCTCGAACCATTGATTGCTGTAGGTGGCGGCAAAATTGGCAGGCAGGCCCATGAGTTTACGGGCCAGGCCGGTCATGCGCTCTGAGCGCATGGGGTTACGCTTATAGGCCATGGCTGAGCTGCCCACCTGATTCTTGGCAAAGGGTTCTTCCTGAACCTTGAGGTTGGAGAGCAGGCGCATATCAACGGCAAACTTATGGGCGGAGGCGCCGAGGCCGGCCAGGGTCTCAGCTGTTTTCATGTCAAGCTTACGGGTGTATGTCTGGCCAGTAACGGCAAAAAGGTCGGAAAAACCAAGCTTTACAGCAACAAGCTCATCCAATTTGCGAACCTTGGCGTGGTCACCTTTATAGAGTTCAATAAAGGTGGCCTGGGTGCCGACGGTGCCTTTGGCCCCCCGGGCCTTGATCTGGACCTCAAGATGTTCAATATAGTCGAGATCCATGATAAGATCCTGAATATACAAGGTATTTCTCTTGCCGACGGTGGTGGGCTGGGCTGGCTGATAATGGGTGTAGCCCAGGGTAGCAAGATTCTTGTGCTTGCGACAAAAGACAGCGAGGTTGGCAATGACGTTAACCAGGGCCTTCTTGACAAGCTTAAGGGCGTCACGCTGAACCATAAGGTCGGTGTTGCAGCCGACAAATTGACTGGTAGCACCCAAATGGATGATGGGCTCAGCAGTGGGGCATTGCTGACCATAGGCATAGACATGGGCCATGACATCATGACGTATCTCTTTTTCCTTGGCTTGGGCCACCTCGAAGTTAATGTCATCCTTAAAGGCCCGCAACTCGTCGAGCATCTTCTCAGTGATGATATCGGTAAGACCCAGTTCAAACTCGGCTTCGGCCAGGGCAATCCAGCAACGCCGCCAGTTCTGAAATTTATTCGTTTCAGAGAAGATCCACTGCATCTCTGGACTCGTATAACGACTGACCAGGGGTTCCTGATATACTTCACGATTCATCTCTATCTCTCCGTAAAAACGTAGTTATTGTAACACAAAGACAAGTAATGTGTTTGGCTTGTGGTTGGCGATAAGGGGCTATACTTACCCGATTTTGCCACGTTTTTCATGGCATTATCAGCTCAATGAATAAAAAAGGACTGAATTATGGCAAGGAGAAGTGGTCCCCCCATGCCATATCACATATTTACACAATGTCGCATAATATATATTATGTATAATTAGATTAAAGATCGCAATATCAAGGTGTTGCAAGGCATGGTGTGTGGCAATGAAGAGCACCAGGATTCACTGTGTATTTCTTGTACAAAATGCCCCCTTCTTCAACGCACCATGAACGAAGCCAGGTGCGGAACGCTTCTTAGCCCTTACCTTTTTAGTGAGGAGTTCCTTTCATGACCGCCAGACAGTCCCACTGTGGACCAGTTGATCGGCAATACCATTAATCACTGTGGCCCTGACTCTCTGCCGCCTACAGGCCTTCGCTGAGCAAAACTTACTTGGAACATAGCCCGGATCTACAAGTATCCTGAGCCCTTGTCA
>JBFFNX010000284.1:0-3553 GCA_041562995.1 Desulfurivibrionaceae bacterium
ATCCGTGGAATAATAAAGCCGCAGCCGTTCCAGGGGATAGATATCAAGGTCGAACTCCAGATTGCCATAGGGCTGAAAATCCTTGCGGTGGTCATAGGAGTGGTTGACGTTGAAGGAGCCGAAATAACGGTTGTATGTCTTACCCTGCCCGTTGACGCCACCGAGGCGGAAATGGTTATCAAAACCATAGCCCACCACACTCTGGGCGACCAGAGTGTCCTTACTGTCAAAATCAGGCAGGACGTCTTCGTCATCGTCCGGGTCAATGTAGGTGTATGAGGTATGGGGCTTAATGGTGTGGTTAAACCAGCGCAGGGACCCCACTTTGGCCTTAAAATCCCGCTGAAAGGTGGTGGCCAGGTCGACACCGCCATCCCAGGCCAGCCTGGTGGGGCTGCTGTCGCCGCCATAGAGGGCATCGTTGTAGGACTCAATCTGATACAAGGTCTGGCGCAGGCCGCCTGTTGCCGAGGCCTGTAACAAGCGGCCCAGGGGAATGGGGGTGGTAAGACGGGGATGGAGATCAACCCGCTGCATGCCCACCCCCTCTTCACGCCAGTAATTGACATATTCGGCGTCCCAGTTCAGATTGACCCTGGTGGCCGGAATTGCCAGGGAACCCATGGTGACAAGTTTGGGCAGGGTATGGATGGCCGTGCTCTCCGGCGTGGTACTGGGATTAAGATCATCGACATAGGTGGTTTCACCACCGAGATACACATGGGACCAGTGCTTGACAAGCTGGAGGCTGGAGGGCCGCCAGGGCTGCGAGGCCTCCAGCAGGCCGCGGTCAAAATCGCGGACAAAGACGTTGTGGGAGTCAATAAAACCGGTCACCCCTTCATCAAACTCCATGAGGTAATCACGGTCAGAGGCAGAATCCACATCGAGCAGCATCTTGAAATTACTACCGAAATCATAATCGCCCTTACTGCGGAACCAATAGCGGCTTGAACGGGTGCGCAGATAACCGTCATCCTGATAATCATCACCCACCTCATCCTGGAGATCGTCATCAAGAAAGGTGGCCTGGATGGAGAAGCGGGAATTATAGTCGTGGATATAGCGGAACTCACCGCCGATCATCGGCCCACGGCTGGCAAAATAGCCGGGATAGAGGGTGATATCCGAGCTGGGTGAGAGATCAATAAAAAAGGGCGCCATGAACCCCGAACCGCCGCGGTCCGAACCGGAGAGTTCCGGATCGAGGAAACCGGACTGCCGGTCCATCCGGCCCGGAAAGGCCATATAGGGCAGATACAAAACCGGGACGTCCTTGATGCGCAGCAGGCTGTGCTTCATAAAGATGAAGCCGTCCACATCGATATCCGCCTCCTTCATGGACAGGCTCCAGACCGGGCTGCGCTGGTCATCATAGTCACAGGTGGTAAAAACGCCATCCCGGAAGAAATAGACCATCTCCCCGTCTTTGCGGGCCTCTTTACTGGCAAAATGAATATTGGTCTCAGAAAAGAAAACCTTACTGTCAATCATCTGCGCGGTTTCATCGCCGAGATAGATGGTGGCCTCGCTGGCCTCAGCGCTTTCGGTCTTTGTCAGGAGCTTGACATGCCCCCGGGCCTCGACAACACCCGCCTCGGGATCATAGCGGATCCAGTCGGCCTGAATGGTCATCGGTTTATCTGGATTGCCCGTACGTGCAAGCACGACATTGCCCTCGGCAATGACCTCCTGCTCCTTCTCGCCACGGCTGAGCTTATCCGCCTCCACCTTCCACGGCTGATTGAGAAGATCACCAGCGCTCACCGATGACACAAGCACGCTGAGAAGGATCGCCAGAGTGGTCAGAAAATTTCTTATTAGCACGATGTCAGACACCCGTTGAGCCGTTTACGGTGAAGAAAATGAAATATGCAGACGCAAAAAAGGGGCGCGAACGCCCCTTAGTAACTTACTCGTCTTTTAAGACGGCGCCAGTGGCCCCGGAGGTAACCATCCGGGCATAGCGTGCCATATAGCCGGTGGTGATCTTTGGTTCAGGCGGCAGCCAGCCTTCCTTGCGCCTGGCAAGCTCGGCGTCATCAACCTCGACCCGCAGAACATTATTGGGGATATCAATCACCACGGTATCACCCTCCTCAACAAGGGCGATGGGACCACCATCGGCTGCCTCCGGAGAGATATGGCCGATACAGGCCCCTTGGGTGCCGCCGCTGAAGCGACCATCGGTGAGCAGGGCCACACTCTTGCCAAGTCCCATGCCGATGATGGCCGAGGTGGGGGAAAGCATTTCCGGCATACCCGGACCACCCCTGGGCCCGCAATAGCGGATGATGACCACATCGCCGGCCTTGATAGCGCCGCCCAGGATGGCCTTCTGGGCCTCCTCCTCGGAGTTATAGAGCCGGGCCGGGCCGCTATGGGTCAACATCTCATCGGCCACCGCCGACTGCTTGACCACCGCGCCCTGGGGAGCGAGATTGCCATACAAAACAGCAATGCCGCCCACCTTGTGGTAGGGCGCAGCCACGGTGCGGATAACCTCACGATCCTTGACCTCGGCCTTTTGCAGATTCTTACCCAGGGACTGGCCGGTGACGGTCATCACATCCTGATGCAGGCCATCCTTACTCGCCAGGAGCTCCTTCATGACGGCCTGAACACCACCCGCCTCGTAGAGCTCCTCCATGGAGTGGGGACCGCCGGGAATCAGGCTGCAGATATGGGGAACCCTTTTTGACACCTTGTTAAAGGAGTCCAGCGGCAGATCCACCCCTGCCTCCTTGGCAATGGCCGGCACATGGAGAACGGTATTGGTCGAGCAACCCAGGGCCATATCCACAGCCATGGCGTTCTCAAAGGCCTTTGTGGTGGCAATATCACGGGGCCGGATATTTTCGTGGAAAAGATTCATCACTGCCATGCCGGCCTGCTTGGCCAATCGTGTACGGGCGGCATAGACCGCCGGAATGGTGCCGTTGCCCGGCAGACCAAGACCAATGGCCTCGGTGAGACAGTTCATGGAGTTGGCGGTGAACATCCCGGCACAGGAGCCGCAACCGGGACAGGCATCATCCTCAAGCTCAGCCAGCTCCTCAAGGCTCATGGTCTTGGCCTTGACCCGGCCGACCCCTTCAAAGACCGAGACGAGATGGACATTTTTACCACGATGACGACCGGTGAGCATGGGGCCTCCACTGACCATGATGGCCGGGATATTGAGGCGCAGCATAGCCATGAGCATGCCCGGCACGACCTTGTCGCAGTTGGGGATGAGAACCATGGCGTCAAAGGGATGGGCCTGGCCGACAATCTCAACCGAGTCAGCAATAATCTCACGGCTGGCCAGGGAGTATTTCATGCCGGTATGGCCCATGGCAATACCGTCGCACACCCCAATGGTGGCAAAGGCAGCGGGTGTACCACCGGCCATCCTGACTCCGGTCTTCACCGCCTCAACAATTTTGTCCAGGTGGACATGACCGGGAATAATCTCATTATGGGCATGACAGACACCGATCAGGGGCCGGCTCAGCTCTTCATTGGTATAGCCCATGGCCTTAAAGAGAGAACGATGGGGCGCCCTTTCCAA
>JBFFNX010000285.1:0-3524 GCA_041562995.1 Desulfurivibrionaceae bacterium
ATAATAATAAAAATTGTTTCATAGCTTACACCTCATGTTATTTATTGCTTTGTTATTAACAATTTAAATTCTGATTACCCATGAAACTCAGCCACTCTTAGCAGCCGCTGAGGCATTGGGGGAGTTCTAACAGCAATGAAACCAAAACGCGGTATCATCTCTGTGAGATTGAATCGCCGATTAAATCGATAGCAAAATTCAGCCAAGTATCGCTCAAAATGATGTTCACTAATAGCGTGAAAAGTGCCATGGAGAGCTTTTTTGACATTGCCAATAATAGTGTTGACCCATTTAAACTCTGGAATTTCAACACTTTTAGGGCCACCACCGGTTACAATTGCTGTATGTTTATATCCAATTTCTGCAAATACATTAAAACACCTCAGACCATCAGAAACTATGAGACAATTTGGAGAAAGATTGTGTTGAGCCCAGGACTTGATAGATTTTTTAGAGAAAGCCTCTACCCGGCTAAATCGCATTTCAAGGGGGTGGCCATGCTCATTGGTAGAGACAGCGGCAACAAAAGGGATCTTTCCTGTCGCTCCACGGCCCCGAATACCATCACGTTTTTTACCACCCCAGTATGAATCATCAAGTTGAATGAAATGTGTAAGCGGTTTACCGTCGTCCCGCTCTTTCATTACTTGTTGAATTTTATGTTTCATCAAGAGAGCTGTATTATAAGAAACACCGATGGTTCTCATGAGGCTCAATGCAGAAACACTGACCTTTGACTGAGTGATAAAATAGATACCAAGAAACCAAGTTGTTAATGGTATTTTAGTGTGTGAAAATATTGTCTTAGAGGTGAGTGACACCTGTGTACGGCAATTGTTACATTGAAACAAATTTCTACGTTTTAGCTGGCAATAGCTGCGCCCACCACACTTTGGACATACAAATCCCTGTGGCCAGCGCCAACGAAACAGAGCAGTGCGACACTGATCTTCTAAACCAAACTGAGACAAAAAATGTTGCAAGCTGATACCTTTTTGAAATTGTACTTTATTTTTAGACATTCCATACCTCCAATTATAGGTTTGGAGGTATGGTAACATGCCAGGGGTATCACAGAGTGAGCCCCCTATAAATATGGCTGAGTTTCATACGTAATCAGAAATTTAAAAGTTCATGAGAATTGCGGCTTAGCCACATAATCCTACTACTGCGGCGATCCCCTGCCCTCCGCCTCCACATATGGTTTCCAATCCATATCTGGCATCCCGCCTCTGCATTTCGTTGAGCAAAGTAACCAGTCGCATGCTGCCTGTTGCCGCTATTGGGTGGCCCAGAGAGATTCCTGAACCGTTAACGTTCACCTTCGCATCACATTCTACCTCCCCCAGACCCATCAATTTTGCATCGGCCAGGGTCTGGGCGGCAAATGCCTCCTGGATTTCGATCAGGTCCATGTCGTCAATGTTCTTAGAGATTTGCGCAAGGGCTTTATTCACCGCGGCCGGTACCGCCGGGTATGTCAAGGTCGGATCATCAGCGGCTACAGCAAAAGCCTCCAGCCGGGCGAGTGGCTCTAGATCCAGTTCACGTGCCTTACTGGCGGCCATCATCACAAGTGCAGCCGCTCCATCATTTTCAGTTGAAGAATTCCCCGCCGTGCAGATACCGTCAGGGTAAACACTTTTCAGTCCTGCAAGCTTTTCAAGAGAGGTATTTGGCCGGGGCGACTCATCCTTATCCATAACAAGAACATCACCTTTCCGCTGCGGTATCTCTATCGGAAGAATTTCATCATCAAATTTACCTGCTGCAATTGCAGCGCAGGCTTTTTCGTGACTGCGGCAAGCCCATCTGTCAGCTGCCTCACGACTGATGTTCTCATTCTTTGCCGCTGCTTCAGCCCATGACATCATGGAGTTCAGTTCACCAAAACGCTCAACAGGCTGAGACATCACCCTGGCACGGGCAATACGGTCGAATATCGGCATCCCCCACATGGACATCGAGCCATGTCCCCGGGGCATAACTCCCCACTTGGGATCCATCCGGCCGCCAACGCCCCATTTAATAAATTCACCAGGAATATAGAATTCAGCACGACTCATACTTTCAACGCCGCCGACAACAATAACTTCTGCCATGCCGCTCATAATCTTGGCGGCTGCAAATCCAACAGTATCAAGACCTGAAAGGCAGCGCCGATCAAGAGTAATACCCGGGACATTTACAGGCCAGCCTGCTGTCAGAAGGGCCATCCTCGCAATATTGACGGATTCACCGCTCTGATAGGATTGACCGAGAATAACTTCGTCCACCTGCCCCGGGTCTACCCCTGCTCGAAGGACGGCTGCGTTTAGCACCTGGGCTCCCAGTTCGTTGGCCGGAATATCCCTTAGTTTTCCTAAATATGCCCCGATCGGGGTTCTCACACCACTTACGATAACAACCTGTTCCATGTTGCGGCTCCATATGTCGCGTGAATATTCACGCCTGCTGAGTTTGGAAGAGCTTTTAAGCTGATAATGTCAATTTGTCTGGAGCTTTTGTCATACCAAGATCACTGAGTTTGTCAAGGCAACATGCGAGATCATCCTTTTCATTACCAGCCTGAGGCGGTATAAATACCTTGGTGGCAACCTTTATGATGTATCTCCCCTCTTCGGTTATTGTTTGTGTTTCTTGATGCTACCAAAAACTTACAGAACAATCTGCAAAGAGGATACTAAGTCAAAAAAACAATCTTGGGCAGGACTGAAAATGAATAGGAATAGATCATATGTAATTGTTACTGGCGGCTCCGGCGGCATTGGAGTCGCAATTTGCCGACGGCTGTATCAGGATGGCTATAAAGTTCTTAACCTCGATGTCCGGGAACCTGAAAACCCGGATGCTTCCGAATTTTTCGAAGTGGATTTCTTTGACGTGGAGAAGACCAGAAAGACATTGGAGACTATCGTCGCAAAGTATCCGGTCACCCGGCTGGTAAACAACGCAGGAATTGTGCGTCCGGCGAGTATCGCAGACAGCTCATTGGCAGATTTCGACGACGTCATGGCCATCAACGTCAAAACAACAATGATGTGCACCCAGGCACTGCTGCCCGTTATGAGACAAAATCAGTTCGGCCGGATTGTCACAATTTCCAGCCGGGCGGCACTGGGAAAACCGCTGCGAACAAATTACAGCGCAAGCAAAGCCGCTTTGATTGGTCTATCAAAGACCATGGCCCTTGAGTTGGCAGGTCAGGGAATAACCGTCAATATTGTGGCTCCCGGAAGTATCGGTACAAAGGAGTTTTATCGAAATAATCCCCCCGAAAGTCCACAGACAAAAAAAATATTAAAGAACATCCCTGTAGGCCATATTGGAACACCTGAAGATGTAGCCCATGCAGCCGCTTTTTTCCTCGATGATAGAAGTGGTTTTATCACAGGCCAGGTACTCTACACTTGCGGCGGGTTGACCGTGGGCCTGAGCCAGGGCTAAACGAGATAGGACATAGCCCGGGATTGAAAAGTTTTATCGCAGCTCTCTCACATCTGCTAAGAGCTGCTGGTAGAGAT
>JBFFNX010000286.1:0-3520 GCA_041562995.1 Desulfurivibrionaceae bacterium
ATGTCCCGCAAAGCCTTGCCAGTTGAGGGTGAAGTTGTCGGTGCCCATTGGTATCGTTGTTTGCAGGGGGTTGCCCGTGAATGATACCTCGGTCCGGCTATTTATGGCGGTGAGCACTGTGATGTCGGTGGTTGCAAGCTGCCGTAACTGGGTAATGAACGGCGGCTCGTTAGCCATGAAGGGGTCAACCTCCAGTGAGCCTTGGGCATAGAGTTGAACCGGGGTAAGCATGGAGCTGATTTTCCTTTGGCCGCCGAGGGCGAAAGGGCCATGGTGGACGGTTTGCCTGATTCGGGTGGAAATAGTCTGCGGGCTATCGGCATTGGTGTCAGGAATGGGGATGTCCAGCTGGAGCTGGAGTTCTGAGCTGAAGAGACCTTGCTTGTAGGAGGACTCCATGTGGCCGGGGAAATTTGCCTGCAGCTCGCTCATGGCCATGCCATAGCTCTTACGGGCCAGGAGCCCGCAGCCGAGGTAGGAACCAAGGGTTATGAGGGTAAGCACAACAACAAGGGCAATGACTTTTTTCATAGGAAGGTCTCCACATGTAATAATGATTGATTCCTAATATACTTTTAAATGACCCGCTGTCACCTCCAAAATTGTCTTCCGGGCCCTAGGATGGCACGGAGTTAAGCCTCCCAGGCCAGCTGAAGATTCCTGCCTTATGTAAAAAAAAGTATTCTTTCATGCGCAGATTTAATAATATTAGAACGAACGTTCGTTCTAGCTTGGGGGTGGTATGGGAAAAATGACAGATAATCAGCTTGACCCGCGTCAGGAGATCCTGGACGCGACCCTCCGTCTTTTTTCGGCGCAGGGCTATTTCGGGACCTCCATGCAGGATATCCGCAAGGAGTCCGGGGTGAGTATCGGCGCTATCTACCATTATTTTAAAAATAAGGAGGAGATCGCCACGGCCCTTTATGACACCCTCTTGGAACAAATGAGTGCGAAAACTAACCATTTTCTTGTTACCGAGAAAACTTTTGGGGCGGCCTGTCAGGCCTTGATTAAATATCTTTTTGTGATGGCGGAGGAAAAGCCCCATGCCCTGCAGTTTTTGCTCTATGCCCGCCATCGCGAGTTTTTGCCGGCCAAAATGCCTATCTGTACGGCAAAACCCTTTGAGCTCTTAGTTGACGCCGGGAAGAGGGCCATGGCTGCGGGCGAGGTCCGGCAGATGCATCCGGTGGTCCTGGTGACAACAGTGTTTGGCAGTGCCTTCCGCCTTATCCTCTTAAAGGTTGATGGCGTCATGGCGTTACCGGTGGCGGATTTTTTTGAAGAGACCTGGGAGTGTATCTGGAGGGCGGTTGCTGCCTGATATGGTGCGGAGAAATGTTTGTGCTTTTTGGCGAAGTAAGAAGTGATACGAGTCCAGCTTAGCAAGGAGGAAAGTATGAAAAACGGTATGGTGATGTGTGTCGTGGTTTTGGTGGGTCTGACATTGGCTGTTGTCGCTGAGGCGAGCCCGACAAAACGTTTGGACCCAGGGACAAATACCTGTCGTAACTTTGGATTTGATTCGGGTTGGTGGGGGACCGGCGGCCAGATTTGGCGCTCCAAGTGTAAGTCCTGCCATAATCGTGATAATGACAAGGGGGCATCTTTCCTCTATATGGAATCAAAATCTTCCAAGGCCTGGAACCGTGTTTTTCTTGAGAAATATCCGCAATGCGCCAAGGATGGCGAGTGGGATTCGTTGACCATGGACGAAATCCTGAAACTTAATGATTATCTCTACCGGTTTGGCGCCAACACCTATGACCCCAACGATGCCAACGACTGCGGTTGATGAGATTTTTTTCTCCAGGTTGGAGAAAATGAAATAAAAAAGTAAGTGCACGGCTCATAGATGTATGTGTTACTGGCAATGGCCTGTCGCGGTTTGTGAAAAGGTCATTGCCTGTTATGTAGGTTATCTTGACGGCAGCATTGCTGGAGGAATTTTGTGGTGAGAAAAACAGTTTTTGCAAAGAGCTGGGGCGTCTGGCTTATCGCCATGTTTATCGTTTTCGGGCAGGCGGCTGATGCCTGGAGTTGGTTTGGCAGCACCAGGAAAAAAGCGGCTGACGGCATGATGCCCCATTTTGTTCTTTCTTCCGCCCTGGAGGGCCCGGCCCTTAACAGTGATGAGTTGCAGGGCAAGGTCCTGCTCATTAATTTCTGGGCCACCTGGTGCGGGCCCTGCGTTGCCGAATACCCTGATCTCATGCGGCTGCATGAGAGCTTCGTTGGCAGAGGCTTTTCCGTCATCGGGATTTCAACGGATCAGTCAAAGAGCAGTGTCAGGAAATTTGTTGAAAAAAATGGCCATGTCTATCCCATGCTGATGACCACGTCGGCCGTGACCCGTGATTTCGGGGCTGGCATCGGCCTGCCTGTTTCCTTTCTGGTTGATCGAAAGGGGAAGATCGTCAAACGCTATTATGGGCCGCGCAGCTTTGAACAGTTTGCAAAGGATATTGAGGAGATTCTTGCGCCGGTTGGTGAAAGATCTTCAGCACCGGGAAATTCTGCCTCCGCAGAAGAGCAATACCGGCGCGACTATTTATAGGGATTATCTATTTCTCTCTTCGTATTTTTAGATTTATAGAGTGGTTGGTTCCGGTAGCTCATAGTTGTGCCGGATAATAAAAAAAAATCATAATATGGAGAGAAGATATGAGATCTATGACTTTGGTTGCCCTGCTGGGAGTTCTTGTTATGTTGGCGGGCTGTAATGCGACTGGCAGTGGTGGTGACAGCAAGGTGAAAACCGGCTGCATCTCCCTGGTTAAGATGTTGAGGTAATGGTTGTCATGCAGAAATGGCTGATGTGGCCGACATGTTTTTGTGCTCTCTTGGTAGTTGGTGTAGCTGCCGATGGTGGGATGTCCCAGCGCCTCATCGGCCATTTCTCCGTTTTACCCCAGGAACAAGATCTTCCTGGGGGCTGGGAGCCCCTTCTCTTTGATAAAATTGATGCCCACACCAGCTATTCTCACGTTGTTGAGGAGGGCAGGGGCGTCATTCGGGCCGACAGCAAGGGCAGTTCTTCCGGCCTCGTCCACAAGGAGGAGATCGATCCCGGCCAATGGCCAGTCATCTCCTGGCGCTGGAAGGTGGACAGGGTTCTTGCCGCTGGTGATGCTAGCAAAAAGAGTGGCGATGACTATCCGGCCCGTCTCTATATCACCTTTGCCTATGATGGCGATAAGGTCGGTTTTTGGGAAAGTGTCAAGTTCAATACCGCCAAGCTCATCTATGGCGAGTATCCCCCCATCAACGCCCTAACCTATATTTGGGCTAACAAGCTGCCCAAAGAGACATTGATCGCTAATCCCTATACCTCTCGGGTGCAGATGATTGCGGTGGAAAGTGGTGATGAGCATGTTGGCAGCTGGCGCAGCGTGTCCCGCAATATTGTCGAGGATTACCGACGCGCCTTTGGCGAAGAGCCGCCAGCTATCTCCGGTATTGCCATCATGACCGATACCGATGATACCGGCGAAGAGGCCACGGCCTGGTATGGCGA
>JBFFNX010000287.1:0-3517 GCA_041562995.1 Desulfurivibrionaceae bacterium
CCGGGGATATAATCGGCGTTCATCTTGGTCTTGGTGGCGATCTCCGTATGCTTGTCAAGGACGTCGAGGAGGTGAGAAAGCTCCTCTTCGTCGGCGTTGGAAAGATCGTGGTGCTCAGCCCGGCAATAGGAAGAAAGGGCTGAAAGCAGAAGGAAACAAAGCAGTATGGCACGAAAAGAGTGAAACATAAATAAGCCCGAAAAATTGTCGAAACTGCTCAATGGAAAACAGAATCGAAAAAAACTTTGATAAACTTTATAGGCCTGTCTCTCAGTGTGAAGAAACAAGGCGTATGCCCCAATATATTAAAAAAACGAAATATGATTCCCTGTTTAATCCCGGCCGATGGCACTTTTTTTAAGCAGGCGCGCTCCTGCAAAAGATTCATTATCATGCCGGCGCAAAGAAACCAGGGGAATCAAGAAAATATAATAGCCCCTAGGTTTGAAAAGTCAATGGAATAGCCCTGGTAACTCTTTGAAAACAGATGCCTTTTGTGCTTTCTGTTTAAGGAGTTGGTTAATCTTTGTGTCTCTACTAATAGAAAGCAAAGTATCAAGACTTTCGTGCAAAAGCTCAGCAAGATCAGGAGGGGTGCGGCGGGTCGCCATGGCCCCTCGTTGGGCATCAAAGCGGTCATGGGCCTCGGTGATCAAAATAGTCGCCAGGGTTTCCATGGCCCCATCATTTTCAAGCAGGATGGCCGCCCACAGCATGTGCTCGGTGTTCGGATTTATCTTGTGGTCATTATGTTGAAATTCCCGCTGGAGGCGCATCATTGCCAGTTTTTTGATCATGGCGGCCTGCAGTCGTTGGCGCAAGGGGCCTGGCGCCGGTTTAATGCCTTTTTGTAATTCGTTAATCATCGTCGAAAACATTGTTTGGGCACCAGGTGGACTGTTGACGGCAATTGAAAAATAAGAGCGGGGTCGCAAGACAAGCAAGGCCCTATGGCTATATGTTTCCCTACAATATTGACAATGGAAACGGATTGCAAGATGCTCTTTATTGGTGTGGTGGGAAGATTGACAAAGATCGGGATGGATGCTACTAATTTTGGCGGTACGTAGAAGTACCTGGGTGGTTTTACTGGTATTGGCTGCAGCAGTCAGAAAAGAGGAAATTGTATGAAATATGATGACATCTATGAGCAAAGCATATCAGATCCCGCCAGATTTTGGGCAGAGGCTGGTAAGGGTATTGATTGGTATAAGGAGCCGGAGGTCATTCTTGACGACAGTAATCCCCCTTTTTATCGCTGGTTCAAAGACGGTGAGCTCAACACCTGTTATAACGCCGTTGATCGTCATGTGGCTCAGGGCCGGGGTGACCAGGTCGCCATCATCTTTGACAGCCCGGTTACCGATACCGTCCGCAAGATAACCTATGGCCAGGTGCAGGATGAGGTTTCCCGATTTGCCGGGGTTTTGCAGGAGAAGGGCGTTGGCAAGGGTGATACGGTCATCATCTACATGCCCATGATCCCTGAGGCCGCCTTTGCCATGCTGGCCTGTGCCCGACTTGGCGCCATTCACTCCGTGGTATTTGGAGGCTTTGCCCCCAGCGAGCTGGCCCTGCGTATTGACCATGCCCAACCTAAACTTCTTATTACCGCCAGCGGCGCCATCGAGGGCAAGAAGATCCTGGCCTATAAACCCTTGGTGGATCAGGCCCTTGATCTTGCCAGCCATAGGGTGGCCTCTGTCATTATTTTTAAACGAGATTTTGTCGATGCTGAACTTAGCAGCGGCCGTGATTATTTCTGGCAGGATCTCATGGAGGGCGCCCTGGCTGTTGACTGCGTCCCTGTCGCGGCCACGGATCCTCTCTACATCTTATACACCTCCGGCACCACCGGCATGCCCAAGGGGGTTATGCGCGATAATGGCGGTCATGCCGTGGCCCTGCACTGGTCCATGAAACATGTCTACAATATGGAGGCCGGCGAGGTGTTCTGGTCGGCCTCGGATGTCGGTTGGGTGGTGGGACATTCCTATATCGTCTATGCGCCGCTGTTTGCAGGCTGTACAACCGTGTTTTACGAAGGGAAACCCATTGGCACCCCTGATGCCGGTGCCTTCTGGCGGGTGATTGCCGAACATGGTGTCAAGACCCTGTTCACCGCCCCCACGGCCTTCCGGGCCATCAAAAAGGAAGATCCGGAAGGCGTGTTGTGCCGCCAATATGACCTGAGCTGTTTTGAGGCCCTCTATCTTGCCGGTGAACGGCTTGATCCCGACACCTACCACTGGGCCGCGGATCTGCTCAAGGTGCCGGTTATTGACCACTGGTGGCAGACGGAAACAGGCTGGGCCATTGTTGCCAATTGCCGCGGCATCGAGGAGTTTCCAGTCAAGGCCGGCTCACCCACAAAGCCGGTAGCCGGGTATGATGTTAGAATCGTTGATGATCATGGTAAGGTTCTGGGGGCCAATGAGGAGGGTAATGTGGTTATCAAGCTGCCCCTGCCCCCTGGTACCCTGGCATCGCTGTGGCGTGATGATGACAAATTTAAAAAGTCGTATATGACCACCTTCCCAGGCTATTATGAAACCAGTGACGGCGGTTATATCGATGCCGACGGCTATATCTATATCATGGGCCGCATGGATGATGTCATTAATATCGCCGGTCACCGGCTGTCCACCGGCGCCATGGAAGAGGTGGTTGCCACCCATCCTGATGTGGCTGAATGCGCGGTGTTCGGCACCGCTGACCAGCTTAAGGGCCAGAAGCCGGTGGGTCTTGTTGTTTTAAAGACCGGACGGCAGCGGGACACCGCTGAACTTGCCGGCGAGCTTGCCCAGATGGTGCGCGATAAGATCGGACCCATTGCCTGTTACCGGACCACGGCGGTGGTCAAGCGGCTGCCCAAGACCCGTTCCGGTAAAATCCTGCGTGGCACCATGCGGGCCATTGCCAATGGTAAGGAGTATCGCATGCCCTCCACCATTGATGATCCCACTACCCTTGATGAGATCAGCGAGGCCCTCAAGGGCCTGGGTTTTGCCGGTTAAGGTCACCCTGTTGTCAACGAGGAGCGGTAGATGAAAATTCATGAGTATCAGGCCAAGGAGCTTTTTGCCCAGGCCGGGGTGTCTGTTCCCCAAGGCCGGATGGTCATGACCGTTGCCGAGGCCTGTCAGGCTGCCGGCTCTCTCCCTGGCTATCCGGTGGTGATTAAGGCCCAGATCCATGCCGGCGGCCGCGGCAAGGGCGGCGGCGTCAAGCTCGCCCATAATGAGGCCGAGGTCATAGCTTGCGCCGGCGAGATTCTCGGCATGCATCTCATCACCCCCCAGACCGGCCCCCAGGGCAAGGTGGTGTCAAAGGTTCTCGTGGAAGAAGGTCTTGCCATCAGCCGGGAGCTCTATCTTGCCATTCTGCCCGATCGCGACAGCGCCTCCATCATGATTATGGCCAGCACCGCAGGGGGCATGGCTATCGAGGAGGTGGCCGCGGCCAGCCCTGACAAGATTATCAAAGTCGCGGTCAACCCGCTTCTTGGTCTCCAGCC
>JBFFNX010000288.1:0-3508 GCA_041562995.1 Desulfurivibrionaceae bacterium
AGTTACCTTTCCGGGCGCGGGATTGGCATGCTCGTCGGTCTCCTGACTTTTATTGGCTTTTTCATCGTCTTCAACAAGGCCTGGTGCGGTTTCATCTGTCCTCTGGGCACCATCCAGGACTGGCTCACCGGTCTCCGCCGCAAGTTTAAGATCAGATACGGCAACTACTCGGAGCCGGTCTTTCAAAGACTGAGCAAGATAAAATATATCCTCCTGGCCCTGTTGATCCTGATTCCGATGGCGATCGGCAATTCATTTTTCGGCCTGCCCAAACTAAATCATGATTTTGGCGTCCCCTTTTGCATGATCTGCCCGGGCCGTACAGTCTTGCCTATGTTCAGCGGCGACTTTTCACAGATGGCCATTGATATGAGCTCGATAACCAAGATGGTTTTCACCACCCTGGGGTTGCTGATCACCGGGATCTTTCTGGCCGGGTCCTTTATCAAAAAACGCTTTTTCTGCCTGTTCTGTCCCATGAGCGCCTTTCATTACATCTTTTCCAAGGCATCTCTCTTGAGACTGAGCAAGGACGGCAGCAAATGCACCCGCTGCGGCAACTGCTACCGGGCCTGTGATGTCGGCATCAGGGCTATTGCCGATGATCTCGAGCATAAAAATATCGTCAAGGATGATTGTATGATGTGTTTCAAATGTGTGGAGATGTGTCCGGAAGAAGGCTGTCTGCAGGTCAAGTTCCTGGGCTTACCGATCTATGAAGCGACCGAAGAGGGATTTTTTAAGCGAATGCAGGGGCGTAATAATGCAAAGTGATAGCGAAAAACGATTTAGCCGGATGCAGAAAACCACCGGTCTTCACCTGGCCATGGAGGGTGAGGAGACTCTGCAAAAGATCACCGAGTTCCCGGACAGCCCCATGGCGATGGGTTATTTTTACGAGCTTTTCCGTAATTTTTATAAAAACGGCCATCCCCTGCCGGCCGACAGAAAAGTAATCGGCACCATGTGTCTCCAAGTCCCCGATGAACTGATCTATGCAGCGGGTGCGACCCCCATGCGGATGTGCAGCGGGGCCTATGCCTATGACCAGGTGGGAGCCGAGTTCTTGCCGGCCAAATCCTGCCCGGTGGTCAAAGCCACCACCGGCATGCTCCATGTCAATCAGGAGCTGTGGGGTGAGGCCGTGGCCTCGGTGGTTGTGCCCACCACCTGTGATCAAAAGAAGAAGAGCGCCGAGATGCTTAAAGATATGGGTTATCCGGTCTACATCCTGGAGATGCCCTCTTCTAAGGATAGCGATGGGTCGAGGTTCTACTGGCAGGAATCGGTCAAGAAATTCGCCCTGGACCTGGAACAGATAACCGGCACCAAAATCACCGGTGCCAAACTCCAGGGTGTGATTACCGAGATGAATGAGTGTTCACGCCTGTTCAGAAAGCTAAACGAACTGCGCAAAAGCCCAACCCCGCTGATCTTCGGTACCGATATTTTACTGTTAACCAGCGCTTATTTTATTGACGAGATGGCGAGCTGGCAAGAAGCGGTGGCTAAACTCATTACCGAACTGGAAGAACGTCACCGCAACGATCTAGCCGTCAGCAACCGCCAGGCCCCCCGGCTGCTGCTGACTGGTTCCCCCCCAATCTTCCCCAACCTCAAGGTCCCGATCCTGGTCGAGCAGGCCGGCGGGATCATCGTCGCCGACGAGGTCTGTTCCTCAAACCGGTTGCTCTACGATGGGGTGGCCTATGACGAAAGCAACCTCAATGACATGGTCCCGGCCCTGGCCGATCGTTATCTCAAGCCCTGCACCTGCCCCTGTCTTACCCCTAATACCGATCGGAACCGCAAGTTAGAGGAGATGGTAGCAAGCCATAATGTTGAAGGCGTTATCTACCAGGCCTTTTCCGGCTGTATGCCCTACGAGATGGAACAGAGACAGATCAACACCACCTTGACTGAGGCCGGAGTGCCGATGCTCTATCTGGAAACCGATTACAGCAACGAAGACCTGGGCCAATTATCAACCAGGGTTGAAGCCTTTATCGAATCAATCAAGGCCAGAAGGAGGAAGAAATAATGGACTATTTTGCCGGAATTGATATCGGTTCCACCACCATCAAGATCGTCCTGACCGATGCCAATGACCGGATCGTCGGCCAGGACTGCCAGCCCACCGGCTGTCATTTCCATAAAAATACCCTGGATGCCTTTGAGGCTCTTCTGGCCCAGCAAAATATCGCGCGGCAGGAAGTGGCTTATATCTTCTCAACCGGCTATGGCCGCAAGCTATTCAAAGAGGCCGATGAATCAATCAGCGAAATCTCCGCCAATGCCATGGGCGCCAATAAGGCCGCTGAAAATCACGGTAAGATCAAGACCATCATCAATATCGGCGGCCAGGACCTCAAGGTCATCGGCCTCGACGAAGAGGGCCACGTCAAAAACTTTACCATGAACGATAAATGCGCCGCCGGCACCGGTCGCTTTCTGGAGATGACCGCCCGCAACCTGGAGATGGACGTCGCCGATCTGGGTGCCTGCCATAAGCAGGCCAAGGGGGTTCCCTTGACCATCAACTCTACCTGCACCGTCTTTGCCGAGTCGGAGATCATCAGTCTGCTGGCCAATGGTAATGGCAAGGAAGAGCTGGTGGCCGGCGTCCATTATTCAATTGCCCGGCGCATCAGCCGCCTGGCCAAACGAGTCGGGATTGAAGACACGGTCTTTTTTGACGGCGGCCCGGCCTTGAATGCAGGACTGCTCGAGGCCCTGGAGACGGAACTGATGCGCAAGGTGGTGGTGCCGGAATTTCCGCAGATGACCACGGCCCTGGGCGCGGCCCTGATCGCCAGGGAAACCTTCTACTATCTTGAGGATGTTGCCAATGGCTGAGTTTGACGCGGCAGGTCTTTTTGCCCTGGGGTTGGTTTATGGCGCCACGGTCTGCAGCATGACCTGCCTGTCGTATATCGGCCCTTACCTACTGGGAACCGGCAATGGTTTTCGGGACGGAGTGCTCAGTTCTCTCTCCTTCGGTCTTGGCAAAATATGCTGCTATGTTTTCCTCGGTGGCCTGGCTGGCTATCTCGGCCAGAAACTGACTTTCAGCCCGGCCCATACCTGGGCGATGGGCATAACTTTAATCGGGGTTGCCCTCTCCATGCCATTTGTGGCAAAGCGGGGTTGTCGGGATAAATGTCAGCAGAGAAGTAAACGGGTTTCCCTGCTGACCTTGGGTGCGGCGACCAGTCTGTTGCCCTGCCCGCCGGTAATTGCCATCCTGACTCTGGCCGCCGGCCAGGGCTCAATGGTGACCGGCATGGGCTTCGGGCTCTTTTACGGGCTGGGCATTATCATCTCACCATTGCTGCTGGTCGGCGGCGGCCTGGCCCTGATCTCCGACAAACTCCGTCGGGAGGTAAAAAGTTTCATGCCGGTTATCCAGGGTCTGGCCATGACCATCATGATTCTGATGGGCGCAAATATAATTTACGGGGGCATGCGATAATGGACTGGCTTAAATATGGGATTGACTACGGGATTA
>JBFFNX010000289.1:0-3498 GCA_041562995.1 Desulfurivibrionaceae bacterium
AGTAATTGGAGCGCCTGTGTTTTTAACTTCCATACCGCGAACAAGACCATCGGTCTGATCCATAGCAACGGCGCGGATAACGTTATCACCGAGATGCTGAGCAACCTCAACAACAAGATTGTCAGGGGTGTCATCGATACCAGGATTGGTAACGGTGAGAGCTGTCTGAATATTCGGCAGGGAATCAGCGTCAAACTCTACGTCAATTACCGGTCCTACAACCGAAACGATTTTACCACTTTTTAATTCACTCATGGGCTTTTGGCCTCCTTCAAAGTATGCCAACGGCGGCTAATCCGCAGCCGCCGTTATTTATATCGAATTATCCTTTCAATGCCTCAGCACCACCGACAATATCCATCAAATCACCGGTAATCGCAGCCTGACGAGCCTTGTTAAAGATCATGGTCAAATCTTTAACGATATCATTACAGGCGTTGGTGGCATTATCCATGGCCGTCATCCTGGCGGCATGTTCACTGGCGCCAATCTGAAGCATGGAGTTATAAATCATAACATTCATGTACAGTGGTAACAGCACATCCATGATCTCGCCAGAGCTAGGCTCATAAATATAATCACTCGCCTGTTCGACAGCAGCAACACCACCCTCACTTTCCACCGGCTTTACAGGCAAAAGATGAATGGTAGTGGGCACCTGTCGGGCTACACTCTGAAAATGACCATAGATCACCTTGACTTCATCGGCCTCACCGGCTTCGAAGTTTGCGGCGATGTCCTGGGCGATCTCCCGGGCATTGAACATCTGGAAGGTACCCATAATATCGCGATAGGCCGTTCTTACCAGGCCTCTTTTCCTAAAGTAATTAGAGCCCTTCTTACCTACACAAACAAAGGAAACCTTCTTACCTTCGGCCTCATACTTGCGAGCAAGGAGCTCAGCCATCTTGATAATATTTGCGTTAAAGCTACCGCAGAGTCCGCGATCAGAGGTAACAACCACGATCTCGACAGTCTTGACATCACGCACCTCCATGAGAGGATATTCACCGGAGGCGCCACTGCTCAAATTCGCCATGGTGGCATTAAACTTCTCGGCATAGGGATGGAAATTCTCCATCTTCTGCTGGGCTCCGCGGAGCTTAGCAGCCGAGACCATGTTCATCGCCTTGGTGATTTGCGATGTCTTTTTTACACCGCCAATCTTTGTTGAAATGTCCTTTAAACTAGCCATTACGGACCCCCTTAGTTGAGACCTTTAGAAGCCTTGAAGGTCTCAGTGAAAGCTTTCATGGTAGCATGCATTTTCTCTTCCAGTGCTTTGTCGATCTCCATTTTTTCTTTCAACGTGTCGAAGATCTCTGGAGCAGAGGCTGAAATATGGGTGTACAGATCCTGCTCGTAGTCAGCCAAGGCATCAATGGGCAGGGTGTCAAGATAACCCTTGGTGCCCGCAAAAATGATACTTACCTGTTTCTCCATGGGCAGCGGTTGGTACTGGGGCTGCTTAAGGATCTCAACCAGACGCGCACCACGGGTGAGCTGGGCCTGGGTGGCGGCATCAAGATCGGAACCGAAACCGGCAAAGGCGGCAAGCTCACGATATTGGGCAAGGTCAAGACGGAGGGTACCGGCAACCTGCTTCATGGCCTTAACCTGGGCAGCACCACCAACGCGGGATACTGACAGACCGACGTTAATGGCAGGACGAACACCTGAGAAGAACAGGTTTGGTTCAAGGTAAACCTGACCATCGGTAATGGAAATAACGTTGGTCGGGATAAAGGCGGAAACGTCACCAGCCTGGGTCTCGATAATAGGCAGGGCAGTCATTGAACCGGAGCCAAGCTCATCAGAGAGCTTGGAAGAACGCTCAAGAAGACGACTATGGTTAAAGAAAATATCGCCTGGATACGCCTCACGTCCTGGTGGACGACGAAGAAGCAGAGAAAGTTCACGATAGGCAACAGCCTGCTTGGAAAGATCATCATAGACGATCAGGGAATGCTGACCACGGTCACGGAAATACTCACCCATGGAGGTACCAGCAAAAGCGGCAATATACTGCATTGGTGCAGGATCAGAGGCACAGGCGGCAACAACGGTGGTGTACTCCATGGCGTTGTTCTTACGAAGGGCCTCAACAACCAGGGCCACGGTGGACTTCTTCTGGCCGATGGCTACATAAATACAATGCACGTCGGTATCGCGCTGGGCAATGATGGCATCAACACAGACCGAGGTCTTACCAATCTGACGGTCACCAATAACCAGCTCACGCTGACCACGGCCTACCGGGGTCATGGCGTCAACGGCCTTGGCGCCGGTGTAACATGGTTCGTGAACACCTTTACGGGCGATAACACCAGGGGCCAGAACTTCGATCTTGGAGGAATGCTTGGCGTTAATCGGGCCCTGGCCGTCAATGGGGTTACCAACGCCGTCAACAACACGGCCTTCCATCTCAGGACCAACAGGAACCTCAGCAATTTTACCGGTACGCTTAACGATATCACCCTCGTTAATGTTGGCAACATCACCAAGAATAGCACAACCAACGTTGTCAGACTCGAGGTTGAGAGCAAGACCGAGAATACCACCAGGGAACTCAAGGAGCTCCATAGCCATGCAATTCTCAACTCCATGAACACGAGCAATACCATCACCAACAGAGATGACTGTCCCGGTTTCACTCAGATCTGCCTTGGTCTCGAAATCCTTGATCTGGCCTTTGATAATTTGACTGATTTCTTCAGCTTTAATCTGCATTGCTTTATACACTCCCCTTTATGGACTCTTTTAAATCTTCGAGCTGCGTTTTGATGCTGCCATCCATTACCAAGTCACCAACCTTGGCGATCATGCCGCCAATGATTGACTCATCTACATTATTGGTAACGGTTACACGCTTCCCGGTTATTTTCTCTAAAGTTTCTTGGATCTTTGCCTGAAGGTCTGCGGATAGTTCCGTGGCGGAGGTGACCACACCCTGACAGGTGTTGTTCTCATCATCCACGAGAATCTGAAACATCTCAGCAATATCGCTAAGGACATCTGCCCTGCGCTTCTGAACGAGCAGATTCAGGAAATTACCCATAATCGTTGAAACGCCGGCGGCCTTGACGATTTCCCTCATAACACCTTCGCGGGCATCAAGGGGATACATCGGGTTGGCCAGAGCATCAGCAAGATCAGGATTGTTTGCAACCATGGTTGCAAACTCATTGAGACTTGCGACATACTCATCAAGGGCGTTTTCTTCCTTACCAACGGCAAAAAGAGCCTTGGCATAACGTTTTGCAAGCACTGCGTTCCTCATTATGCGACACCTCCTACCTTGGCTAAATAACCCTCAACCAATGAAATCTGATCATCGGCCTTGAGGTTCTTTTTGATTATCTCTTCTGCCATGACGGCTGCCTTATCGGCCACTTCACGCTTCAAATTGACCTTGGCCTCGGCAACGGCATTGGCCACTGCCATTTCAGCCTGACGCTTGATCTGCTCAGCAGCCTCGTTGGCCTCGGCAATGATGCG
>JBFFNX010000290.1:0-3482 GCA_041562995.1 Desulfurivibrionaceae bacterium
CGGGCAATCTCTTTATCGGCTCTATTAATTTGCTTAGTCTGGTCCAAAAACCGAAAAGCACCTAACGCCGCCAGACCAGCCAGATTCAAAACCAGTAAGGCAATAATTGCTATTTTCAGATAATCAAGCCGCCGGTAAGAGGCCGGCAACATGTTATAATCTTTAAGCAGCGGTGGCGAAGCCAGTAACATCTGCACAGATTTAAAATTACTACCGTCTGGCGGACTTACATGAAAAATGTTTTCAGTTGCGCAAAGCTCAGCCAGTTCGTCATAATTCAAGTCGGCATTACCACCTAGTAAACGATCCGCATATTGAGCGCCGTCAAAAACAAAAATTTTTGTAAGCCTGCCGGGCACGACCAACGCCCACCGCAACTTACGCCACTTAGCGGTAACATAGCGCTGGCTCTCAGGATAAAGGCCTTTAACCACGAATCCGGCTTTAAGCAACTCCTCCACGACCGCAACAACCCGGGCTGATCTGGCGGCTGAAATTGTCACCCGAAAATTGCCGCCATCACGAACAGCGGTATAACTATAAAGGATATTGTCTTCCGGAAAAGGGGCCAGAACGCCCAGTTGAAAACTGATGGCCTCCCCGATTTTTGGTGTATTTGTCGGAAGATCAACCGCTGCCATATACACCAAATCTTCGGCAAGGAACAGGTTCACCGTTCTAGTTCTGAGGCCATGCCTTTCACAAAAATAAGCCAGCTCGGCGCTAACATCAACCTCATCCTGCCGCAACTCTTCAACGATGCTGCCACGGTCACAAGTCAAAACAAAACCGTCAGACCTGATTATAATTTCGAGACCGCTTTTCATCCGTACTGCTCCCGCCATGACAGATATTGGAATTCTTTTTGGGTGGTATCCACCAACACTCTGATTTTGGACACGGATCGATTCCCGGGCAGCTTCTCTGCCTCGTCGTCATCAACCCCTTCGCCCTCGGGTGCACCCAGAGAAAAATCCCCGGCATAACCATGGGCAACTATCGAATAAATCTTGCTTTCCGCCCGGGTAACAATCAAATATCTGCCCAGCGAGGCGGAGACCCCGCTGCCGCTAATCTCCCGCCAGGTCGCCATAGTTAAGTTGCCGGGGGCCGCAAGGTCCTGTTCTTCCCGATATCTCTCGATAAGGTCCTCATCGTCACCGACCAGAAAAGCCAGCATTTCCGGGGCAAGATTATTGATATTTATTTTACCGCTGCCGTTCTTGACGGTAAAAACCGCATAAGGATCAAACTTCCCCCGGAGAGATTCCGTCCCGCGCAGCAGGAAAAACTCGGCCGGGTCCTCGATCTGGCCATTGCGGGGAATATACGCTTTTTCCAACTCTTCGTAATAGTTTTTTTCGGCTCCATTAATCCGGTGCAGATCATCATTATCGCGCCAATCGAGAAGTGAATCGACCACAACGTCCACCTCTTCCTCTGTCAAGTCATGATATTCCAGAAACTTTTTCAGAAAATCAATAGGCGTTTTATTGAGATCCATCTTGCCCGATTCACTAACGGCATAATACTCCATTTTCCCGGTCGACAACACTGTTTCATAGGTACGGCCCCGCAAAAATACGGCTCCACCAATTTTTTCCTCGAAATCGACCTCAGGTTTATCGATCAATCTGAACAGGGCCAAATTCACCCCTCCTTCAGCCAGCATGCGGCCAACAACCCTCTGTTTAATATTGGCAGTGATCTGTAAATCCGTCCGCACCTGCATAATAAGCTGCGAGGCCAGAAAGCTGGTAATCAACATAACAAGAATCACCACCAGCAGGGCAAAGCCCCCGCTTTTATGTTGCCCTTTGTCGCCCATCATAACCCTTTAAGGCTCAAGGTAATCAGCTTACCGGTTTCATCACCGGTAAGCATTAGCATATACTTCCCGCCCTCGATAAAAATTTCGCCGGCGACCTCCTCTCCGAGATTGCGGACCAGAAAATGTTTTTCCATCTCCAATTGCGCCATGAACAGCTGGCCGCCATTCCGGTCAAGACGCTCTATATTCTGTAGAGACACCGAAAAATTCTGCATAATTGCCAGATAAGCCATCCCCAGGATGGTAACTGCCAGCAAGACCTCCAGCAGAGTAAAGCCCGCGTCTGGAACAATGCCCTCGCGACAACTCACAATTCACCCTCAAGTCGCCATGCCCTGGGCGATATTTCATAGTCTTGCCCTAGATAGGACACTGCCAGCACACCATCCGTCTCATCATACTGCCAGTCAATTTCATCTATACCGCGCAGCAGAACAATCATTTCAGCGGGAGCCGGCGAATAATTCTCATCATAATCAACATTATAAAAATCCAGCTTCTCGGTATAATAAAGCACCCCGTCACCCGGTTCATACAGATACACGGCCAGGACCAGGCCGGCATCCCGCTCCACCAGGGGTGAAGTGGTAACCATCTTCAACAGGTTATTATTGGCATCAATCAGCAATTTCTTCTGGCGCTGGTCGTACCTCACACCATGAACCTGGCGGTGCAGCAAATCCAGAAAGGAACGCTCAAGCCCGATAACCGCCAGCCGGTCTTCGCCTTTTTGGGAGAATTTAATCCCAACATTAAGCACCGAATAAAGCATCGCCGTGACCATGACCAACAGCAACATAGCCACCATCAACTCAATAAGGGTGACCCCCTTTTGCGACCCGGCCAAATTTATTCTATCAAAATCCTTCAACTTCATCAAAAAAAGACGCCTCGTTTGCCTGACCTGACCTCGGCAAAACCTGTTGTAATGATTTCAGCGAAAGTTAACAAAGGTACTAAACTCCAGTTTATTCAACAACCGGCCGGGCCGTGAGCAGATCCAGCCGGATTCGCTTCAATCGCTCCCCGCTTGTAAAGGTCAGCAAAGCCGGAGTCGCGATGCCCTCGGGGTAAAAAAAGATCTGCCCCGGCTCAAGAGTCAGCACTTCTTCTTCGCCGAGATTGCAGTCCCTGCTCTCTTCAACAGGGCCGGTCAGCTGAAAAGCACACTCCTCATCTTCGGCAAGCTTGAGGCTAACCGTCGCCCTGCGCGTAACCGCCACCAACTTGGCGTACCGCAAGACGGAGCTGAATTCCCTGATCTGCCGCCGGAACTTAAGGTTGTCGTAAATACGGCCCACGGCCGGGATTGCCGTCCCGACCATGAGGCCCAGAATAACCATCACTGCCAGAATCTCGAAAAGAGAGAATCCCCTGGTGTTAGCGGACACCAAATTTTTCCGATGGCCGCCGCTCATGCCCATCAGGCGATATCATTAATGCTGAGAATAACGGAAAGCATCGAAATAACCACATAACCGGCAACCAGCGCGATAAGCAGGATAAAAACTGGTTCGACCAGGGCGATTATCCGCTTGGTCTTCATTCGCAAACTGTCTTCGTAATGATCGGCTATCTGACTACAGACAAGACCGACCCGCCCCGAATCCTCGCCAATTGCCAAAAGATCGCCGGCCAGATCAGGCAACAA
>JBFFNX010000291.1:0-3478 GCA_041562995.1 Desulfurivibrionaceae bacterium
ATACTCTTGTTGTATCTTCTCAGAAAACCTTAAGCAAGGGCTTCTGCTTGGGTGGCAAAGAATATTTATTAAAAAGGAGGCGCCGAGGTGAAGCTGTTTTTTCCCCGGTGGCAGGATGAAAAAAAGAATGAAAGACGGCGTGGTGCATGAGGCGGTCAGCCTCTTTGCCCTTGCCGTAGAGCAAGTGCCGACAATAGAGTCCTGCTTGTCAGGGCCGGGATCGGGCACCGACAAGAGGCCGCCCTGCCTGTTGACCACCACAAGATGAGGGTCGCGATGGATGATATCGAGTCTGTGGTCAGGCTTCATTTCAAGGGCGCCTTGAATCATTATAACCGCAAAGAAGAAAGCCGAGGATGGGCTGACATTTGCCGGCGCAGGAGGAATAAAAATTGCCATGCTGCCTGGTTTGCGAACGGTTTTCGCGGCCAAGGTAAAACTCGCTGATTCCCAGGGGGGTAAGCTGGTGGCGGGCGGCATAATTAAGGAGCTTTGGGGCACAGCAGTCGCCAGTGCCGGTGGGGAGACCGCCCGTTCCCAGAAAGACCTCTTGAAGGCCCTTTGTTTCGCCGCGGAAATTGGTGAGACGGTAGATGGCGTGTAACTCTTTCATGAGCCGTTGCGAGAGTGATCGGCGCTCTTGGATATGTTGATGGCGGCAGGGATCCTCTTTGGCAAGCAACTCAAGACCGTGACTGAGATCCTTAATTGTGGCCTCCGCCCCTCGATTTGTCTGGTGCCACACATTCTCATCAAACAGGGGGGGGCTCCAGCCATCCACCTGCCACTGGCCATTGTACTGGCCAGAAAAGGCGCGCAGCACACCCCGGCTGCCGTCAGGGGCCCTGAACTCCAGAACCCCGAACATCTGGCCGCGGGCCGGGCCCTCGAGATAGTCGAGGCTGAAAAGGGGGTTAGCCTCCTTGGCAGCGATCTCAAGATCGATGCGCCCTTTCTCCTCAAGTTCCGCCATGAGGGCCAGGGCGTGTTTCCGGCTCTCTCCCTGGCCCAGGACATGGCGCCTTCCGCAACGCCGGCAATGTCCGGAGCAGTCAGACTCTGTGATGGGGAGGGGTGTGGTGGGGAAAATCATGGGGTAAGTTGGCTGGAAACTTTTATCGATGAACAGGATGCCGAAAAAGGTACCCATAAAAAACAAGGCCCGCAACGGCAGAGCGTCACGGGCCTTGTTTTTTATGGGTGGAGCAGCGGTCTTTTTAATTAACGGCCGATGATGGGCTCCAGCCGCTCCAGGTCGTTGATGATGGTCCAGGAGCCGCCGCCGCTCTCCACCTTGACCCGCCAGTCATTGAGGCGGTCCAGGTACTCACGCGGATCCATGATGTCGGCGCGGAGCTTGGTGACATTCAGGGCAATGACCTCGAAACCTTCCAGGGGAATCTGGAAGTCACGGACATGGCCCGCGGCAAGCTCCTCATCCATGTCGGAAAAGATAAGGATTTTCTTCTTGCCGGGATTGGTTTCGTTGAGCCATTCCACCGCCTGCAGCATGCCGCCGGAGATATCGGTGTAGGGGCTTTTTTGAACGCCTTTGATAAAGGCATCAACCTTGTCGGCAAAGACCCTCTTCTGGTTGGTAGCTACTGACGGCCTATTGTCAAAGGTGATCTTGTGAATGATGTCTTTTTCGCTGAAGCTGCCGCTGTCGATGCGGGCCACGGCAAAGGAGTCACCAGGGTTCAGCGAACCGAGGAGATAGTTGATAATGCCCTGGGCCTTTTGCAACTCAAGGGCATAGGTGCCAGAGGTGTCCAGGAGCATGTATATACCCTTGGTGTGGGTGACGGGTTCCTGGGAGCCGCCGCAGCCGCTGAGCAGCAAGAAGGCCAGGAGGGCAACGGCCTTGAGGGTGAAAGAGGTTTTCAATGTATTCATAGTAAGAGTTTTCTCCTAATCCAGCGAGCTGGAAATTGTGCTATACCCTGCGGTATAAGGCCCAGTTAGCTGTTAAAACAGTTTTCTGGGTCAATGAAGCTACTTAACAATGGTAGGTTGATGGTGCGTAAAAGCTTTTATCGAGAACCATGGCTTTTTCCTGTTTTAAACGGCTTCAGCCTTTTTTGCATCGGCAACCGGGGTCTTCTTTATTTTCTTGTCGGCCGGTGTTTTTTCTCGGCTGGTCAAGAGTGTAATTTTTGTCTCAACCCAGAGGGGCAGGAAGATAATAAGGTCGTAGAGCCCTATCAAAACCGAGCCGAGGTAATGGACAATGTTGGCAACCAGGCGAATCAGGGCTGCTACCACACGGAAGAGAAGCTCAAGCACATAACCGAGAACGGTGCGGGCCGAGTGGACAAAGGATTCGAACGGGATGATGGCAAAGGTCAGGGCAAAGGGCAGAATGAAACCAAGCACCATCTGGGAGGCGGTTGGAATGATGCTGCGGGCAACGTCCATGGTTTCGCCTGAACCCGTGAGCAGAGACTGGCGGAGGGCCTGGTTGTTGGCGGCAATCAGGTCACGCATATAGGCCAGGGCCGATTCGATACCGGCAAAGGTAAAGAGGAAGCCCACGGCAACAATGGCGATAAAACGGCGTTGTTTATCGTCCAGGCTGCCGATCAACGGAAAGAGCTTGGTGATCCGCAGGGCCTCCATCAGGGCCATACCGGCAAAGGTCTCAATGAGAATAAAGACCAGGGCGGCAATCTCATTGACCGGATAGTTGCCGATATAGGAGCCGCCACCCACCATTTCAGACATGGGCAGGGCAATAAGGTGGAAGTTGACGACAATACCGCCAATGGCCACCATGACCCAGAAACCGTCGATGAAAAACTGGGTGGTGGAGGAGGAGTGCAGGGTAATGGCCGCCTTGTCAGAGCCGCTTCTTATTTCTTCGTACTCGTCCATCTTCTGGTCAATGACCTTGGCCCGATCCCGAAGGCCGGTGACGGTGCTGCCCACGTCCTCAAGAACCTTGGCCAGCCGGCGCCAGTACGGCATCATGTTGCCGAGGATCTTGTGGCGTGCACTGGTACTTTTCCAGTAGGCCTCCATGGCATGTTTCTGCTGCTTGACAATGGTGGTGTGGACATCCTTGAGGATGGAGCCCACCATATTGTCGCTGCCACTTTTCTGGGCCAGACCGGCAACGGCCTCCACGGCATTGACCCAGACCGGCGGCGTTGGCGGGACCTCGGTGCTTTCGGTGTAGTCCTGGTCGATGCGGGTGATTTCTTCTGAAAGTTTGCGGTGCAGGGAAGGGTAGCCCTGCATGTCGCGGTCTACCACCTTGTCAACCCGCTGGAACTCCCTTTCGATGTCACGCTCAACCTTGAGCAGGCCCTCGGCCAGGAGAACCTCCCTATTCCGGGTGTTGAGGCGTTTTTCGGCGCGCAACACAGAAAATGAGGCCAGGCGCAGGCCGTTTCTGATCACCCGGCAAAAAGAGCGAATGCTGGTGTGAGCTGGTTGGCGGGCAAAATAGAGCAAAACAATGACCGCGAGAATGGTG
>JBFFNX010000292.1:0-3473 GCA_041562995.1 Desulfurivibrionaceae bacterium
AGGTCCAGCATGACGGCATTCTCCACCACACCTATGGCGAGATCGGCAGCAGTGAGATGGAGGCGCGGATCGGCGATCTTGGCGAAATTACCGATTCCTGCACGACCTGTCATCATGCACCGGCCGTTGCCGAGAGGGTGAGGGCGTTTTCGCAAAAGGCAGTGGATTTTCAGAATGTCATGCATGAGATATTTAACCGTCTCGATGATCCTGACCACAAAACCATTGATGTTCAGGCCTTTGCCCTGGGCCAGGAGCTTTACAGCCAGGCCCAGGAATTGTTCACCCGCTCTTCGAAACAGCTGGCCCGGGAGACCAAGGGGGCCCGAGCTTTGGCTGTGAAGAGCAAGTTGTTGCTCTATATAATCACCTGTAGTGGCCTGGTTGTTGTTGTTTTAACGGCATTTCTGCTGATTCGGAGTTTTACCAGACCCCTGCAGAGCTTGCTGACCGCGACAAAGAAGATCGAGCAGGGCAATCTTGATTACCGGGTTCTGGGGCTCAAGGATGAATTCGGTGAGCTTGCCAACGCCTTTAATGCCATGTCCGCCTCATTAAAAAACCAGATGCTGCAACTGCAGCGCAGCGAGCAATTGGCGGCCTGCGGCAAGATTGCCACCACCCTGGTCCATGAGGTCCGTAATCCCCTGGCCGGTATCAAGGCCGCCATGGAGGTTTTATCCGCTGAGTCAACAATTGCCAAAGAGGATAGGGAGATTCTCATCAAGGTGGTGTGGGAGGTTAACCGGATAGAGGGTCTGTTTACCAACATGCTGGAGTTTGCCCGGCCCAAGCCGCCGCAATTAATCACTACGTCGTTGAAAGAAATCATTGATCGGGCTCTGCTCTTCACCCCAGCTGTTACCACCCAAAAGGTGAAGGTGTCTTGGGACAGGAAAAGCCCGGTGCCCGCCATCCAGGCTGACCCAAACCAGCTGTATCAGGTCTTTCTCAATCTGTTTCTGAACGCGGCCGCGGCCATGCCTGACGGCGGGACGCTCGCCATTGCCATCTCGACCAATAAGGCGGCAGACATGGTAGAGGTGGCTATATCAGATACCGGTTGCGGTATCGATGAAGCCATGATTGACGATGTTTTCAACCCATTTTTCACCACCAAGCCCAAGGGCTCAGGCCTTGGCTTGGCTACCTGCAAAACCCTCATTGGTCTGCATCAGGGGTCTATCGTTGCTGCCAACCGTCCAGAAGGCGGGGCCCTTTTTCTTATTGCCCTGCCTCTTTCCGGAGGTGCCAGCGATGCCAGTTAAAGGCAGAATTTTTGTTGTTGAGGATGATGAATTCATCGGTGCTATGCTGACGCGGGCCTTGCAAAAGGCAGGGTATGAGGTGCGCTATGAAAGCACCACCGCGGATATTTTGGCCAAAATATCCGGTTGGGCCCCGGATATCACCATGCTTGATAATAATCTCCCCGGTATGACTGGTCTTGAAATTCTCGATGAGATAACAAAACAGCATATCTCCACCCAGGTGGTCATGCTCACTGCTGACGACTCTGTGGAGACCTCGGTGAAGGCGATGAAGCTGGGCGCCACCGATTATCTCATCAAGCCTTTTAATATGGATGAGGTCCTCCTGGTCCTGGCCGGCATCCTGGAAAAGGAGAGATTGCGGGAAGAGGTCGGCTATTTCCGCAAGAGGTGGGAAACGCTTAATCACACCCAGATCATTGGTGACGATGCCCACACCCTGGCCCTGAAAGAGGAGGCGAAGGTTATTGCCGAGGCTGGAGTCGATACGGTGTTGATTACCGGCGAGAGTGGCACGGGCAAGGAGCTAGTGGCCGGTTATCTCCATCGTTTGCTGAGCCATGGCAGTCAGGCCCCGATGATTCGGGTTAACTGTGCCGCGCTGCCGGAATCATTGCTGGAGGCGGAACTCTTTGGCCATGCCAAAGGCACCTTTACCGATGCCAGGCAGGACAAAAAAGGACTTTTCGAGTTGGCTGATGGCGGCTGCCTGCTCCTTGATGAGATAGCGGAAATTAAAATAGATTTGCAGAGCAAGTTGTTACGGGCCCTTGAGGAGCGGAGGGTTAGAAGGGTTGGCGGTCAGGAAGAGATTCCAGTGAGCGTTACCGTGCTTGCCACCACCAATAAGGACATTGCCGCTGAGGTTGAAAAAGGCACTTTCCGGCTTGATCTGTTCTATCGACTCAACACCTTTCACCTTCATGTCTTGCCATTACGGGAACGGCCTGATGATATCAGCCCCCTGGCCTATCATTTCCTCGATTACTATAACAAACGGTACCGGAAAAATGGTATCGAGGGTTTTAGTGAGGAGAGTTTGCTCTTGATGCGCAGCTATGACTGGCCCGGCAATGTCCGGGAGCTGCGCAATATGGTGGAGCGTCTGGTGGTCCTCAAGGATCCGGCCATTATTGAACCCCACCATCTTCCTCCTGAGATTCGCGACAGTTCCGAGTCTTTTTCTGCTGCCGGCTCGGGCGGACCCTTTGTCCTGCCGCCGGAAGGGGTTGATGTGGAGGAGCTTGAGAAAAATCTTCTTATCCAGGCCATGGAGCAGAGCGGTAATAGCCAGAAAAAGGCGGCCATTCTGCTGCGCATGAAATACGATACCTTCCGCTACAAACTCAAAAAGCATGGCTTAAGCAAATAGCATCCCGTCAGCTACAAACTCCCTCGCCCTTGTCAAAAAAAGAAAATTTGATTGCCATCGCACTTTAGATTTTTCTTATGCCGTTGTGCTTTCTCGAAGATGACACCGAGTAGATACTCGGCAACGTCTTGCCCTAACGTCGTCTTCATTTATCCTCCAGGGCCTTTTTTTGTGGAAGTCGGTGGTGGCTTTATGGGGGGCGATAGTAGCCATATGGCCCCTGTTTCAGGGGAAATAGTCATATGGCCAGACGAAAATGGCTATATGGCTATTTTTGCCCTTTTTGTCCTGCCTTTTGGGTGAAAACTAGGCGTTTCGCCTAGGTCTTTTTTGAGCGATCCGCTCATTGTCGAAGGCAATAAAACGACGTATCTAAGGATGGTTATGGAATTGCATGTGTGGTTTTTCCCCTTTCGCAAGTCGATGGTGATTTGATTTTTTTTAGCACTGATTGATTGACGGGGAAGTTTTCCAGGCATGGGGGGTTGGGAACTGGCGGTGGTTGAGGATCATGGTGATTCAAAAACAATTCTGGCCAGGGAAAAACGAAGAATTAAGGAGTGCTTAGTATGAATCAATTTATGAAGCTGTCACTGACAGCTGCGGCATTAACAGCGATGTTTGCCGCACCACCATTCGCTCTTGCCGCTGACGGCGAGGTGAGCATCAAGCTGAACCCTACGCCGGCCACTCTGGGCAAGATCGTCCAGATTACTGCGGTGGGTTCTGATTTTGAGGAGCGCCTGGTCCGGGGCGAGGTCGACATCAGAAATGCAGATGATAACAAGATTCTTGATGACGCCAGGATGACCCAGCTCGACAGCAGGACC
>JBFFNX010000293.1:0-3460 GCA_041562995.1 Desulfurivibrionaceae bacterium
CACGTGCTGAGATGTTATGTGGCAATAGCATTCAAATAACTTTATTGTAGTACTTGCTGGGCAACTATCCGTACAGTGTGAGAATGCGTCACGCAGCTCCTTTACGACCTTTTGATCAATCGCATAAAAAGGATAACTGGAGAAATAGGATGTTGTTTTGATAATTGTCATTTAATTTTAGTCACGTTCAATTTAAGTATACCACTGTATATTCATGAAAATTTATTTTTTGATAAGATTGTGAAAAGAGTGAAAATCTCCGACAAAGCTCATTCCGTGGCAAAAAACTGTGTGGACTGCTCCATCTGCGTCAGGCAATGTCCGTTCCTGAGTGCGAACGGAAGCCCCCGTAGCCTTGCCGAACTTTTCCTCAAAGATCCAGACAATGAACTTGCCTTTCACTGCAGCCTCTGCCGCCTCTGCACAGCAGTGTGCCCCAAGGATGTCGACCCGGCCAGCCTCTTCATGGACCAACGCTGCCAGCTGGTGAGCCGTGACCGGGGCAGTTATGGCCCTCACCGGACCTTGCTCTCCTATGAAAAAAGGGGGAGCTCCCGGCTCTTCTCCTGGTATGGCCTGCCCAAGGGGTGTGACACCATCTTCTTTCCGGGCTGCGCCCTGCCCGGCAGCCGGCCGCAGCGCGTGCTGGACGTGGTCACCCAGCTGCAGAAAGAAATCCCCAATCTCGGAGTGGTTCTCGATTGCTGCACCAAGCCCTCCCACGACCTGGGCCGCCGTGATTATTTTCAAACCATGTTTTTCGGCCTCCAGGCCATCCTCAAAAAGCAGGGCATTAAAAAGGTGCTGGTTGCCTGCCCCAACTGCTTTCGGATGTTCAAGGAGTACGGGCAGCTGGAGGTGCAGACCATCTATGAGCTCCTCCAGGCCCCCTCCAGAGCGGCTCCACAACAGGAGGTGACTCTCCATGATCCCTGCGCCGTGCGCTTTGACAGCCAGATCCATGGGGCAGTGCGCACCTTGGTCATTGATGCCGGCTGTACCGTGCATGAGATGAAACACCATGGCAAAAACACCCTGTGCTGCGGCGAAGGTGGCGCCGTGGGCTATCTTGACAAAGACTTGGCCCAGGCCTGGACCAAACTGCGCAAAGAGGAGGCGGGAGAGCTCAAGGTCATCACCTATTGTGCCGGTTGCAGCCATTATCTGGGCAGGGCCATGGACACCAGCCATCTCCTCGATCTGCTCTATGAACCCGAAAAAACCATGGCGGGCACAATCAAGGTGGGCCGTGCACCCATGACCTACTGGAATCGCTTCCGACTCAAAAAGAAACTTGCCGCAAGACTTGCCTCCCATTCCCCGCTCTGCCGTGGGGATATCGAAAAATGATGGAGCTGAAACTCGGCGACCTCACCATCTCCCCCCCTTTGCTACTCGCCCCCATGGTGGGGGTGAGCCATTCGGCCCTGCGCACCATCATCATGGAGCTCGGTGGCGTCGGCCTGCTCTCCACCGAGATGCTCGGGGCCCGCAAGCTGCCCCATAGCAATCCGCTCTATGACCCCTTCTTAATTAAAGGTGACAGCGAACACCCCCTGTCCTACCAGATGCTGGTGGCAAGCCCGGACGATGTGGAGGCCGCCATGACTGCCCTCCACCGCCTGGGAGCCGATGCCGTGGATCTGAATCTGGGCTGCCCGGCCCCCACCATCCGCCTTAAAGGGGCCGGCTCCAAACTTGCTGAGGATAGTGTTCTGGTTCGCGAGGTGGTTGCAGCAGCCCGGCGGAGCACGACACTCCCCCTGTCAGCCAAGATCAGACTGGGCTCGGAGCTGAATGAAGATAAACTGCGTGATTTCTGCCTGATGCTGGAGGGAGAGGGTCTCGACTATCTCACCGTCCATGGCCGCCTGCAAAAAGAGCCCTTTAACCGCAGGCCACGCTGGGAGTGGATCGCTAAGGTCAAGGAGTGGCTCACCATTCCGGTGATCGCCAATGGCGGTATTTTCTCGGTGGAGGATGCCCAAAAATGCCTGGAGATAAGCGGCGCCGACGGCCTGATGATTGGCCGGGCCGCCCCCACCACACCGTGGCTCTTTGCCGAGATTGGCCATGCCATCTATGGCGGGCCAGCCCTGGCCGCTGTTAATAAGCCTGCCCTTTTCCGCCGTTTCGTGGCGATCCTTGAAGAACGCTTTCCAGCGGGTCGTCATCTCGGCCGCCTCAAGGAGTTCAGCCATTACTTCAGCGCCAACTATCCCTTTGGCCACCACCTGGCCATGGCAGTGCAGCGCAGCGAATCAGTGGCCGAGGCCATGGCAGCGGCCGAGGACTTTTTTGCGCGGCATGACAAAATCCTGATCTGATCTAGAAAGCCACAGAAACCACTGACATCAAGATAGACAATCTGCTTCTTCCCATCCAGCCCTGAACGAGGAGGGCGCCGGGCAAGGGAAAATGAACAAGAAACGCTTAAGACCCAAAAGCCCCTGTGGCTCAAAACCTAAGACCTCGTGCGCCCTTCAATGCCCTGCAAATAAGAAATAAGCTTACGATGACCTGAGGGAAAAGCATAGTCAGCCAACTCAGCCTCCTCCACCCACCGCGCCTCCTGGGCGGCATGAAGGGCTGGCTCGCCTTGATCTGGCAATAAATCACAGAAAAAGCCGTGCAGGGTGACACGGTAATTCATATAGGAATGCTGAACCGTGGCAATCTTCTCCACCGGTTCCACACTCAGCTCGGTTTCTTCCATATATTCGCGGACCACGGCCTGCTCAGGCGTCTCGCCCTCCTTCAGGCGGCCACCGGGAAATTCCCAGAGATTGGCCCAGACATCATCGGCCTGCCGTTTCTGGATCAGCAATTTGCCCCGGCGACGCACCAGGCCACAGGCCATAGTGATCAAAACGGGTTCCTTGCGCTTGGGCAGCACTGGCCGCTCCCCCACGGTGCCAGCCTGCAGGGCCTGACACCCCACGTGAAAGGGGCAGACGCCACAGTTGGGAATCCCCGGCTTACAAACCAGGGCGCCAAACTCCATCAAGGCCTGATTAAAGGCGCGGGGCTGATCGGCAGGAAGAAGATCTTCAACCTGGTTGCGGATCAGCGCGATGGTCTCCTTCTCCTTGACCGGTTTGCTTAAATCCAGGAGGCGGGCAAAGAGACGTTCAACATTGGCATCCAGCACCGTATATGGCCTGTTAAAGGCGATGGCCATGATGGCCGAGGCCGTATAGGGACCGATGCCCGGCAATTGCAAGAGTTGTTGATAGCTCTCCGGCAAAACAGCACCCTGCTGCGCCAGGATCTTGGCGGCCTTATGGAGGTTGCGGGCCCGGCTGTAATAGCCTAAGCCCTCCCACATCTTAAGGAGTTCATCCTCGCCAGCCTCAGCCAGGCAGACAATATCAGGAAAGCGCCTTATAAATCTGCTGAAAAATTCGACCACCCGATCCATCTGGGTCTGCTGGAGCATGATCTCCGAAATCCAGACATG
>JBFFNX010000294.1:0-3424 GCA_041562995.1 Desulfurivibrionaceae bacterium
GGGCAGTATTGAACAGAGGGTTCTTTTCTTGGAAAAGCATGCCGACCATGTTGCCGTCTTCACCGATGGTCTTTCCGTCCAAGGCTGCACCCTGACCGAGGAGACCATTCTCGACGCCAAAAGACGCCTGCTCTTTAGCCAAGATGACCCAATCCCCTCTCTTCTGGGAGGGACCTTGCCGGTCTTTGCCACCGGCCTTTTCCGTACCAAGACCATAAGAGACCTTGGCGGTTTTGACCCTCGCTTTCGCTGCTATGAAGACCTGGAGATGCCTGTTCTGCTCTGCCGGGCCGGCAAGATCGGCCAGCTCGCAGAGCCCCTCTTCTACCGTCGCGAACATGGCAGCAACACCTCTACCAGCACTGCCACCATCAAGACCGACAAGATCTACTGGTACCAAAAACTGCTGAACAACCCTGACTTTACAGAATACATCCCCATTCTGCGCCGAGAGCTCAAACGCGCCTATCTCAGGCTTGGCCGCCATCTCACCGCAACAAAGGGCGGAACAAGTTCAGAACGCGAACTTTTCAAAGGAGCGTGGCCGTATGCCTCTAAAGACATACGGATTCTGTATCATCTCCTGAAATGGCGGGGAAAGACTTAGGAAGCCGGTAAACAACGTGGGGAAAGGGGAAAAGACGCGGGAAAAATGGCCAAAAAAGCTTAGACAGCCTCTTTCTTCGGCAAATCAATAGTCCTGATGACCCGGGCCGGGTTGCCAACGGCCACGGAATAAGGCGGGATGTCTTTTGTGACCACGGCATTAGCCCCTATCACCGATCCTTACACTCTTTAGAACAACACACCCCCAGCCATGCCAGCAGGCATCCTCGATGATGACCGGGGCTCTCCGCAGTTTCCTGACCGCAGAGGTAGATTTTGTCGGGTGGTCAAAGACATGATCATGATCTGTAATCATCACATTGACTACAACAAGAACATCATTGCCGATAATAACTTTCTCACCAGCAACAATCTGGCAGCCCTGTTGTAGCTTGTGCGGTAACCTATATAAAGTCGGTCTGAATAAATCTCTAATTTTTTCTTAACGTTCACTTCAGTAAATCCTGTTCATTAAAATCATCGTAGCGATTCAGATACTCATCAGTTCCTTATAGAGGGCATCCATATGGTCAAGCATACCCTGGGCGGCAAAGCGCTGGATATGTTTACTGATATGATCAACAGCTTGTCTATATTCATGATCAGACCATGATACCACCTTTGCCATGGCGTCCCCGAACTCTTTATCATTTTCTGACGGCACCAGGAAGGCATGGCCTTGGCCTGCAAGATCGGTGAGAATTTCGGGAATACCCCCCACGGCACTGGCCACCACGGGCAGTTCTGCAGCCAAGGCCTCAAGAATCGCCAAGGGAAAACCCTCGTGCAGTGACGGCATGACAAAACCATCCAGGGCCTTGAGAAAGGTGGGCACCTCGGATATATGCCCTAAAAAGGTGATCTCCTTGGCGATTCCCAGTTCCGCGGCGAGGGCGCTCAGGCTGGCATAGAGATCGCCATCGCCGGCCAGGGCGAGATGGCAACCCAATTTCCCCAGTCCGGCTTCGGCCCAGGCCTTAAGCAGGGTCGCATGGCCCTTGACCGGGGCCAAGCGGCCCACGGCCCCCCATATCCAGGCCTGTTCGGGCAAGGAAAAAAAGTGACGGGCGGCCTGCTTGTCCAGGCCGACGCCCTTGAAACGCTCGATATTAATGCCGTTATAAACCACCTCAACCCGCTCGGCCGGAAACCAAGGGTTCTCCTGGAGAATATCCTCTTTCACCGCCCCGGAGACGGCGATAATCTTCGTCAGTCGGGGCCATAGCAACCTGTTACTTATCTTGCGGAATACACCCCGCGAGCGTTCAAGACCATGGACCGAAGAAACCACCTTAAGCTGGGCATGCTTCCGGGCGGTAAGAGCCGCATAGAAGGTGGCCTTATGGCGGTGGGCATGAATGATATCCACCTGATTTTCTTCAACAAGTGCGGAAAGCTGCTTCACAACTCCACCCCGAAAACGGCGCAGGCCCTTCTTCTCATAGCGCAGCCAGCGCACATCATAGCCAGCATCACAAAGAACCTCGCGGAGCGGCGGCTCGCCCGTCATAAAGCAGACTATATGATGGTAACCATCCTTAAGGCCCATGACGACCTGGTTAAACAGTTCATAATCCCCCTTGAAGCTGCTCCAGAGGTGAAGGATAGTTATTTCTTTGTCCATATTTCTCACATATAAACTTGTAAACAAAAGGAAATCATCTTTGCCCGACTAGCTCTGCTCAAGCCTTAGCATGGCTCATGGCTTCGGTCAAGTTCCACGAGCTCTGCAGCCTCCACCCCAGCACCTTAAAAGGCAAGCCAGGCCCGTACATATTTACGCAGATAACTCCACCTATAGAGATGGGCATGATGGATGCGGATGGCGTGGGCGTAGGCATCTCTTGCCTCTCTATAGCGACCCGCGTAATAGAGAGCTCGAAAGAGGCTCAGGTAACGACTGGAGAGAAACTCATCCTTGAAAGGCATATATATGGCAGGCAGGATCTCCGGATCAAAAAGAAGATCGGTGACACGGCCACTGGTTGCCTTAATCGACTCAATATTATGGCGGCAGCTCTCCTGCCGTTTATGGATAGTCACCACATATTCATCAACGGCCCGACACTGGTAGAGGGCAAGAATCTGGGCAAAGAAAACGACATCCTCATTATTACGGATCGACTCGGGGTATTTCAGGCGAGCAAATATCTCCCGCTTCAGCACCCCCTCCCCCTGGGAAAGACCGAAACGTCCGCGAATATAGCCCAAAAAATTACCAACATTATTTTCAGAAAAGGGCTGTCGGCCATGTTTTTTTGTTTTACCCTGCTCATCCTGGGAATAATGGCCGGCCCATAAAAAATCGGCTTGGGGGGTTTTCTTTATCTCCTCAGAAAAAACTGCAAGCGCCTCGGGCAGAAGTTCATCGTCGTCATCGAGAAAGAGTAGATACCTGCCGCTGGCAACTTCTACCCCGCGGTTACGGGCCGCACCTGGGCCGCTGTTGTCCTGCCGCAGTGAATGGACCTTGCCGGCAGTTTTGCCAACCAGCTTTCCAATTAGGTTCGGGGTGGAATCAGTGGAGCCGTCATCCACAATGATCACTTCAAAATCTGCGCAGGTCTGGCGGAGGACGGAGTCCACGGAACGCTCAAGAAAACGAACGCCGTTATGGGTGGGAATGATTACCGAAAAAAGCATCTTTTACGCCGACCAGAGTGCTTGGATATCAATATCCTGCCTGCCGTGCCGAGCCAGGGCCTTTTTGATGTGGGGGGTAATTTTCTTCTGCACCAGTTTCCTGCCAGCAACTCGCATATTGCTATACTCTTTTACAAATTTCCGAACCTCGGCCGCAGACATGTCCTGCTCCAAC
>JBFFNX010000295.1:0-3412 GCA_041562995.1 Desulfurivibrionaceae bacterium
AGACCTCACCTATCAAGAGCGTTTCGCTTGAACGCTTACTCAAGCGCAGTGAACACATCGAACAGGAGGTCGAGCAGGCTGCAGGTGAACTGACCTCGATAAACGCAACTCTAACCCAGGACAACAAGGGCAGTGTCTCTGTTCAGAAAATCCACACGGCCATCGTGCAGAACGAATGCGTCGAGCAAAATGTGGCGAAAGCCGCAGAAGATCTGAATCAGGTTAACACCCAGCTTGTCAAGGAAATGGGCGCACGAGTAGGCATCGAATCCGAACTCGCCGACACAAAGGTCGATCTGGCCGAGATGCGCGAAGATTTGTGGGAATCGCAGGCTCAAGCAAGAACAGCACGAGAAACGGCCCTTCAGGACCACCTCACCGGCATTCCGAATCGGGCCTCATTTGAGCAGGCTCTCAAACATGGGTTGGCCGAAGCAAGACGGCGCGGGTGGAAGCTCGCCGTTCTTTTCATCGATATCGATCACTTCAAGAGCATTAACGACTCTTATGGCCATGATCAGGGAGACAAAGTGCTGCGCATGGTGGCAAGCCGCATGCAATCTGCCCTCCGCCAGGAAGACACTGCCTGTCGCTGGGGCGGCGACGAATTTGTGTGCCTGTTATTGGAAGTAAAACAAGAAGCCGCCGTGAGTCGCTTTGCGGAGAAGCTACTTAGTAGGATTGCCGAGCCCTGCGAGTTCAATGGGACCGTTCTTTCTGTAAAAACCAGTATCGGTATTGCCATATTTCCGGAAGATGGTGAAACAACTGACAGCCTTCTCAAGAATGCCGATACGGCAATGTTCAAAGCCAAGGGCACAAAGAAGAGAGTAGTCCTGTTCCGTGAATCCTCTCGTGACTGATTCATGACCTACCGGATTGTGAGCACAGGATAGGTCCGCTTAGATCTGATGATCCGGTAAGCAAAACAAACGGGCTGACACTCCCGCTGTCAGGTCGCCGTCAACCACATGGAACAGGATATTTAGCTGCTCCGAAGCCTGTATGAATCGCCTAGCTGATTAATACGAAAAGGGGGCTGGCCTGGTAAATTTATCGGGCCGCCCCCCGGAATTGCTCCTATACAGGTCAGTTACAGCTTTCGTGACCCCATTAATCCTGTTTGAACTCCAAATGGTTCAATGTCGACCACCACGACCCTCGGAAGAATGGTGCTTGTCATTGCCGCCACCTCTGCCGTGGCCAGGAAATCTGCCGAACGGGGGCGGGAGTATGCAAGCCGACAACAGCAGGGACACTAACATTAGCACTAAAATCATCTTCATTTTCATATTGTCTCCTTTGATTACATTGAAAAGAATGGTACCAGCCAATTTAGTTCCGCTGAAGGCCAGTTTTTTTGGGTTTTAATCAGAGATCCTGCCGGGCTTCATTCCCTTTTATTGAAAAAAGTGCTGGGTCAAGTCCGCTCTTGGCTTTTGCAGGTAATTCCTCCAACAAATGGTAATTCCGGGCACCCCTATCTGTTAAATTTGCATCAGGTAAGTGTCCAGAATTTTGTCGCCACGTACCTAACGGTTATTTCTGTAATTTTTCGCCGGTTTCTTCAATTTTCTCGCCGACGGCACCCATTGACTCCTGCACCTTGGCACCGACTTTTCCCGTCATGGTGTCAATCTTTTCACCCGCTTTTTCGGCTGGCCCCTTCTGCTCACAACCAACAAAAGAAACCAAGAGCATGGTGCAGCACGACAACAGAACGATTTCCCTTATCCTCTTCATCTTATTCCCTTTGGTAAATTAATCTTGAGCGGCAATAATAATTCTTTTAAATTTTATTAGCGACGTTTCACCCGGCGATGAGGTTTTTGGCTCTGTATACGCATATGGGTTTCCCCAAACAGACCTGGAGACCATAGGTCATAGATGGCCATTACCGAATACTCCCAGCAATCCGATGACGATCAGATATGGCGGGGACGATATAGTTCAAGAGCCGGGGTACGATCAGAATAAGTACGCCGGAAATCAGCGATAACACTGTGGGGCCAGACTGATGGTGGTATTCATTGCGTTATCCTCTTTTTAAATGTTTGGAATGGAAAGTAACTAACATGGTTTCCGCCGTGTCTGGCTCGAAATATCCCGGAATGGCCGGAGCTTCACCTTGCCCCCCCCCAAATCAACCGGGTTAGTTTGTCCCGTCAGGGTGCAACCATCTCCGTTCGTTAAGAATAATCTCTCCCGGGTGGGTTCCTGAGCTGGTGGATGACGTCCACGATACTGCATATAAATTGCAAAAGGCATGCCGACAGGCTCAGATCTGCGAAAGCAGAATAAATGCTTTCTTAACGGGTGGTTACATTAAGGAGAGCAATAAAAGGATGGGCCGCGGGAATCAATCCGGCCTCAATATGTGGCGGCCCCTCAAAATATTGATGGAGAAGAGAGATAAAGGGGTCATAAAGCGGACTTGACAATCCCCCTTTTTGCAATCCCTGCCTTTTTACTTCCGTACTTCACCCTATTCCATTAAAACCCCAGAGACACCCCCAGGCCATAATATTCAACCTTATTGTTGTAAAACTGGCCATGGGGATCAAACCCTTGATACCAATCGGCCATGAGGCGCAGGCGCCGCCGTCCCGGTTTGGCATGACCGAACTCAAGGCCGGCCTTGACGCTGGTATCGTTGGCCCAGTCATGTTCATCTAGGCTCTTTACATCCACTCCGCAAATCGGCCGGCCATCCCAGAGCAGCGGCCTATTCCCCCGATACTCGATCCCCCAGTGACCGCTCAGCGGCTTGAGATCCCTGGGTTCCTTGTGGAGCAGGTATTCGCCGCCGCCGTAGAATCGAAACCAGCGCCATTCACGGGAATAGAGCAGCTCAACCGCTTCATAACTCAGATTTACCCGCTCCGGAGGATTTTCTCCTTGGAGGAATTCATCCCCCAGATGAGAACTCTGATGGTAAAGACGGAGGCGGAGAGAGTTGTCGCCACGCCGGTAGGTGACGGGAAGGCCCATGGTGTAATCGGCATTGATCAGGTCGAGGGAAGGGGTGCTCATATTGAACTGGGCGAACAGGCCACCGACCACACTCAACTGCAAGCCATCTCCCTCACGGCTGCCGTAGAACTTATAGAAACCGAAGGTCTCGCCGAAACCCACTGAGGCCATGGTGTATTGCGCCCCCAATGATTCAAAGCGATTGAGACTGATAAAAAACTGCGGCTGCTTGGGGTCAGCGATAAGCGGCCGGAACAGATCGCCGGTCGGAAAGGGTTCCGCTCCGCCGGTTAAGCCGATCAACCTGCTGACCGGTCCGGGCTTATTAACGTCAAGAGGCTTGACCACAATCTTTATTCCCTGGATGCCGTCGATGACGCCCAACTGCATATCCGCCGCTTCCTGGCGGATCGGGTCTTCCGCAAACATAGTCACCGTG
>JBFFNX010000296.1:0-3405 GCA_041562995.1 Desulfurivibrionaceae bacterium
GGGGCTATGCCACTTTCAATAACCATGGCGGCAACCTTCTGCAATAAACTTTCCGACCTCTCGTTTATGGCGTTAAGCACTCTATCCATTACCTTTTGAGGTTTTGTCTCATAGGGCGGCAGCTCCTTGGTCAGGGCTACTTCAACCGAAACCTCATTAAGTTCCGGAATAAGTCTAATAATCCTTGGGACATCATAAATATCTGCAACTCGCAAAAAAAACTCCTGCATTTCAGGTGAAAGATCTGCCAAAATTCCCCGCATCTCCTCCTCGCTGGCAACATTCTCTTCACTAAAAAGAAGGCGGACATAAGGAGTCAACTCCTCCTGAGTAAGTTTTTTGCGCTGGCATTCTACAACCAGCCATTCCACCTGCATTTCAGGACTACGGGCTATAAACGGCAGATAGTTTTGATACCAGCGCTTCCCTTGCCTCTCTTTCTTCTTTGGTTCACAGCTCTGATTCATAATTTTCCCGGACGACTTTATCAATGATGTATCCAAAATAATCCTTGGTGAATGGCTTTATCACATACTGACTCACCCCTTCCTGATAAGCCATCAAAACTGTATACAACTGGGCCTCGGCGGTCAACAAGACAAAAGGAAGGGTCGAGGTTGCCTCATTACGCCTCACCATCTTCAGGAAATCCAAACCGGTTAAGCCGGGCATTGACCAGTCGGAGAGAACAAGCTTAATGTCTTCCTCTGCGACAATTTTGCAGGCCACCTGCACACCTGAGGCCTCATGAATGTCTGCAAAGCCCATTTCCTGCAAGCGTTTAGCTATGATCTGCCGCATCACCTTAGAATCATCAACAATGAGAACGGAAATGGTTTCGTAGGTCATTACTGGCGCCTTGGACAATAAAAATCTAGTTTCTTAGAAAAACATGAACCAACACAAGGCGTATTGGTATCGTTTAACAGTTACTCATCAACCTAAACGCCACCATGCAAAAAAGGCCGTTCTTGTGGCGACTATTTATCCAATTGACCCCTCCAAAATGGTACTGTAAAGTAAAAAATCTCAACAGTCCTCGTTTAGTTCAGACCCAGCGTGCGGGTCATCATAAAATCCAGACAATCAATCATAACCATGTCAAAGAAACCATCATCTACCCCTATTATTCCTATTGTCATTATTGTTGCCGTTATTCTCGGAGGCCTTTTTTTTCTATTCAAACCCCAAAAAGAGATTCCTGTCACTCCAGCCTCACCGCAACAAGAAAATATTCCCCTGCCTTCTGCCGATAACGCCGAAGATTCCTCTGAAGAATCTATGGTCAACACCAACCCCGCAAAGTCATTGCATACTGAGCAGCCCCCCCGTTTGCGGCAAGCACCGATGCAGGCCACTCTTACCAATACATGCCTTGAATCAACCCAGAGGCTTGATCAGTTTTTCGACTATCTTGACGACCAGGAATACATCCAGCAATATCAATTCCCCCACGGCAGCAAGGAGATGATCAGCGGCCTCATAAATACGCTCCTCGAATCCCCGCCTGTTATCAACGAGCAAAGTCATACCGGTGCTGACATCATCAGCAACGCAGCCCATATCTATCGAACGCTGGGGACACAAAACCTCACCTTCCTTCTTAAAATCATTAAAAATGAAGCGGATATCACAGAAGAAACCTGTGGCTATTTCTATGAATGGTTCAATCTCATGCCAATGTGCCTTAACCATTCCTATCCATTACGCCCCAGCCTTGAGAATCTTTACGAGTATGCCGCCTTCTTCCTGCAAACCACCGGAGGTAGAGCATACTTGGCACGAAGAGAAGGCCACCTCGGTCTCTTGGCACAATATTACAGTATTCTCATTATCAACCAAGCAGACCAGCAAGGTTTAAACAAATACAAAATCAACCTGGCCCCCCTTGTCCCCAATCTCATTGGCGAGATGGAGCAATCAGATGCTCTGGCAGAAAAAAACAACTATCTTGCCGCCCTGTATGATCTCCGTGAACAGCTCACGGAAGTCACTGGCCATCAATAATGATAGTGTCCAACAGCAATAAAAAAAGGCGCCATGCTTGGAACAGCAGGCGCCTTTTTTTTGCTCTTTCCTTAAACGTCTGCCTAGTTCCGATTCCCCAGAAAACGCAGCAGCATTAAAAAGAGATTAATAAAATCGAGATAAAGGGTGAGAGCACCGAGAATTGCCATTTTCTTGACAGCACCGTCACTGCCGGACATGGCAGTGACCCCCATCTGGCTTATCCGCTGGACATCATAGGCGGTAAGACCGGTAAAGACGACAACGCCGATCCCGGAAATCAACCAGCTCATCATGGAACTGTGGATAAAGATATTCACCACACTGGCAATGATAATGCCAATAAGTCCCATAAACAAAAAGGATCCCCAGCTCGAAAGGTCCTTTTTGGTGACATAACCATAGATGGCCATGGAACCGAACATGCCTGCCGCCACCAGGAAGGTCGTGGCAACCGAGGTAGCCGTATAAAGGAGAAGAATCCAGGAAAGGGTAATACCGTTAAGGGCGGAATACAGCAGAAAAAGGGCTGTGGCTGTCCCAGCCTCCATCTTCTCAATGCGCGCCGAGAGATAGATAACAAGCCCTATTTCAGCAAGCATCACCATAAAGAGCATGGACCTGTTAACATAAAAAAACTGGACGGCAGTTTCTGAAGAGGCCACTACAAAAGCAACCAGGGCCGTAAGGCCAAGGCCTATGGCCATCCAGTTGAAAACCTTTGCCAGAAAAACAGTAACTGCCTGGGTTTGAGCCGTACTCGTGTAAGCGGCCCGATCTACTTGATTCTGATACATCTGCTTTTCTCCTTTAAAAAAGACCTTTTAATATTGGTTACAACAATAATTTTGCTCTTCATTGTGGGCAAGGGGACACAGAAATTTTTTCAAGCCCCCCTATTTATCCGCCATCATCCTGGCAACAGGCCTGGTGCTGTCAAGCTGTTCCATGCCAATCTTAATCGCGGCAGTCAAGGGTACGGAAAGCAGCATCCCTGGAATGCCCCACATCCATCCCCAAAAAAGCAGGGAGAGAAGAACCACAAGGGGACTTAAATTTAGACCCCTACCCATCACTTTTGGTTCCACAACATTCCCCACTACCATCTGGACAGAAATCAACATTGCAGCCACAACCAAGGTCTTCGTAATGGAACCGCTCTGAAAAAGGGTGATTGCCACCGGTGGTGCCACCGAAATAAGCGAGCCGATATTGGGGATAAAATTGAGGGCAAAGGCAAGGACCCCCCAAAGCAGGGCAAAAGGGATGCCAAAAAGCATGAGGATGACACTTACTAAAAAACCGGTCAGGGCACTGATGGCGGTCTTCAGACCAAGATAATGCTGCACAGACTTGTTGATCCTTCCTAAGGCCTCAAGCACCGGCTCACTGTTTTCA
>JBFFNX010000297.1:0-3401 GCA_041562995.1 Desulfurivibrionaceae bacterium
GTTGGCGGCATCAGGGTTTCGGCGGCGCGCACCAGATCAGCGACAAAGTGCTGGGCCCGGTTGCCGAATGCCAGTTCCATCCGGTGGGAGGTGCCGAAGAGATTGGTCACCACCGGAAACTGGCTGCCTTTGACATTGGTAAAGAGTAGGGCCGGCCCACCTTGAACGATGACCCGGCGGTGGATTTCGGCGATTTCCAGATAAGGATCCACTTCAACATCGATTTCCAGGAGATCACCATCCTGACGGATGACATCCAGGTAATCCCGCAGGTTGCGCATGATGGGATGTTTCACAGATTTTTTCTCCTCTCGGGGATCTCCCTGGACCAGGCGAGCCTGATGAAGTTTCTGGTATGTAATTTTATTGTTAAAATGATACTATACATAAAAACAAGAGCTTAGGATTAAAAAGTGGCTATGGCTTTTTGCGATCGGCGTTTATCCTTTTATCTCTTTCTGCCGAGAAAAAGTGTATGGTATTCACTTTCTTTGAAATGGCTACCCATTATTTTGGTAAGAGAATCGAGGAGTTCTGTTATCTCTGCGTCTGTCATGCGGGGGATGAGGGTCTCCAGGACGGCAGGGGAAGCAAAGCGGCGGATAAAATGGGCAAGTGATTGTTCGTCTGTCTGGCGGTCAAGGCCAAAGCAGATTTCAGCAGGATCATTATCGTTATTCATGTCATAGGGTCGTAGGTATTATAGTTGGCTAGTTATGGATTTTGACACTCATTTAAATAGCACAGCCCTGAAGATTGGCTGGGTCTCCATGGAAGGGGGCTATGAGATCACCCAGAGCTCGGGTATTATCCGGAAAAACCTGGAGCATCTGAAGAAAAGGCGCGTCATAATCAATCTGATTTGCAAGGGCTATCAATCCGGCAGCACCTTGCTCTTTGATTTTGATGAGCAATCTATCTTCATTGATAAACCAAAGGATTGGAATCCTGACAACAATAAATTCAGGGTGGTCTTTCGTAATGAGGCCATGGTCTGGATGCATTTTGTCACCATGGTCAGGGCCACCACCGATGATGCCCTTCAATGCACCTTGCCCCGGGAGCTCTTCATGCTCCAGCGCCGCGGTCATTACAGGGTGCTCTTGCCCCGGGAGAGTAAGGTCTCCTTCATGTATAATAACGAGCTCTGCGATTTTGATGTCAAGGACCTGAGCGTCGGCGGCATCCTGATGTATTCAAAATTTGATAACGAAATCCCCCAGCATGGTAAGTATCTCAAAAAGCTTCTTCTCTCCGTGCCCTGTCATGAAAAGCTCCCTGGAGCCGAAAACGGTATCCTGACCATTGAGGTCGCCGAGGCTGAAGTGGTGCGTGAATTTGTCCGCCAGCAGCATCCCATGCTCTTTTGTTTCGGGGTCTGTTTTTGCCTGACCGGGACAGACGAGGAGAAGGTCCTGCGTTATGTCCGCCAGCGCGAGCTTGAGGTTCTGCGCAAGGGGCTCAGCGGCTGATCAGACCTTACCGATCTAAGCAAGAATAACCTCTTGCCCGGCCCTGAAAAGTAAAAGCTTTTACTCTTCTTTGGCAATGCGGACATGTACCTTTCTGGTTCGCGGTCCGTCAAACTCACAAAAATAGACCTTCTGCCAGGTACCAAGCAGCAGGCGGCCCTGTTCGATGAAGATCATCTCCGAGGCGCCAAAAAGCGAGGCCAGGACATGGGAGGGCGAGTTGCCCTCGGCGTGGCGAAAGGGCAGCTCAAAGGGCATGATTTCCTTGATGGCCATGATGATATCGGTCTGCACGGTGGGGTCTGCCCCCTCGTTAATGGTCAGGGCGGCCGTGGTATGGGGATTGTAAAGGTGGCAGATGCCGCTTGTTACCCCACTTTCTTTGAGAGCTGCGCTCACCTGCGAGGTGATGTCGATAAGTTCCATCGAGCTGGTGGTGGCTACAGAGAATGTGGCTTTATGCATTGTCTGTTCCTTATTAAGTTGCGGCGATTTTCTGCCAGACCGGCCATTGTTCTTCCAGGCGCCGAAAACGGGGATTGTGGTCAATTTCCATGTCCATCTTGCGGTTGGCAATGAGAATGCCGCCTGGCTTGAGCTTCTCTTCGATCATCTGTTCAAAAGCGATTTGCAGCTTTTTTTCAGCAAAGGGTCGGAAGTAATAGATCACATCGAAGTCGCTAAAGCGCTCAAACTGCCAGATGTCATCCTGGGCCACACATTCTTTACCCATTAGTTTTTCTGCTATCTTATAGGGGTATTCGTCCTTCTCAATACCGTAAACGGAAAAGTCCATGAGCTCGGCCATGAGCATGACATTGCCGATGCCGCAGCCCACATCAATGAAGGAGATGCCGGGCCGCATTCTCTTTTCCTGGCGGAGCAGATCCCGGGCCAGGCCGATCTGGGTATAGGCCTGGCGGGTATCCATGGGGACAAAGGGGTATTCGCTGGCGGTATCGTTTGCCGTGGCCCGGATGGCGTCACGGGTGAAGTAGCCGATAAAACGATTAATAATGCCGAAAAAGACATCAAGCTCTTCTTCGCGCTCATTTAAACTATGGGGTTTCATGATCGATTCTCCTGGAAGATCTGTAAACCGAGTCTATACCATATTGCTCCCTGCCAGTCATCAAAAGCCCGGGGCACGGCCGCCGCTGTGCCGTTTTTTTGTGTGGAGTTCGGGTGCTGTTGTGGAGAATGCCTGCCTGCTTGAGAAATAGATTGACCGGCATGGCTATTTTTTATGGAATGGATGACTGGATTGGCTGCTCACAATCACTAACGACAAAACGTGCAGGGAAAGGAGTATGTGATGGCCCCGTTTGACTATGATATAGGTATTATCGGCGGCGGTGCCGCCGGGCTGACCGTTACCTCTGGGGCGGCCCAGCTCGGTGCCAAGACCATCTTGATTGAAAAAGAAGCCATGCTGGGCGGCGATTGCCTGCATTACGGCTGCGTGCCCAGTAAGGCGTTGATCAAGGCGGCCCAAGTCTACCAGGCCATGCAAAATGGTGAGCGGTATGGCTTGCCGTCTGTCTCACCCGGGCCGGTGGATTTTTCCCAGGTTGCGGCCCGCATCAAGGGGGTTATTGACGAGATCCAGAAACATGACTCGGTGGAGCGCTTCAATAAGCTGGGGGCTGAAGTGGCCTTTGGCGTGCCGCGCTTTCGCGATGAGCACCTGGTGGAGCTTGCCGGGCGGACTATCTCCGCCAAAAAATGGGTGGTGGCCACTGGTTCTTCCCCCTCCATCCCCGCCTTTCCCGGCTTGGCAGGTACGCCCCATATAACCAATAAGGAGATATTTTATCTTGATCGGCTACCCACGTCGCTCATCGTTCTTGGCGCCGGTCCCATTGCGGTGGAGATGGCCCAGGCCTTTGCCCGCCTGGGTAGCCAGGTTACGGTTATCCAGCGCTCGAA